>NZ_JBYSZX010000004.1:105890-398964 GCF_058787615.1 Pseudomonas sp. FW305-3-2-15-C-LB1 | reverse complement strand
CTGCTGCAAAACCAGCCGCCAAGCCAGCCGCTAAAACCGTTGCTGCGAAACCAGCCGCCAAGCCAGCCGCTAAAACCGTTGCTGCGAAACCAGCCGCCAAGCCAGTTGCTAAAACTGCTGCTGCGAAACCAGCCGCCAAGCCAGCTGCTAAAACCGCTGCTGCGAAACCAGCCGCCAAACCAGCGGCCAAACCTGCTGCTGCGAAACCAGCCGCCAAGCCAGCGGCCAAACCTGCTGCTGCCAAGCCAGCAACACCTGCTGCCGCCCCGGCTGCAGCCACCGCTCCAACTGCACCGGCCAGCAGCACGCCTGCCCCGGTAGCGCCAAGCACCACCCCAACCAGCGCCTCCTAAGTGCTGGTGGCCGCGACGCGCAGCTGTTGCAGCGCGTCGTGGTCAAGGTTGGCGGTGTCCTCAGCCGCCAGTCCTTCCAACCATCGTTGCTGACCCTGCGCATCGCCTGTCGGCCATGTTTGTGCCAACGCTTCCAGGCGCTCCAGCAACTGCCGTTCGGCGTCCAGCTCCAGGGTCTTGACCCGCTCGCGTAAGCCCGCCAAATCCTGATCCTGCAGCGCCATGGCGCGCCATTGCATGCGCACCTGTCGTAACGGTTTGATTACGTGTGTCTGCCAAGACCCGGCGATCTGTTTCAGCGCCTGCATGCGCTCGGCGGTCGCTATCACCGCACGCTGCTCGAGCCACGCACCACACAGCAACAGGCACACGTCCGCACCTTGCTCCTGCAAACGCAGGCAAGCGGCCTCGCACCCTGAGCGGGCGTAAGTCGAGAGGGCAAAGCTCCACAGGTCAGCGCACATATTCACACCCAAGCCAGCGGCCAACGAAGCTGGTAGACTCCGCCGCCATTATGATCCGACTTCAAAGCCTAACATTACAGCGTGGCCCGCAACGTCTTCTCGAAGACGCCGAGCTGACCCTGCACGCCGGTCACAAAGCCGGCCTGATCGGTGCCAACGGCGCCGGCAAATCCACGTTGTTCGCTCTGTTGCTGGGTGAGCTGACCCCGGATTCCGGGGACTGCCTGCTGCCGGCCGACTGGCGCATCGCCCATATGCGCCAGGAGATCGACACCCTCGACCGTATTGCAATCGACTACGTGCTCGATGGCGATCTGCGCCTGCGCCAGGTGCAACACGACCTGGCCGAGGCCGAGAAAGCCCAGGACGGCGCCGCACAGGCGCGCCTGCACTCGGAACTCGACAGCGCCGACGGCTACACGGCTGACGCCCGGGCGCGCAAAATGCTCGCCGGCCTTGGCTTTACCAACGAGCAGATGGACCGCCCCGTCGCCGACTTCTCCGGCGGCTGGCGCATGCGCCTGAACCTGGCGCAGGCGTTGATGTGCCCGTCTGACCTGCTGCTGCTCGACGAACCGACCAACCACTTGGACCTCGATGCGATCCTGTGGCTGGAAGACTTCCTCAAGAATTATCAGGGCACCTTGCTGTTGATCTCCCATGATCGGGATTTCCTCGACGCCGTGGTCGACAACATCGCCCACGTCGAGCAGAAAAAGATCACCCTCTATCGTGGCGGCTACACTGCGTTCGAACGCGCCCGCGCCGAACGCCTGGCCCAGCAGCAACAGGCGTACGAGAAGCAGCAGGCGCAACGTGCGCACATGGAAAGCTACATTGCCCGCTTCAAGGCCCAGGCCACCAAGGCCCGGCAGGCCCAGAGCCGGATCAAGGCCCTGGAGCGCATGGAAGAGCTGTCGGCGGCCCACGTCGACTCACCGTTCGACTTCGTGTTCCGTGAGTCGGTGAAGATCTCCAGCCCGTTGCTGGATCTTTCCGATGCGCGTCTGGGCTACGGCGACAAGACCATCCTGGAAAAAGTGAAGCTGCAGCTTACGCCGGGTGCGCGTATCGGTTTGCTCGGCCCCAACGGCGCGGGCAAGTCGACGCTGATCAAGAACCTGTCAGGCGAGCTGTCGCCACTGGCTGGGCGTCTGACCCGTGGCGAGAACACTGTGGTGGGTTATTTCGCCCAGCATCAGTTGGACTCGCTGGACTCCAAGGCCAGCCCGCTGCTGCACTTGCAGCGCCTGGCGCCAACCGAGCGCGAACAGACCCTGCGCGACTTCCTCGGTGGTTTCGATTTCCGTGGTGCGCGTATCGACGAGCCGGTGCTGAATTTCTCCGGCGGCGAAAAAGCCCGTCTGGCCCTGGCGTTGATCGCCTGGGACCGTCCGAACCTGCTGCTGCTCGACGAACCGACCAATCACCTCGACCTGGAAATGCGCCTGGCGCTGACCATGGCCTTGCAGGAGTTCAGCGGTGCAGTACTGGTGGTGTCTCACGATCGCCACCTGCTCAAGAGCACCACCGACAACTTCCTGCTGGTGGCGGACGGTAAAGTCGAAGAGTTCGACGGCGACCTGGATGACTATGCGCGCTGGCTGACGGATTACCGCCTGCGCAACGCGCCGGTCAGCAACACCCCGGTCAACCCGGACAAGACCGACAAGAAAGCCCAGCGCCAGGCCGCCGCCGCGCTGCGTCAACAGCTGGCGCCGCACAAGCGTGAAGCCGACAAGCTGGAAGCCGAGCTGGGCAAGGTGCATGAGCGCCTGGCCAGGATCGAAACCAGCCTGGGCGACAGTGCCGTCTACGAGGCGGCCCGCAAGGACGAACTGCGCGACCTGCTGGCTGAACAGGCCAAGCTCAAAGTACGCGAAGGGCAATTGGAGGAAACCTGGATGGAGGCCCTCGAATTGCTGGAAACCCTGCAAGCGGAGCTGGAGGCGCTGTCCTGATGGAGGCGTTGCAACTGCCGATACCGACGCAGTGGGTCGAACCCGTATGGGTCGGCGTGCAAATCCTGCTGATCCTGCTGGCCGGCTACCTCGCCCAGCGTTTTGTCGCCAAGGGCCTGACTCGCCTGGGTGAGCGCTATCCGTTCCCGCCGCAATTGCTGATGCCACTGCGCGGTGGCTTGCGCTGGCTGATCATGGGCAGTGCGCTGATCTTTGTGCTGGGTCGCCTGGGCGTGTCCGCCACGGTGTTGTGGACGGCACTCTCCGGGTTTGTCGCGGTTGCCGCCGTGGCGTTCTTCGCCATGTGGTCGGTGTTGTCCAACCTGCTGTGCGCCATTCTGATTTTCACCGTCGGGCCCTTTCGCCTGGGTGACATCGTCGAACTGGTGGATACCGTCGACAAACCGGGCGTGAAGGGTCGGGTCGTGGCGATCAACCTGCTCTATACCACGTTGGTCGAAGTGGCAGAGGCCGGTACCGACAGTGCGATGGTGCAGGTGCCCAACAGCCTGTTCTTCCAGCGCTCGGTGCGCCGTTGGCCAGGTACCCATGTCTTTCCGGGCGACCGCTAGTATTCACATCCTGTAAAAATCTATAGCCATCCTTTGGTCGGCGGAGTTAGCTTAAGGCACAACAGCAAACTCCCTCCTGAGGTGTGTAATGGCACTCGATACGTGGCTGGCCTTTTTCCTGGCTAGTTGGATCATCTCCCTTTCCCCTGGCGCTGGCGCCATCGCCTCGATGTCCAGCGGCCTGCAATACGGCTTCCTGCGTGGTTACTGGAATGCCATCGGCCTGCAACTGGGCCTGGCGATGCAGATTGCCGTGGTCGCGTGCGGCCTGGGTGCCATTCTGGCGACATCCTCCACCGCTTTCTATGCGATCAAATGGTTTGGCGTGGCGTACCTGGTGTACCTGGCCATCAAGCAATGGCGCGCCCTGCCCATGGACATGACCGATGACGCGGCCGTGCGCCCGATCGGTAAACCGATGGCGATGATGTTCCGTGGCTTCCTGGTCAACGCCAGCAACCCCAAGGCCCTGGTGTTCATGCTGGCGGTCCTGCCGCAATTCGTGAACCCACAGGCGCCGCTACTGATCCAGTACCTGATCCTGGGTGCGACGATGATCTGCGTCGATATGGTGGTGATGGCGGGGTATACGGGCTTGGCGTCGAAGGTGTTGCGCCTGTTGCGCACGCCTAAGCAGCAGAAACGGATGAATCGTACGTTTGCGGGGTTGTTTGTGGGGGCTGCGGGTTTCCTGGCCAGCTTGCATCGTGCCACGGCCTGACTGACGAAACGGGATTGAAAATGGGGGAGGGGCGAGCCCCCCTTCCACATGGGTGTCGATACCCACCCTCCAACTGTTCTGACAACTACCTTGCCTCAACCCACGACAAATCACTTGTGCCTTGAGTCAAACGCTTTAACGTTTGACAATGTGTTACTTCGTATTTCCATTTGAGATTCATTCATGACTGCCCCTTTTCGCTTTCTCGCCTGGCTGGTTTTGCCGGCGTTGATGTCGTGCAGCTTCAATCTGTTGGCCGCGACGGCCGAGGGTGCCCCACAAGCCCTGCATTTGCTGGATTACATTGGCGCTGACTACCCAGCGACGGTGGAGGCGGGCAAGGTCATCGATGAGTCCGAATACCGTGAACAGCTGGAGTTTCTCGGGGTGTTGCAGGGCCTGGTGGCAGAGCTGCCGCAGCGCCCGGAACGTGCGGCGTTGGTCAAAGGCGTCGACGAACTGTCAGCGGCTGTAACCGCCCATCAGGACGGTACGACAGTCGCCCGCCAAGCGCGTCAGTTAGGTGCCCAACTAGCCGTGGCCTACGAAGTCAGCCAGGCCCCGGCGATCACCCCTGATCCAACACGAGGCGCGCCGCTCTATGCCCAGCATTGCTCGGTGTGCCACGGCACCGCAGGTGCAGGTGACGGCCCGGCCAGCGTGGGCATGACGCCATCACCGGCCAATCTGCGTGACGCTGTGCGCTTGGATCGCCTGAGCCTCTACGCGATCTACAACACCCTGGGCCTGGGTGTTGAAGGCACCGACATGCCGTCTTTCGCCGATCAACTGGACGACCGCCAGCGCTGGGACCTGGCTACCTACATCGCCGGCTTTACTGCCGACCCGGCGGCTGCAAAAAGCGAGCAACCGTTCAACCTCGCCGACTTGGCCCGCCAGACCCCCAATGAAGTACTGGCGGCCAACGGCCCAGCCGCCGCCGCTACGTTCCGCGCCCAGCGTGCGCAACCGCCGCAGGTCAAGCGTGGCCCGGCGCAGTTGCTCGACTACACCGCGGCCACCCTGGACAAGAGTCTGGCGGCGTTCCAGAACGGCGATCATGAGCAGGCCTACGACCTGTCTGTGGCTGCGTACCTGGAAGGTTTCGAACTGGTAGAAAGCTCGCTGGATAACGTCGACGCCAACGTGCGCAAGGACACCGAAAAGGCGTTGATGGCCTACCGGCAGTCGTTGCAGGACGGTCTGCCGGTTGAACAGGTGCAACAACGCCTGGACGTGGCCAAGGGCAAACTTACCGAATCCGCCGGTCTGCTTGGCGGTGATGGCTTGAGTTGGTCGCTGAGCTACATCTCCGGTTTGCTGATCCTGTTGCGTGAAGGTCTGGAAGCGATTCTGGTGCTGGCGGCGATCCTTGCGTTCCTGCGCAATACCGGCCAGCAATCGGCGGTGCGCAGCGTTAACGTCGGCTGGGGCCTGGCGCTGCTGGCGGGCCTGGCAACCTGGGCATTGGCCGCGTATGTGATCGATGTGAGCGGTGCCCAACGCGAGTTGCTTGAAGGCTGCACGGCGCTGTTTGCCAGTGTGATGGTGCTGTGGCTCGGCGTGTGGATGCACGACCGCCGCCACGCCGCCGCCTGGCAGGACTACATCAAGAGCAGCCTGGTAGGCGGCGGCGGGCGCTTCGGTTTTGCGGTGCTGGCGTTCTTCTCGGTGTACCGCGAGCTGTTCGAAGTGATCCTGTTCTACGAAACCCTGTGGCTGCAAGCCGGGCCGGCGGGGCATAACGCGGTGCTGGCGGGTGGCGCCACGGCGCTTGTGCTGTTGGTGGGCCTGGCGTGGGTGATCCTGCGGGGTTCGGCGAAGCTGCCGCTGGCGTTGTTCTTCGGCATCAACGCGGCGTTGCTGTGTGCGCTGTCGGTGGTGTTTGCCGGCCATGGGGTGAAGGCGCTGCAGGAGGCCGGCATCTTCGGCACCCGGCCGGTGGCGTTCTTTGATTTCGATTGGCTGGGCATCCACGCCGATGCGTACTCGTTGAGTGCACAGGCGGTGGCGATCCTGGCGATTGTGGTGCTGTACGGTCGCAGCCGTCTGGCCGAAAAGCGCCGGGTGGTTGCCTGAGCATGCGGGTGTGGATCGATGCCGACGCCTGCCCTCGGGCAGCCAAGGACCAGGTAGTGAAGTTCGCCCTCAAGCGCCAGTTCGAGGTGGTGCTGGTGGCCGGTCAGAGCCAGATCAAGCCGAGCTTCTCGTGTGTGAAGCTGATTGTGGTGCCCAGCGGCCCGGATGCGGCGGATGACTACCTGGTGGAGCACGCGGAGCCCGGGGAGCTGGTGATCTGCAGCGATGTGCCGCTGGCTGACCGCCTGGTAAAGAAGGGCGTTACGGCGCTTGATCCACGCGGCAAGGAGTTCAGCCCCGCCAACATGAGTGAACGGTTGGCGGTGCGCAATCTGTTCACTGATCTGCGTGAGCAAGGCCAGATGGGGGGCGGGCCACCGCCCCACGGGGAGAAGGAAAAGCAGGCGTTTGCCAATGCGCTGGACCGCATTCTTACACGCTTGATGCGCCAACCCTGATCCGTGGCGAGCGGGCTTGCCCCGCGTTGGGCGGCGAAGCCGCCCCAATTCAAGCGATGCGGTGAGTCTGTTAGACCATGGCTGCAGGTTTTAGGGCTGCTGCGCAGCCCAACGCGGGGCAAGCCCGCTCGCCACAACAAGCCGAGTCACCTACAAGCCTGCTCACCATAGGTGGGGCTATCAGTCGTTCTCGTGGGTCAGTTCCAGCACCCGATCCACCAGCTTGTTGATCCCTGAAGCGACCTCGCTGATGTTCTTGCCGAGCATATAGGCCGGGGTGCTCACCAGCTTGCGTGCCTTGTCTTCGACGATATCTTCCACCCCGCACTCCTGGTGGGTAGCGCCCATCTTGTCCAGTGCGGCGGCGGTGTCGGCGCAGTTGCCGATGGTGCAGGTCACGCCGGGGCCGTAGATTTTCGCCGCCAGGGCCGGGGAGATGCAGATCAGGCCCATGGGCTTGCCCGCTTCGGCAAAAGCTTCGGCCAGTTCCAGCACCTGCGGGTTGACGCTGCAGCCGGCACCCTCCACGGCAAAGTTCGAGAGGTTTTTCGCCGCGCCAAACCCACCGGGCACGATCAGCGCGTCGAAATCGCCGGCGTTGGCTTCGCGGATATCTTTCACGTCACCCCGGGCGATCCGCGCCGACTCCACCAGCACATTGCGCGACTCGGGCATCTCTTCGCCGGTGAGGTGGTTGATCACATGCAGTTGCGCAATATCCGGGGCAAAGCATTGGACCTGAGCGCCACGCTGGTCCAGGCGCAGCAAGGTGATCACGCTTTCGTGGATCTCTGCGCCGTCGTACACGCCGCAGCCGGAAAGGATCACTGCAATCTTTTTGCTCATGGGCATTTCTCCTGGGGTCTTGGCGTTAAATGTCTACTAATTTGTCATCTGTTGCCAATGGGATCTCACGCCGCTGCACCTAATCTTGATGTAACAAAAATAGACCGGACCAGACCATGGACTTCGTGCCTTACGCGGTACCGTTTTTCATTGCCTTGATCGTCGTGGAGTTGCTTGCCGACCGTTGGCGCGGCGAGCGTAACTACCGGGTGGCGGATGCCATCAACAGCCTCAGCACCGGGGTGCTGTCCACCACCACGGGGCTGCTGACCAAGGGCGTGGGGATTTTGACCTACGCGTTCGCCCTCAAGCATCTTGCCGTTATCGATCTGCCGGCCCAAAGCGTCTGGACCTGGGTGTTCGCCTTCGTGTTCTACGACTTCTGCTACTACTGGCTTCATCGCATGGGGCACGAACGCAACATCCTGTGGGCCGCACACTCGGTGCATCACCAGAGTGAGGACTACAACCTCAGCACCGCACTGCGCCAGACCAGTACCGGCTTCCTGCTGAGCTGGATTTTCTACCTGCCCTTGGCCGTACTCGGCGTGCCATTGGTGGTGTTTATCAGCGTGGCATCGCTTAATTTGCTCTATCAATTCTGGGTGCACACCCGGCACGTGCCGAAGCTCGGCTGGTACGAGTGGTTTTTCGTCACGCCATCCAATCATCGGGCTCACCATGCACAGAACGCTCTCTACATGGATCGTAACTATGGCGGTGTGTTCATTATTTGGGACCGGCTGTTCGGTACCTTCCAGGAGGAAGACGACAACGAACCGGTGATTTTCGGCGTAACCACGCCGTTGGCCAGTTGGAATCCGCTATGGGCCAACCTGCAGTTCTATGCCCAGTTGTGGAGTGATGCGCGGCGCACCGAGCGTTGGTGGGACAAGCTGCGCATCTGGTTCATGCGCACCGGCTGGCGCCCGGCGGACGTGAAGGCCAAGTACCCGATGGCCAGGCACGACCTGAGCCAGTTCCGTAAATTCGACGTGCCACTGGACGTGCGTCAACAGGTGTACATCGCACTGCAATTTGCGGCCTATGTTGGCTTTGGCAGCTATCTGATGAATTTCGGCGAAGGTTTGCCCACGGCGGCACTGATCCTCGGTTGGAGTGCCATGGCGCTGGGGCTGTTTACCTTGGGGGTGGCGCTGGAGAACCGGCCTTGGACGTTGAAGGCCGAGCTTTCGCGGCTGGTGCTGAACGTACCGCTGGTGTGGCTGGCACCGTTGGTCGGGTTATGGCCGGCCAGCAACCTGGGCTGGCTGGGCCTGCTGAGCTACAGCTTGCTCAGTGTGATTGGCCTCTTCTGCTGCAGAAGCCGGTTTACTCGACTGGTGTCTTAGGCGGCTCGACCGGGTCCGGCTCTGCCGCGAGCCGGGCCTTGGCGTCGGCGCAGGCCTCGCGGGCGATGCGTGCATTCTTGATGCGACGGCGCAGCCACAGGCCGAAGCCCAGTATCAGCAAGGCACCCAATACCCACAGCTCGTATTTCTTGATGCTGCCCAGCATGCCTTCCAGTACGGCGCCGAAGTGATAGGCCGCAGCGCCCAAGGCCAAAGCCCAGATCGCAGCGCCAATGCCGTTGAGGATCAGATAGCGCAACGGTGGATAGCCGGAGAGGCCAATCGCCACTGGCATGACGGTGCGCAACCCGTACACGAAGCGAAAGCTCAGTACCCAGATATCCGGGTGCTTGCGGATATGCTCCAGTGCCTTGTCACCCATCAATTGCCAGCGTGGCTTGCGCGCCAACAGCTTGCGGCCGTGTCTGCGACCCATGTAATACCAAAGCTGATCGCCGGCGTAGCTGCCGAAAAAGGCAACGACCACCACCAGGTTGATATCCATGTATCCACGGAACGCCAGGAAGCCTGCGAGAACCAGAATGGTCTCGCCTTCAAAGAAAGTGCCCAGGAAGAGCGCAAAGTAGCCGAAGTCATGCAGGAATTGTTGAAGCATGGTCTGGGGTGCTGGCGAAATGAACGCGCAGCCTACGCCTTCATGAAGATTCATGAAAGTATCGAGATGTGTCACGAAGTGAACAATTCCTACGGAAATGCCGAATGCGACTACAGGTCGCATCCTTAAGCACAACTGTCATACCTTCGTCATAATGGCCGCTTATAACTGCATCGCTCGCCCGTAAACCCGGGCTCAGGAGTCTGTCGTGAGCTTTACCCCTGCCAATCGCCTGTTCCCCGCCACCCGTCTGCGTCGCAATCGTCGTGATGATTTTTCTCGCCGTCTGGTGCGTGAAAACGTGCTGACGACCGATGATCTGATCCTGCCGGTGTTTGTGCTGGACGGGGAAAAACGTCGGGAAGCGGTGGCTTCGATGCCGGGCGTGGAGCGCTTGACCATTGATCTGCTGCTTGAAGAAGCCGCTGGTTGGGTCGAGTTGGGGATTCCGGCCTTGGCACTGTTCCCGGTCACGCCGTCTGAACTCAAGTCGCTGGATGCTGCCGAAGCCTGGAACCCGGACGGGATCGCCCAGCGCGCCACCCGTGCCCTGCGCGAGCGTTTTCCGCAGCTTGGGGTGATCACCGACGTGGCGTTGGACCCGTTCACCACCCACGGACAGGATGGCATTCTTGACGAAGACGGCTATGTTCAAAACGACATCACCGTCGATGCGCTGGTCAAGCAAGCCTTGTCCCATGCGGCAGCCGGCGCCCAGGTGGTTGCCCCGTCGGACATGATGGACGGCCGCATCCAGGCGATTCGTGAAGCCCTGGAGCTGGCCGGCCACGTCAACGTGCGGATCATGGCCTACTCGGCCAAGTACGCCAGCGCCTATTACGGCCCGTTCCGCGATGCGGTGGGCTCGGCGCTGAACCTGGGCAAGGCCAACAAGGCCTCGTACCAGATGGACCCGGCCAACAGCCATGAAGCCCTGCACGAAGTGGCGGCCGACCTGGCCGAAGGTGCTGACATGGTGATGGTCAAGCCGGGGATGCCGTACCTGGACATCCTTTACCGGGTCAAAGACCAATTCAAAGTGCCGACCTTTGTCTATCAGGTCAGTGGCGAATACGCCATGCACATGGCTGCAATACAGAATGGATGGCTGAGCGAAGGGGTGATCCTTGAATCCCTGACAGCCTTTAAACGCGCCGGGGCTGATGGCATCCTGACCTACTTCGCCGCCCGCGCCGCCCAATTGCTTAGAGAGCAACAATAGCCCTCACAGGAACACTCGATGAATACCGAAGGACTCACAGAAGTTGCCGTAAAAGACGCTCACCCGGTGGTTGAACAAGTCACCGAGACCCCGCCGGAGCATGAGCCCGCCGCGCCCGTCGTGGTGGCCGAACCGCCCGTGCCGGCCCCGGTAGCGGCGGTGACCAACCTGGATGACAGCAGCCTGTACATCCACCGCGAGCTGTCACAACTGCAATTCAACATCCGTGTGCTGGAACAGGCGCTGGATGAGTCCTACCCGCTGCTGGAGCGGCTCAAGTTCCTGCTGATCTTCTCCAGCAACCTGGATGAGTTCTTCGAAATCCGCGTGGCCGGCCTCAAGAAGCAGATCACCTTCGCCCGTGAACAGGCCGGCGCCGACGGTCTGCAGCCGCACCAGGCCCTGGCGCGCATCAGCGAGCTGGTGCACGGCCATGTGGACCGCCAGTACGCGATCCTCAACGACATCCTGCTGCCGGAGCTGGAAAAGCATCAGGTCCGTTTCATCCGTCGCCGTCACTGGACCACCAAGATCAAGACCTGGGTGCGTCGCTACTTCCGCGACGAGATCGCGCCGATCATCACCCCGATTGGCCTGGACCCGACTCACCCGTTCCCGTTGCTGGTGAACAAGAGCCTCAACTTCATCGTGGAGCTGGAAGGTATCGACGCCTTCGGTCGCGACTCGGGCCTTGCAATCATCCCGGCGCCCCGTTTGCTGCCACGGATCATCAAGGTACCGGAAGAGGTGGGGGGCGCAGGCGATAACTATGTATTCCTATCCTCCATGATCCATGCGCACGCCGATGACCTGTTCCAGGGCATGAAGGTAAAAGGCTGCTACCAGTTCCGCCTGACCCGTAACGCCGACCTGGCGCTGGACTCCGAAGACGTCGAAGACCTGGCCCGTGCCCTGCGCGGCGAGCTGTTCTCGCGGCGCTACGGCGATGCGGTGCGCCTGGAAGTGGCCGACACCTGCCCGAAACATCTGTCGGACTACCTGCTCAAGCAGTTCAACCTGGGCGAGACCGAGCTGTATCAAGTCAATGGCCCGGTGAACCTGACGCGCCTGTTCAGCATCACCGGCCTGGACAGCCATCCGGAGCTGCAATACACGCCGTTCACCCCGCAGATCCCGAAACTGCTGCAAAACAGCGAGAACATCTTCAGCGTGGTGAGCAAGCAGGACATCCTGCTGCTGCACCCGTTCGAGTCCTTCACCCCGGTGGTCGACCTGTTGCGCCAGGCCGCCAAGGACCCGCATGTGTTGGCCGTACGCCAGACCCTGTACCGTTCCGGCGCCAACTCGGAAATCGTCGATGCCCTGGTCGACGCCGCGCGTAACGGCAAGGAAGTCACCGCGGTGATCGAGTTGCGTGCGCGGTTCGACGAAGAGTCCAACCTGCAACTGGCCAGCCGTCTGCAAGCAGCCGGTGCGGTGGTGATCTATGGCGTGGTCGGCTTCAAGACCCACGCCAAGATGATGCTGATCCTGCGCCGTGAAGCCGGCGAGATCGTGCGTTACGCCCACTTGGGCACCGGCAACTACCACGCCGGCAACGCCAAGCTCTACACCGACTACAGCTTGCTGACCTCCGACGACGCCTTGTGTGAAGACGTCGGCAAATTGTTCAGCCAGTTGATCGGCATGGGCAAGACCTTGCGCATGAAGAAGTTGCTGCACGCGCCGTTCACGCTCAAGAAGGGCATGCTCGACATGATTGCCCGCGAAACCCAGTTCGCCCTCGACGGCAAGCCGGCGCACATCATCGCCAAGTTCAACTCGCTGACCGATCCGAAGATCATCCGCGCGCTGTACAAGGCCAGCCAGTCCGGCGTGCGCATTGACCTGGTGGTGCGCGGCATGTGCTGCCTGCGCCCTGGCATTGTCGGGGTTTCGCACAACATTCATGTGCGCTCGATCATCGGCCGCTTCCTGGAGCACACACGGGTGTTCTACTTCCTCAACGGCGGCGAAGAGCAGATGTTCCTCTCCAGCGCCGACTGGATGGAGCGCAATCTCGATAAGCGCGTAGAGACGTGCTTCCCGGTGGAAGGCAAGAAGCTGATCATGCGGGTCAAGAAGGAGCTGGAAAGCTACCTCACCGACAACACCCACAGCTGGAGCCTGCAGTCGGACGGTCGCTACGTGCGCAACACGCCGACCGGCAACCAGAACCCGCGCAGTGCGCAGGCGACGTTGCTGGAGAAGTTGGGTAGCCCGATTCTGACGGTGAACTAAAACCCTGCGGGGGTCTAAAAATGTGGGAGGGGGCTTGCCCCCGATGGCGGTGTGTCAGTCACCAAATACTTGGACTGATCCACAGCTATCGGGGGCAAGCCCCCTCCCACAATTGTTTTGCAGAGTTCTTCAGATCAGCGCAGGTTCAGGCTGAACCCCACCCGCTTCAGCCACTCCGCTTCCAGGCCAAAATCCGCCTGGGTCAGCTGGTTCTCATCCAGCCAGCCTTTCGGGAATACCACATCCAGGCTGTCGCCGTCGGCGCGCAGGGTCACCTGGGGCATTGCCTGGGTGCCACGGATGTGGTGGAACAGGATCGCAAAGCGCAGCAGCACGCACAGGCGGATCAGCTTGATGCCTTCGTCGCCGAATTCAGCAAATTTGTCCTTGGGGATGTTACGGCGATGGCCGCGCACCAGCAGGGCGAGCATTTGCTGGTCTTCACGGGAGAAGCCGGCCAGGTCCGAGTGCTCGATCAGGTAGGCGCCGTGCTTGTGGTAATGGTAGTGGGCGATGTCCAGGCCCACTTCATGCACCTTGGCGGCCCAGCCCAGCAACTCGCGCCAGACGCCGTCTTCCAGGTCCCAGTCTTCGGCCACCTGGTCGAAGGCGTGCAGGGCTTTGCGCTCCACTCGGGCGGCTTGTTCCAGGTCGACGTGGTAACGCTCCATCAACGAAGTGAGCGTGCGCTCACGCACGTCTTCGTGGTGATGGCGACCCAGCAGGTCATAGAGCACGCCTTCACGCAGGGCGCCGTCGCAGTGGTCCATGCGTTGCAGTTCAAGAGCATCGAAGATCGCTTCGAGAATCGCCAGACCGGCCGGGAAGATCGCGCGACGATCAGGCTTGATACCGTCGAAGTCGATTTTCTCGGCATCCCCCAGCTTGAACAGCTTGCGCTTGAGCCACGCCAGGCCCTCGGCGTTGACCTCGCCGGTGCCATGGCCGCCCGCTTTCAGTGCCAGGCCGATGGCGCGGATGGTGCCGGACGAGCCGATGGCTTCATCCCAGGTCAGGCGGTGCAGGGCGTGTTCGATGCTCATGATCTCCAGCCGCGCCGCGGTGTAGGCCTGGGCGTAGCGTGCCGGGGTGATCTTGCCGTCTTTGAAGTAACGCTGGGTGAAGCTGACGCAGCCCATCTGCAGGCTTTCGCGCAGCAATGGCTCGAACCTTTGCCCAATGATGAATTCGGTACTGCCGCCGCCAATGTCGGCGACCAGGCGTTTGCCTGGTGTATCGGCCAGGGTGTGGGACACGCCCAGGTAGATAAGACGGGCTTCTTCACGGCCGGAGATGACTTCTACCGGGTGCCCGAGGATCTCCTCGGCGCGGCGGATGAATTCACCACGGTTACGCGCTTCACGCAACGCGTTGGTGCCGACGATTCGAACGGCGCCCAGGGGCATGCCGTTGATCAGTTGCGCAAACCGCTTCAGGCAATCGAGCCCGCGTTGCATGGATTCTTCGTTGAGCTGGCGCTCGTCGTCGATCCCGGCAGCCAGTTGCACTTTCTCTCCGAGCCGCTCAAGGATGCGGATTTCACCGTTCTGGGCCTTGGCCACGACCATGTGAAAGCTGTTGGAGCCCAGGTCGATGGCGGCGATCAGGGACAGATTCTTGGCTTGGGATTGCGGCATGGTTTGGGGTCTCGGTCGATAACCTGACCATCGTGCCACGATCGACCGCTGGCGCCAACGCGTAGTGCGCCGGTAATTTTCCTGCGGGTGTCTGTGAGGAATTCTTGTGGGAAATGTAGGGTGGTTTTCAGGGCTATCAACGAAAGCGGTTTTAGCTTTGTAGGAGTATTTAACTTTTTATTGTCATCATGCTGTTTATGATTTTGCCTACAAGGGAGCGGTTAATAATTTATTGATTTTGCATTTGTGCCTACTCGGTATTTTGACATGGCTCACTGCTTGTCTTTACGGTTCCCACAACAACTGGCGCCCCATCTGATTCTTTAATCACGAGCCAAAACGACAGACTGTCACCCGGCAATTTCGCCGTGGTGTTATTTATTTATGGTCGGAGTTTTCGGCTGTCGTAAATGCACCTACTCATTACAGATGACAGGTTGATCATGAAAAAAATGCTTGGTGTGACAGTGGGTGCTCTTTGCTTGGCCGCAAGTATTGGGGCTCATGCTACGAATGTTGCCGAACTGATTGTACGGGGGACTATCAAGCCAGTGGCTTGCAACCTCAGCCTCGCTGGAGGCGGCATCGTCGATTATCAGACAATTCCAGCCGCAAACCTGTCCCCGACGCAGTTCAATCCTCTTGCAGCTAAAACGGTCAGCTTGAGCATCAGTTGCGGCCAGAGCCCAGCGCAGTTCCGAGTGGCGCTCACAGACCTGCAACCTGCCCAAAGCAAGGTGGTAGGTATCCTCGGTGCCGGGTTCACCGAGGCGCAGAACTACAGCCTGGGCCTTGCCAATGGCAAGCGCACTGGTGGGTACTCCGTCACGCTCAAGGACCTGAGATCGTCCACTGGGAGCCTGAGCCCCATCATGCGGAGCAGTCAGGGCGCGTCCTGGCAGATCAGTGACGGTAAAGTCGCGCAATCGCCAGCCCAGTATTCATGGCGTAGCGGTGCCACTGCGGTACCTGCATTCGTTACCACGCTTACAGGCACGCTTGAAGTGAAGGCCGTTATCAACCGCGCGAACGATTTGGACCTGGCGCGCGATGTAACGCTGGACGGTCGCACCAGTCTGTTAGTGGATTACATCTAAAAACATCATTAACGGCCGACATTTAGCCAGAGATACTTACCTGTCTCTGTTAAATGTCGGTAGTTGTAATGTGTGCATTTGTTGGTGTTCGACTTCTTTTGGTTGTGGGGAAAATCGGTGAATGGTTTATCAATAACCGTTATTTCGTTGCTGCGATATATAGGTTTGTCTCTTTTTTTGTGCGGTATGGCCATGGCAGACGGAATGCAGCCCGAAACAACCGTTGTCATTCTGAATGAGGAAGAGGGCGAGGCAACGCTTAATGTTAAAAATACGGACCCTGGCCCTGCATTGCTTCATTCCGTCATACAAAACATACCCGAAGACCCCGAACACTTGTTGATCGTGACGCCCCCGATTACGCGGGTCGAAGCGGGCGACACCCAACTTGTTCGCTTTATCAGTACTACAAAGCAACCCCTCAAGACCCAGCGCCTGAAACGCGTTTCCTTTGAAGGTATCCCTGAGGCACGTGCACCCGGCGGTGCGACCATTGGTATCACCCTGCGCCAGAGCCTGCCATTGATCCTGCATCCCAAAGGCTTGCCCAGGCATGACGCGCCCTGGCAGTTGCTGACATGGGAGCGTAAAGGAGATCAGTTGAGGGTCCACAACAACAGCGCTTATGTCGTCCGCCTAGGGATGGAAGTGCAGCTGCATCCGCAGGCAAGCGTGGCAACGTTGCCGAGAACCTACATCCTGCCGGGCGAAGTGCTGACGCTCGCGTCGGCAGGCTCTGTGGCGGGAGTGGTGGCGGTGGAGATTCACCCGGCCACGGTCTACGGGTTTACGGTGGACAGTTACCGCGCACCCGTTACGGCTGGTGCGGATTGACGGGCCTATGAAAAAGATCAGGCCTACCCGTCGCTCTGCCAATAGCGTGCCGAGCAGTGTTTCCCAGGCTCGCTCCAGGATTCTGCTGGGGCTCGCGACGCTCTGGAGTCTGCCCGGCACCAGCGCAGCGGTTGGGCTGGGGCAGGGGTTTGACTTGGCCGCGTTGACCTCCCTTGGAATAGATCCACAGGTTTCTGAATACTTTCGCAGCGCAGCGCGCTTTCGCGAAGGTGTCCATGTCGTCGGGCTGCGAGTCAATGGCACGCCGCTGGGGTTGGTTGACGCGCGTTTCGATTATCAGGGCCAGTTGTGCTTCACTCCTGCGTTGCTGGCAAAAGCCGGTCTGGTTACCCCGTCCAGGCTTCTGCGCGAGGGCATCACCCCTGACCAGGCCTGCCATGATTTTGTTGGAGAATACCCGGCGACCATGGTGCGTCTGCGCCCTAGCAGCGATGAGGTCGCCCTGGTGGTGCCGACCCAGTCCCTGCGTGCGCCGGAGTGGGAGGGCGGGGATTTTTCCGAGGGTGGCGCGGCCGCCATCTTCAACTACGACGTATGGGGTTTTGATACCCACTCTCGCGGTAGGCCAAGTCGCGTCGTATCGGCCTATACGGAGGCGGGATTCAACCTGGGTAACTGGATCGTTCGCAGCCGCCAGTTCTATATCTCCGACAATGGCAAGACGCGTACCGAACAGGTAAGCGCCTATGCCCAGCGTGATATCGCGGCGTTGCAGTCGACCTTCCAGGTGGGGCAGATTTCCAGCAACAACCCGATTTTTGGCGGTGTGCAACTGACCGGCGTGCAGTTCTCTCCAGACGGCCAGCAGCGCAGCGGTGCGGGCGACAGCAATGTCGTGGTTGAAGGGCTGGCTCAAAGCCAGTCGCGGGTGGAAGTTCGTCAATCAGGCGCATTGATCCATTCCACCCTGGTGCCGGAAGGTCCGTTCAGGCTGACCGGTTTACCGTTGCTGAACAGCACCAGTGACCTTGATGTGAGCGTGATTGACGTGCGTGGGGCAACGCGCAGTTTCGTGGTGCCCGCTGCGTCCTTTCGGGGTGGGGCTCCGATCAAGCCGGGATATTACTTTTCCCTCGGCAAGGTGCGTGAAACGTCCATCGACAACCAGGATTCGCCCGTGGTTGCCATGGGCAGCGGCACCTGGGGGCTGGGCCAGCGCTCGTCGTTGGGTTTCGGTCTGCTGAGTACCGATGAGTACCAATCGGCAGGTGGAACCCTCAGCAGTGTGTTTTTCCATCAGATGACCGTGGGCGTGCGCCATAACCTTTCCCGTGATGCTCAAGATGAGGTGGGTGGCACGCGTAGCACGCTGTCATTGGGGGCTCCTTTATTCGCCAATCTTGATATCAACCTGAGCGCTTCGGTACAGAGTCGCGGTTACCGGGAGGTACTGGACGCCGGTCAGGCTTCGCGGGGGTACAGCCTCGATGCCCGTTTCAAGCGCCAGTACACGGCAGGTTTGAGCTGGACGGCCCCATACCTGGGTGGATTCTCCCTCGGTTTCACCCGTAGCTCTCAGTTTGACGGGCAATCCAGCGATCACCTCTTTGCCTCGTGGAACGACACCTTCAAAGGCGTAGGGGTCGCACTGATTGCCGACGCCCAGGTCGGTGCGACCGCCCCTCGGCGCCATGACCCGGTTCGAGGTGGCCGCCGCGACGAGCGGCTGGACGAGGGCACGTCGGTCAGGCTGCAGGTCACGGTGCCCCTCGGCACTGATCGGCGCATGACCACTTACGTCAGTCGTCGAGGTGACCGGCTGGAAGCTGGCACCGCCCTCAGCGAGCGGGTCAACGACTATGTGAACTATGAGGTCGGTGTCGATCGGGACGTGAAAGAACGAGAACAAAGCGTGCGCGCTCGTGTGGGTGTCTTGCCGCGGTATACCCGCGTGACCCTGGGCGTCAGCCGTGACCCGTCGAACACCAACTATTCCGGCCAACTGCAAGGCGGCATCGTGGCCCATGAGCACGGGGTGACCTTCTCGCCGTATACCGTGCAGGACACCTTTGGCATTGTGTCGGTGGGAGATATCGGAGCGGCCAAGGTCTCCACGCCCCAAGGGCCGGTATGGACCGATTTCAGTGGCCAGGCGGTGATCCCCGGGCTGCAGGCCTACAGCAACAACCACCTGCAGGTGCAGACCCAGTCGCTGCCCAAGCGCGTCGACTTGAAGAACGGCACCAAGGTACTCGCTGCCGGTCGGGGGTCAGTCAATATTCTCAACTTTGATGTGGTGAAAGTCCGTCGTCTGTTGCTTGAAGCCCAGGATGAACGGGGTCGGCCACTGCCTCAAGGCGCTGCAGTGTTCGGTCAGGACAACACCTTTGTGACCAGTGTGGTGGGTGACGGCATGATTTTCCTCAGCAATATCGATGGTCCGCAAACCTTGAAGGTTTCACTGCCGGATTCGCAATCCTGCGTGCTGCAAGTCAACCCGGAGCAAGAGCCTGACGATGACAAACTCTATGAAACCGCACCGGTGGTCTGCCATGTTCGCTAAGCACAGGAACCTGTGGCTGTTGTGGGTAGCCCTGGTGACGACCCAGGCGCAGGCTGAAAACTGCCGGATGACCCTGAGTGAGCCCCGTGTCGACTATGGCGTGATTCGCCCTGCGCAAGCCTCCTCCGGCAGGGCGCTAATGACGCTGGACACGCCGCGTACGCTGCACTTGAGCGTGCTTTGCGCGGATCCTTCGGCAATGGCGCTGCGTTTCAGCAGTGTCGCCGCCGATGCACAGGGCTTTCAGTTCGGGCGACAAGGGCGTTTCACCTTGAACCTGAGGCAGGCTCAGGTCGATGGCAGGCCGGTATCGTGGCAGTCCGATGACACCTCCAGCGGACAGCTGCTACCGGGTCGTACGTTGTATGCAAGCGCAAGCGGTACGCCGGTGATGGGCCGTCGGCTGACAGCCCAAGTAGAGGTCACGGTTCAACTGCCGGCCAATGCCCTCGCGGTGCCTCGGGAGACGCTGCTGGAGGGCCATGGCCAATTCGAACTGGTCAGCCCGGCTGTTCCGTAGAGCCAATGAAGCTCGCCAGCTCGGCGGTTTGCGGGTGGGCGAATAGCACTTTGGGATCGCCCACCTCATGCACTTTGCCCTGGTGCATGAACACCAGCTTGTCGCCGACTTCACGGGCGAAGCGCATCTCGTGGGTCACCATGATCAGGGTCATGCCGTCCTTGGCCAATTGGCGCACCACGCTGAGCACTTCATTGACCAGTTCCGGGTCGAGGGCCGAGGTGATTTCATCGCATAACAGCACCTTGGGCGACATGGCCAAGGCGCGCGCAATCGCCACGCGTTGTTGCTGGCCGCCGGACAAGCGATCGGGGTAAGCGTCGAATTTTTCACCCAGCCCGACGCGCTCCAGCATTTGCCTGGCCAATTGCGCCGCTTTGGCCTTCGATACTTTCTGCACCACTTGCGGCGCGAGCATGACGTTCTCGCCTACCGTCAGGTGCGGGAACAGGTTGAACTGCTGGAACACCATGCCGACTTTCTGCCGCAGGCTGCGCAGATCGGCGCGGGCGGCGTCGAGGTACTCGCCATCGACCTCGATCACGCCGTCGTTGATGGACTCCAGGCCGTTGAGCGTGCGCAGCAATGTGGATTTGCCCGAGCCACTGCGGCCAATGATCGCCACCACCTGGCCTTCATCCACGGTCAGGTCGATGCCCTTGAGCACATGGTGATCGCCGTAATACTTATGCAGGGCGGAAATTCTAAGCAGAGGCATGCAGTCTCCTTTCCAGGTAGCGGGCACTGAGGGACAGGGGGTAGCAGAGTAAAAAGTAACCAAGGGCCACCAGGCCGTAGACCATGAAGGGTTCGAAGGTGGCGTTGGCGAGCATGCCGCCGGTCTTGGTCAGTTCGGTGAAGCCGATGATCGAGGTCACGGCGGTGCCCTTGACCACCTGTACCGAGAAGCCCACCGTCGGCGCTACGGCAATGCGCAGTGCCTGGGGCAGGATCACATAGCGCAGTTGCTCCAGCGGGTTGAGCGCCAGGCTGGCCGACGCTTCCCATTGCCCGGGGGCGATGGAGTCGACGCAGCCGCGCCAGATCTCGGCGAGGTAAGCGCTGGTAAACAGAGTCAGGGCAATCGCCGCCGCCAGCCAGGGCGAGATATCCACACCCAGCAGGGCTATGCCGAAAAACACCAGGAACAGCTGCATCAATAGCGGCGTGCCCTGAAACAGTTCGATATAGGTGCGCGCCACATTGCGTGGGAAGGCGTTGCGGCTGATGCGCATCGTCATCACCAGCAAGCCGATCACGCCGCCCCCGACAAACGCCACCAGTGACAGCAGCAGCGTCCATTGCAGGCCGGTGGCCAGGTTGCGCACGATGTCCCAGAACGAGAAATCACTCATCGACTGTTCCTCATCACGAAGCGGCGACCGATCCAGTTGAGCAACTGGCGAATCATCAGCGCCATGCACAGGTACACCAGGGTGGTCAGGGCGTAGGTTTCGAACGCACGGAAGTTGCGCGACTGGATAAAGTTGGCGGCAAAGCTCAGTTCCTCAGTGGCGATCTGCGAGCACACCGCCGAGCCGAGCATTACGATGATGATCTGGCTGCTCAGGGCCGGCCACACCTTGCCCAGCGCCGGCAGCAGTACCACGTGGCGGAAGGCTTCGAAGCGCGTCATCGCCAGCGCCGCAGCGGCTTCCAGCTGCCCGCGAGGAATGGCCTGGATACCGGCGCGGATGATTTCCGTGGAGTAGGCCCCCAGGTTGATCACCATCGCCAGCACGGCGGCTTGCCACTCGGTGATCTTCAGCCCCAGCGACGGCAGGCCGAAGAAGATGAAGAACAACTGCACCAGGAACGGTGTGTTGCGGATCAACTCGACATAAACGCCGAAGAACCAGGCGAACGGCTGGATCTTCCACGCCCGCACCACAGCGCCAACGGTGCCCAGGGCCACGCCGAGGATGGCGCCGATGGCCGTGAGTTCGAGGGTGAACAGCGCGCCGCGCAGCAGCAGGTCGGTGTTGGCCAGCACCGGCACAAAGTCAAATTGATACGCCATGAGTCAGCTCCGCTTTCAGAGATCGGCGGGCAGTGGCTCTTTCAGCCATTGCATAGCGTTCTTTTCCAGGCTGCCATCGGCCTTGGCCGCGACCAGGATCTGGTTGACCTTATCCAGCAATGCCGGCTCGTTCTTGTTCACGCCCACGTACACCGGCGAGTCCTTGAGCTTTACCTTCAGCGCGGGTACGCGTTTTGGGTTGCGTTCGCTGATCGCCACCATTACCACGTTGCCGCTGGCAATCAGGTCGACCTGGCCGGCCAGGTAGGCGGCGATGGTCGAGTTGTTGTCTTCGAAGCGCTTGATCGTGGCTTCCTTGGGGGCGACGGCGGTCAGTTCGATATCTTCGATGGCGCCACGGGTCACGCTGATGGTTTTGCCCTTGAGGTCGTCGGTGCTACTGATGGCGGCTTCAGGCGGGCCGAACACGGCCAGGTAGAACGGCGCGTAGGCCTTGGAGAAGTCGATGACCTTTTCCCGCTCAGGGTTCTTGCCCAGGCTGGAGATCACCAGATCGACCTTGCCGGTGGTGAGGAACGGAATACGATTGGTGCTGTTGACCGGGGTCAGTTCCAGCTTGACCTTGAGCTGGTCGGCCAGCAGCTTGGCGGTGTCGATGTCCAGGCCACGTGGCTTCATGTCAGGGCCGACCGAGCCGAAGGGCGGGAAGTCCTGGGGTACGGCGACCTTGAGGGTGCCACGGGCGACGATGTCGTCCAGACCATTGGCCTGGGCGGGTGCCTGGCTCAGCATCAGGCTGGCAAACAGGGCAGTAAGCAGGGCGCTGTAGCGTTTGGTCATGGCAACTCTCCGAGAAGGGCGAAGGGATTTTCTGGGTTTGCCCAGTGCACAGCCCATGCCATCACCCTCGGAATCGTCTGCAGGGCCAGTATTTGTTGAGTTTTGCTGGTCGGACTGGTCTGAACAGTGTCGGGGCTTTGCGCACTGTTTTCGAGCGTCGGCAAAACCTCGCGAGCCCCTTTGGGGCGTGGCTTGCCGCCCGCCACGAATAGCTTTACAACTAACCATTCAGCTGACTGGAACCTTGAGTTTTTTATGAATTCCATTGCCCAAGCCGTACCGGAAGCGGCCCTGCAGGCCATCCGCAAACTGATCAAGGAGCAAGGCTTCGGGCCGGGCGATGCACTGCCGTCCCAACGTGATCTGGCAGTGCAGTTGGGGGTGAGCCGAGCGTCGTTGCGTGAGGCATTGTCGTCCCTCAGTGCGTTGGGTGTGGTCAGTGTGCAGCCGGGCAAGGGCGTGTTCGTGCAGGCGGTCGAGGAGTCACCGGGGTTCGCCTGGCCCTTCGCGGCGCAGGCTACGCCACTGGATATCTTCCAGTTGCGCTATGCCCTGGAAGGTTTCGCGGCGGGGTTGGCGGCGGTGACGCTGACCCTCGATGAGCTGGACAGCCTGGAAGACAATGTCGAGGCCATGCGCAAGGTGCTCAAGGCCGGCGACTTCGAAGCCGCCGCCAGGCTCGACTTCGAATTTCACCAGCGCATCCTGCTCTCCAGCGGCAACCAGGCGATGGTGAGCATTCTGAGCGCGAGTGCCGAAGTTTTTCTGGAGAGTCAGAAGCTACCGTTCATCCGACCGGAGCGTGCCATGGAAACCTGGCAGGAGCATCGCCGGATAGTGCGCGCGCTGGCCCGGCGCGCCAGCGCGGCGGCGCAAAAAACCATGCAGGAGCATGTACGCAATGCGGCGTCGCGCACCGGCATAGCCTTCGTGACTCCCATAACGCCCTGAGTTGGGCTATACCCAGACTCATGGGCCATCATAGGAAGACTCAATCAGAGGCGGCTTCCTGAACGGGGGAAGGGCGGCTATGATGGGCCACGTTTTTTTTGCTTACAATCCGGAGACATCCATGAGCAACGATCTTATCAAGCACGTCACCGACGCGACCTTTGAGGCCGAAGTACTCAAGGCTCAAGGCCCGGTGCTGGTTGACTACTGGGCTGAATGGTGCGGCCCTTGCAAAATGATCGCTCCAGTCCTGGACGACATTGCGACCACCTACGAAGGCAAGCTGACCATTGCCAAGTTGAACATCGACGACAACCAGGAAACCCCGGCCAAGCACGGCGTGCGTGGCATCCCGACCCTGATGCTGTTCAAGAACGGCAACGTCGAAGCGACCAAGGTAGGCGCGCTGTCGAAGTCTCAGCTCCAAGCTTTCCTGGACGCGAACATCTAAGCGTCGTCAAAAAAGCCCCGCAAAATAGCGGGGCTTTTTCGTGAAACAGGGCTAGACGCTCCGAAACACAGGTGGTACATTCGGCCCCGCACTGGTTTCTCCACTGCCCCCTGCAAGCCGTCGCCGACGCATTCCTTTTCGATTAGTACGCGATCCTGTCGCCTTCTCTGCGGCGCGGCCTCATTAAGCCAAAAGCTTAATTTCCCCCCTCCATAAATGATTACGTCATTCCTATATGAATCTGACTGAACTCAAGCAAAAGCCGATTACCGACCTGCTCCAATTGGCCGAAGAAATGGGCATAGAAAATATGGCCCGTTCGCGCAAGCAGGACGTGATTTTCTCCCTGCTCAAGAAGCACGCGAAAAGCGGCGAGGAAATCTCCGGTGATGGCGTGCTGGAGATTCTCCAGGACGGCTTCGGCTTCCTCCGCTCTGCTGACGCGTCCTATCTCGCCGGCCCAGACGATATCTACGTCTCGCCAAGCCAGATCCGTCGCTTCAACTTGCGCACCGGTGACACCATCGTTGGCAAGATCCGCCCACCGAAGGAAGGCGAGCGTTATTTCGCCCTGCTCAAGGTCGACACGATCAACTTCGATCGTCCCGAGAACGCGAAAAACAAGATTCTCTTCGAGAACCTGACCCCGCTGTTCCCGACCGTGCGCATGAAGATGGAAGCCGGTAACGGTTCCACCGAAGACCTCACCGGTCGTGTGATCGACCTGTGCGCCCCGATCGGCAAAGGCCAGCGTGGCCTGATCGTCGCCCCGCCGAAAGCCGGTAAGACCATCATGCTGCAGAACATTGCCGCGAACATCGCGCGTAACAATCCTGAAGTTCACCTGATCGTGCTGCTGATCGATGAGCGTCCGGAAGAAGTAACCGAAATGCAGCGCACCGTGCGCGGCGAAGTGGTTGCCTCCACGTTCGACGAGCCGCCAACCCGCCACGTGCAGGTTGCCGAAATGGTGATCGAGAAGGCCAAGCGCCTGGTCGAACACAAGAAGGACGTGGTGATCCTGCTCGACTCCATCACCCGTCTGGCCCGTGCCTACAACACCGTGATCCCGAGCTCCGGCAAGGTATTGACCGGTGGTGTCGATGCCCACGCCCTGGAGAAACCGAAACGTTTCTTCGGTGCCGCGCGGAACATCGAAGAAGGCGGCTCGCTGACCATTATCGCCACCGCACTGGTTGAAACCGGTTCGAAGATGGACGAAGTGATCTACGAAGAGTTCAAGGGTACCGGCAACATGGAACTGCCACTGGATCGTCGCATCGCGGAAAAACGCGTGTTCCCGGCGATCAATATCAACCGTTCCGGCACCCGCCGCGAAGAGTTGCTGACCGCTGACGACGAACTGCAGCGCATGTGGATCCTGCGCAAGCTGCTGCACCCGATGGACGAAGTAGCCGCCATCGAGTTCCTGGTCGACAAGCTGAAAACCACCAAGACCAACGACGAGTTCTTCCTGTCGATGAAGCGTAAATAGTACGACGTTTCAGGTCGAAAAAATGGCGCACCAAGGGGCGCCATTTTTTTGCGCCAAAAAAGGGAGGTTTGTGCGGCATAAGTGTCAGTTAAGAAACAAAAAAGGGGAGTGAGGCTACGCTCACTCCCATTCGTATCAGGTTGACTACGTTTTATGACTGTTCTTGCTTACCGAAGAGACATCGATGGGCTACGCGCCGTTGCAGTGCTGGCTGTGGTGCTGTTCCATTTTGGGGTGCCCGGTGTAACAGGCGGCTTCGTCGGTGTAGATGTATTTTTCGTGATTTCAGGGTTCCTGATCACCTCGATCATCTGTCGGGAACGCCAGGCCGGGCGCTTCAGCTTTGTGGATTTCTGGGCGCGGCGTGCCCGGCGCATCCTGCCGGCGCTGTTTGTCATGATGGCGGCCACCCTGGCGGTGGGCTGGTTCCTGTTGGCGCCCAAGGACTACGAGGAGCTTGGGCGGTCGGTGCACTACCAGGCGATCTTCACCTCCAACCTGCTGTTTTCTCGCCAGCACGGTTACTTTGAGGCGGCCTCCGACATCAAGCCGTTGTTGCACACTTGGTCGCTGGCGGTCGAAGAGCAGTTCTACATCATCTTCCCGCTGCTGTTGACCTTGCTGGCCAGTCGCCTGAAGCATTGGCGCCTGGCGCTATTCGGGATTTTGCTGGTGTCGTTCGGCATGAGCCTGTGGGCGGTGGTTCATGCGCCGCAAAAGGCGTTCTACCTGTTGCATCTGCGTGCCTGGGAGTTGCTGGCCGGCGCCATGCTGGCGGTGATGCCCCTGCGTGAATGGCGAGCGTCGCCCGCTCTGGCCCAAGGGATCAGCCTGTTGTCGATGACACTGATACTGATCGCCGTTTTAGTATTTGATTCAGCCACACCGTTTCCCGGCGCGGCCGCGTTGTTGCCGGTGCTGGGTGTGGTCGGGCTGATCTGGGCCAACGGCCAGCAACCCACCTGGGTCGGGCGCCTGCTGAGTTCACGGGTGATGGTGGGCGTGGGGTTGATTTCCTACTCCTGGTACCTGTGGCACTGGCCGGTGTTCGTGTATGCCAGCTATGCCGCGGTTGATGGCCTGAGCCCGCTGGAACTGGGCGGTCTGATGCTGCTGAGCCTGGTGTTGGGCTACCTGTCCTGGCGTTTTGTGGAAACTCCGTTTCGGGAGAAGCGCCTGCTGCCCGGGCGTAAGGCGATTCTGGCGGCGGCGTGCGTCGGGATCCTGTGCCTCGGCATCACAGGTGTGGCGTTGCGCAAGGCCGACGGTGTGCCATCGCGCTTATCCGAGCAGGCCCTGCGTTATGCCCAGGCAAAAAAGTGGAGCCCGGAGTTGATGGCGTGCATGGCCGACAAAGACACGCCCGACGAGCGGCTGTTCTGTTATTTCGGTTCTAAAGACAGCGCGGTTTCCGCACTGGTATGGGGTGACAGTCACGCCACGGCCTTGATTCCAGCACTTGAGATGGCGGCCAAGCGGCACGACATCAGCCTGGTAGAGGCCAGTTTTGCGGGTTGCGTGCCTTTGGATGGCCTGGAAAACATTGCCCGCTGCGCCCATTTCAATCATCGCGTGGAAAAAGCGCTGGCCGAGCGATCCTTCAGCGATGTGGTGCTGGCGGCGCGCTGGAGCTTGTACCTCTATGGGCAGATGTCAGGTGACAAAGAGCACGCGCTCAAGGACCCCGCGACAGGTCAATACGTGCGTGCCATCGCTGAGCAACGCTTCGCTGAGGGGCTGCGCGAGCGCATCAAGGATTTGCGCGCCGCAGGCCATAGAGTCTGGCTGATCAAGGAGGTGCCGTTGCAGGAAATCATCGTGCCTTACCGTCTCAGTCGCCTGGCGATGATGCACCGGCCGGTGGACCGAGAAGGCCTGCCCGTGGCCGAGCACCTCAAGCGCCAAGCCTTTATCTCCCAGCTGTTTGACGAGTTGGCAGCGGCCGACAGCGGTGTCACGGTGCTCGACCCCGCGCCCTTGCTGTGCGGCGCCGATGGCTTGTGCCGGGTTGAGTTCAACGGCCGAGCGCTGTACACCGATGACAATCACCTCTCTGATGTCGGTGCGCGGCACGTCGAGGCCTTCCTGGAGCCGTTGTTTCGTTCGCTGCAATCACGAGGGCTAACGGCCAATTAAGCTGCCAGCCGCCCTCAGAGCAGGTAGGATGTACGCCTATTTTACGGGTGGCATGGTTAATGAAATTCAAGGATCTTCGGGATTTCGTGCAGCAACTTGAGCAGCGCGGAGAGTTGAAACGTATTCAGATGCCGATTTCCCCGGTGCTGGAAATGACTGAGATTTGCGACCGTACCCTGCGTAACAAGGGCCCGGCGCTGCTGTTCGAGAACCCGACCGGCTTTGATATCCCGGTGCTCGGCAACCTGTTCGGTACGCCGGAGCGCGTGGCCTTTGGCATGGGCGCCGAGTCGGTCAGCGAATTGCGCGAGATCGGCAAGCTGCTGGCCTTCCTCAAGGAGCCCGAGCCGCCCAAGGGCCTCAAGGATGCCTGGTCGAAGCTGCCGATCTTCCGCAAGATCATTGCCATGGCCCCCAAAGTGGTCAAGGACGCGGTGTGTCAAGAGGTGGTCATCGAAGGCGATGACGTCGATCTCGCCATGCTGCCGGTGCAGACCTGCTGGCCCGGCGACGTCGGCCCGCTGATCACCTGGGGCCTGACCGTCACCAAAGGCCCGAACAAGGACCGCCAGAACCTCGGCATCTACCGCCAGCAAGTGATCGGCCGCAACAAGGTCATCATGCGCTGGCTGAGCCACCGTGGCGGCGCGTTGGACTACCGTGAGTGGTGCGATAAGCATCCCGGCAAACCCTTCCCGGTCTCCGTGGCCCTGGGTGCCGACCCCGCCACCATCCTCGGTGCCGTGACCCCAGTGCCCGACAGCCTGTCCGAATACGCCTTCGCCGGTCTGCTGCGCGGTAACCGCACCGAGCTGGTGAAATGCCGCGGCAACGACCTGCAAGTACCGGCCACTGCCGAAATTATCCTCGAAGGCGTGATCCACCCGGGTGAAATGGCCGATGAAGGCCCTTACGGCGACCACACCGGCTACTACAACGAAGTCGACAGCTTCCCGGTGTTCACCGTCGAGCGTATCACCCATCGGATCAAACCGATCTACCACAGCACCTACACCGGCCGGCCGCCGGACGAGCCGGCGATTCTCGGCGTGGCACTCAACGAAGTGTTCGTGCCGATCCTGCAGAAGCAATTCCCGGAGATCACTGACTTCTACCTGCCGCCGGAAGGCTGCTCGTACCGCATGGCCATCGTGACCATGAAAAAGTCGTACCCAGGTCATGCCAAGCGGGTAATGCTCGGTGTGTGGTCGTTTTTGCGACAGTTCATGTACACCAAGTTCGTTATTGTCACCGACGACGACATCAACGCCCGCGACTGGAACGACGTGATCTGGGCCATCACCACGCGCATGGACCCCAAGCGCGACACGGTGATGATCGACAACACGCCAATCGACTACCTCGACTTCGCTTCGCCGGTGTCGGGCCTGGGTTCGAAGATGGGCCTGGATGCCACCCACAAATGGCCGGGTGAAACCACCCGCGAGTGGGGCCGGGTGATCGTCAAGGATGAAGCCGTCACTGCCCGTGTCGATGCGATCTGGAAAGAATTGGGAATAGATTGATGCGTGTAACCCTGCAACCTTCCGGCGCCGTGCTGGAGCTGGTCCCTGGCGAGCGAATCCTCGAAGGCGCACGCCGCCTGGGCTACGAGTGCCCACAGGCCTGTCGCAACGGTGTGTGCCATGTGTGCGCCGCGCTGTTGGTGGAGGGCCGCGTGCAGCAGGCCGGTGAAGTGCGTGATCACGGTGAGTTCTACACCTGCATTGCCGAGCCGCTGGAAGATTGCATTGTGTTGTGGGATGGCGTGCTGGCGCCGGGAGAGTTGCCGTTGCGCAAGCTGTCGTGCCAATTGAGTGAATGCGTAGAGGTCGGTGGCGATGTGTGGCGGGTGCGCCTGCGTGCGCCGGCTGGCAAGGCGGTGCGTTACCACGCCGGGCAGTACCTGATGATCGAGCGGGAGAATGGCGAGAAATCCGCCTTCTCCCTGGCGTCGGCGCCTCATGCCGGGCGTGAGCTGGAGTTACATGTACTGGCTCGCGAGGACAGCGCGCGCACTTTGCTTGCGCAACTGCAGCGCAACCAGATGGCCCGCGTCGAGCTGCCGTTTGGCGACACCCACCTGGCCGAGCTGCCCGATGGGCCGTTGGTGTTGATCGCCGCCGGCACCGGCATGGCGCAGATGCACAGCCTGATCGAACATTGCCGCGCCTCCGGCTTCAAGCACCCGGTGCACCTGTACTGGGGCGTGCGTCGACCGGAAGATTTCTACGAGATCGAACACTGGGATCAGTGGCTGCAACTGCCCAACCTGTTCCTGCACAAAGTCGTCAGCGATCTGTGCGGTTGGGAAGGGCGCTGCGGGTTGTTGCATGAAGCGGTGTGCGAAGATATTGCCGACCTCAAGTCGGTGCACGTCTACGCCAGCGGCTCACCGGCCATGGTCTATGGCACCTTGGATGCGTTGGTCGAAGCCGGCATGGATGCGCACCAGATGCGAGCTGATGTGTTTGCCTATGCGCCGCGTGCTTAAAATCGTACGCCGGTCGTCACCATCGCTGCATTGAACCCCAGCAACACCAATTCCGCCGCTACCGGCCCGTAATGGGCGCCCACCGACGGAATGATCACTGGCGCCACGCCGAAACGGTTCAACGGGATCTTGTCGCGGTACTTGCCGCGATATCCCTGGATCGCCCCACCGGTCAGCTTCAGGTACACCGGATAGTCCGTCAGGTCGTAGCGTTTACCCGCGTACGCGTAGAACGAGCGCTGGCTGAACGAGTTGCGAAACGTCGCCCCGCCATACACAAAACCTGAGGCTTCATTGCGCTCCAGGCCGATCAGGTCCTGGTTGTTGTTGTGGTCCGGGTCCGGCGCAAAGTGCCGGGTGTAGACGCTGGTCTGGGCGTACCAGAAACCTTTGTCGTCCTCGGTGGCTGGTGCTTCGCCCGCCAGAGCGGTGGTGGCCTGGGCCAGGAACAGCAGGCCAGGCAGTCGGAATTTTTTCATGGGTGCGACCTCGATAGTCTGTTTGACAGGCGGCTAGGTGGGTCGTGACGTGTGCGCTATTTTGACGGCTTGGCGCGTTCCCAGGCTGAACCGGGACTGAAACTACCGGGATTGGCACGCGCAATCCTGACGAATGGGCGAGTTTGCATATGCAATCGCTTATGCTTTAAAGGTATTTAATTTGTTACATGAATATCATTAAGCTATATCGCAACGGACCACCGATTCATTCACAACCACCAATCACTGACCGCCACCGCCCGCCAGCCGGACCGATCGTATGAACTCAGAACGCGATGTTCTGGTTTTTTGATTCAAAGGGGAGCGGTATGGGGAGCTACAAGCAACACGCGCTGTACACGGCGATTTTGTCAGCCAATTTGCTGACCGCCGTGGGTTTCAATCCTGTCTTCGCGGCCGAAACCTCGGCTACCGATGCACCCAAGCTCGACACCGTGATCGTCACCGGCACCCGGGCCCAGGAGCGCACGGCCAGTGCTTCGCTGTCACCCATCGATGTGATTTCCGGCGATACCCTGCGCAGCACCGGCTCCGATGAGCTGGGCGCCGTGCTGGCGCGGCTGATTCCGTCGATCAACTTCCCGCGCCCGAGCCTGGTGGACGGTGCTGAGCTGGTGCGTCCTGCGCAGTTGCGTGGCTTGTCGCCAGATCAGGTGCTGGTGCTGGTCAATGGCAAGCGTCGCCATACCAGCGCGTTCGTCAACCTGGGCGGTGCGGTGGGTCGCGGCTCGGCGCCGGCGGACTTGAATGCGATCCCGCTGTCGGCGGTAGACCATATCGAGGTGCTGCGCGATGGCGCTTCCGCGCGCTACGGCTCGGACGCCATTGCCGGGGTGATCAACGTGATCCTCAAGCACGCCGACCATGGTGGCTCGATCTCTACCAAGTTCGGCGAATACAAGAAGGGCGACGGTATCCAGCGTAATGTCAGCGGCAATACTGGCCTGGCGCTGGGCGATAACGGCTTTATCAACCTCTCGGCCGAAGGTGCCGATAACGATTACACCAACCGTGCGGGAGATGATTACCGCCCAGGCAGTGTCGGCTCCACCACCTACGGCCAGCGCGTGTTCCGCCAGGGCGAGCCGGCCACCAATGAGGGCAAGTTCCAGTTCAACTCGGAATATTCGTTCAACGATGCCGCCGAGTTCTACACCTTCGGCGGCTACAGTAAGCGGCGCGGTGAGACGGCGGCGTTCTACCGGGCGAGCAACGCTTCCAATAACATCCCGGCGCTCAACCCCAACGGTTATCTGCCGCTGATCAAGGGCAACCTGGAAGACACCTCGCTGGTGGTGGGCCTGCGTGGGCTGTTGGCCTACGACTGGCATTACGACCTGTCGGCCAACTACGGCAAGAACCAATACGAGCTGGGCACGGAAACCATCAACACCTCCCTGGGCCTGGCCACGCCGCGCAAGTTCGACAACGGCACCCTGAGCAACGACCAGAAGCAAGTCAGCCTCGACCTGTCCCGTGAGTTCGACGTGGGCTTGCTGCCATACCCGGTCTCCGTGGCCTTTGGCGGTGAATACCTGCGCCAGGGTTACGAGATTGAAGCGGGTGAACCGGCGTCCTGCTACCAGACCGGCAGCTCGGGCCTCGGTGGCTTCCGTGATGCCGACGCCGGCAGCAGTTCGCGCCACAACTGGGCCCAGTACCTGGACCTGGAAACCAACTTCACCGAAAAACTCAGCGCATCGGCCGCCGTGCGGCATGAGGATTACAGTGACTTCGGTTCCAATGTCAGCGGCTCGCTGTCGGCCCGTTACGACTTCACCCCGCAGGTGGCCTTGCGCGGCAGTATCTCCAACGGTTTCCGCGCACCGTCCCTGGCGCAGCAGAACTTTGCGTTTACCTCGTCGCAATTGATCGGCAGTGATATCCGCGAGGCCGGCACCTTCCCGGCATCGAGCCAGGTGGCCCGCCTGCTGGGCGCGGAGGACCTCAAGGCCGAGAAGTCGCGCAACTACAGCCTCGGCCTGGTACTGGAGCCTGCCGACGACCTGACGGTAACGGTGGACGTGTACCGCATCGATATCCGCGACCGTATCAGTCTGTCGTCCAACCTTAACCTGGACCCGGCCACCCAGGCCTATCTGCGCGCCAATGGTGTCGGCAATATCAACTACACCACTGCCCGCTACTTCACCAACGCCACCGACACCAGCACCGACGGCGTCGACCTGGTGGCCAACTATCGCTATCAGTTCGATAACGGCATCCGCTGGAACAGCACCGTGGGCTACAACTACAACCACACTCGGGTGACGGACGTAAAGCCCAACCCGGCCATCCTCGACAGCCTGGGTGCCAACCTGGTGCGGGTAGACCGTCGCGAAAAGAGCGGTTTGCTGGGCGATACCACGCCTGAGCACAAGCTGAGCCTGGGTAACGACTTCACATTCGGCAATTGGGCGCTGCACAGTAACCTGGTGCGCTATGGTGAATTCACCAGCTACCAGGCCGACAAGGTCAACGACCAGACCTTCAAGGCGGCCTGGGTCCTGGATTTGTCGGCGGACTACAAGTTGAAGAACTGGACCTTCACCCTGGGCGGCGACAACGTCACCGATAAATATCCGGAGAAGGTCAACGCGTTTGCCAGCAGCGGTGGGAATTTGGCCTATAGCACTTTTTCGCCATACGGTTACAGCGGTGCGTTCTATTACGGTAAAGTTGCCTACAACTGGTAAAGCACAGGAGACCTAAGCGATTTGCCATGACCGTTATTGAATCCGATCTTTTGCAATTGGCTTACCCTCCGCGGCTCGATCTTGGGCCGCAACTCACTCACGAACAGTTGATGAGCTCGATGCAGGCCACTATGGCGCGGCATAAGGGTGGGCCGGTCTGGTTATTCGCTTATGGTTCGCTGATCTGGCGCCCTGAATGCTCCTCGACCGAGCGGGTGCGGGCACGGGTCCACGGTTATCACCGGGGCCTGTACCTGTGGTCTCACGAGCATCGGGGGACACCGGAGTTGCCGGGGTTGGTCTTTGGTCTGGATCGCGGCGGCTCTTGCAGCGGGTTTGCCTACCGTTTGCCGGACGATCAGTTGGAGGCTTCGCTGTACGCCCTGTGGCAGCGCGAGATGCCTTACCCGTCCTACCGGCCACACTGGCTCAGTTGCCGTCTGGAAGATGGCAGTACCGTACAGGCGCTGGGGTTTGTGTTGGAACGGCACTTGCCCAGCTACGCCGGTAACTTGCCCGATATCGTGCTGAACCATGTGCTGCAAAGCGCTTGCGGGCGTTACGGCACCACTCGCGATTATGTCGAGCAGACCGTCAACGCCCTGCGTAGCCACGCCATGCCAGATAAGAACCTGGAGGCGCGGCTCAAGCGCTGTGCAAAGGATTGCCCAGGCGGTTAACGCGCCGAGCTGACGCTGTTGGTGTGCCACAGGGTTGGGATCAGGAAGGCGATTGCCAGCAGGCACGCGCCGATCAGCAGCACGAAACCACCGTCCCAGCCGAAATGGTCCACGGTGTAACCCATGGCCGCACTGGCTGCCACCGAGCCGCCCAGGTAACCGAACAGGCCGGTGAAGCCCGCAGCGGTGCCGGCGGCTTTCTTCGGTGCCAGTTCCAGCGCCTGCAGGCCGATCAGCATCACCGGGCCGTAGATCAGGAAGCCGATGGAGAACAGCGCGATCATGTCGATCATCGGGTTGCCCGGCGGGTTGAGCCAGTACACCAGGGTCGCCACGGTCACCAACGCCATGAACACGATGCCGGTCAGGCCACGGTTGCCACGGAAGATCTTGTCCGACATCCAGCCGCACAACAGCGTGCCCGGGATACCGGCCCACTCATAGAAGAAGTACGCCCACGACGATTTATCCACCGTGAAGTGCTTGGCTTCTTTCAGGTAGGTCGGTGCCCAGTCCAGTACCCCATAGCGCAGCAGGTAGACAAACACGTTGGCGAAGGCGATGTACCACAGCATTTTGTTGCGCAGCACGTACTTGACGAAGATTTCCTTGGCGCTGAATTCGTCTTCGTGGCTGGCGTCGTAGCCTTCCGGGTAATCGTTCTTGTATTGCTCGATTGGCGGCAGGCCTACCGATTGCGGGGTGTCGCGCATGGTGATGAAGGCAAAGGCCGCGACCAGCAACGCCACGGTGGCCGGTACGTAGAACGCCGCGTGCCAGTCGTTGAACCAGGCCATGCCCAGCAGGAACAGCGGGCCGATCAGGCCGCCGCCGACGTTGTGCGCCACGTTCCACACTGACACCACGCCGCCGCGTTCTTTCTGCGACCACCAGTGCACCATGGTCCGTCCACTTGGCGGCCAGCCCATGCCCTGGGCCCAACCGTTGATGAACAGCAAAATGAACATCATGGTCACGCTGGACGTCGCCCAAGGTGCGAAACCGAAAATGAACATCACCCCGGCGGAAACCAGCAGGCCGAAGGGCAGGAAGTAGCGCGGGTTGGAGCGGTCGGACACCAGGCCCATGAGGAACTTGGACAGGCCGTAGGCAATCGCGATGGCCGACATCGCCAGGCCCAGTTCGCCGCGGGTATAGCCCTCGTCGATCAGGTAAGGCATGGCCAGGGAGAAGTTCTTGCGCAGCAGGTAGTACCCGGCGTAACCGAAGAAAATACCGGCGAAGATCTGCCAGCGCAGGCGTCGGTAGGTACTGTCTATTTTTTCTTCAGGCAGGGGCGCCTGATGTGCGGCAGGACGAAAGAAAGCAAACATTCAAGAGCTCCAGATTTCTTGTTTTGACTGCGGATGCGAATGTTACAGTTTCGTTACCGAAAATAGCATCGCCTCTTATCTGTAAACAACAAGAAATGAACCCTAATGAATGTTCCCTTACGAACACCGGAGATCAAAATGTGTGAGGGGGGCTTGCCCCTCCCACATTGACCCTATTTCAAATTTTTTATCGAGTCTGGACGACCACTTTACCAACCGCCTTGCGCTGCCCCAGGTCATTGATTGCCTGGGCGGCCTGTTCCAGCGGATACACCTGCGACACCAACGGCTTCAACTTGCCCTCGCCGTACCAGGTGAACAACTGCTGGAAGTTCGCCGCATTATCCTGCGGCTGGCGCTGAGCGAACGAACCCCAGAACACCCCTACCACCGCCGCGCCCTTGAGCAGCGCCAGGTTCACCGGCAACTCCGGAATGCGCCCGCTGGCAAACCCCACCACCAGCAAGCGGCCGTTCCAGGCGATGGCGCGGATGGCCTGGTCAAACAGGTCGCCCCCCACCGGGTCGTAGATCACATCGGCGCCATTGCCGTCCGTGAGGCGCTTGATCTCGTCTTTCAGGCTGGCTTCGCTGTAGTTGATCAACTCATCGGCGCCGGCGGCCTTGGCCACCGCGAGTTTGTCGGCGCTGCTGGCGGCGGCGATCACACGGGCGCCCATGGCTTTGCCGATTTCTACGGCGGCCAGGCCCACGCCACCGGAAGCGCCGAGTACCAGCAGGGTTTCGCCGGCTTGCAGGTTGGCCCGTTGCTTGAGTGCGTGCATCGACGTGCCGTAGGTCATGCTGAACGCGGCGGCGGTGTTGAAATCCATGCTCGGCGGGATCGGCAGTACGTTATAGCCCGGCACCGCGACCTGTTCGGCAAAGCTGCCCCAGCCGGTCAGCGCCATGACCCGGTCACCGACTTTCAAGTGGCCGACTTTTTCGCCCACTTCACTGACCACGCCTGCCGCCTCGCCACCCGGCGAGAACGGAAAGGGCGGCTTGAACTGGTACTTGCCCTCGATGATCAGCGTATCCGGGAAGTTGACCCCGGCCGCGTGCACGTCCAGCAGGATTTCGTTCTTCTTGATCGCAGGGCTTGCGACATCTTCCAGCACCAGGGTTTCGGCAGGGCCGAAGGCTTTGCACAGCACAGCTTTCATCGGACTATTCCTTTTGGCGTCGTGGCCGATAAGTGTAGGAGGGTACGCCCGTGGGTCAACGAGCATGCCCAGGCCTGATAAGCCGCCATAAGCTTGTGCTCTGCCTTGCTAGCGTTATGCTACCCGGCAACCGAATGTGAGGAATGAACTGTGAAAGCGTGGATCCTGTTGATGCTGGCCCTGACCTTGCCGATGGCGGCCCAGGCCGAAGAAGCCAAAGAAGGCGAGGCGCCGAAGGTCAGCTATATCAGCCTGAGCCCGCCGTTCGTGGGCAACTACGGCCTGGATGGCACGGCGAAACTCAAGGTGTTCAAGGCCGACATCGCCCTGCGCGTGACCGGCACCGAAGCGGCCGCCGCCGTCAAAGCCAACGATGCGTTGATCCGTAACCAGTTGGTGGCGCTGTTCACCCAGCAGACCAATGAGGCGATGAGCACCGTCGAAGGCAAGGAAAAACTGCGCCAGGAAGCGTTGAAGCAAACCCAGCAAGTGATGAGCGATGAGACCGGCAAGCCGGTGGTGGAAGACCTGTTGTTCAATAACCTGATCATCCAATAAGTCGCTACGCGACTATCGGGGGCAAGCCCCCTCCCACAGTTGGAATGCGATCAAATGTGGGAGGGGGCTTGCCCCCGATGACGGCGGTACAGGCGCCTCAGGACGCCAGGCTTTTCCTGAACCGCGCCAACGCCACCACAAAAAACACCAACCCAATCCCCGCCAGCGCCAGCAAGTCCGGCCACACCACGCTCACCCCCGCATCACGAAACAGAATCGCCGCACTCAAACTCACAAAATGCGTCGACGGCGACCCCTGCATCACCCACTGCAACCACTCGGGCATGCTGTCCAGCGGCGTACTGCCGCCTGAGAGCAACAGCATCGGGATAATCACCGGAATTGCCAGCAGGCCGAATTGCGGCGTCGAACGGGCGAGCGTGGCGAGGAAAATCCCCAGCGCCGTGCTGGCAAACAGGTACAGCGCTGTCACGAACAGGAATAACCCCAGCGATCCGGCCAGTGGTACACCGAGCAAGCCTCTGACCACCACCTCCAGCGACAGCCAGGTGCACAGCACCACCACCAGCATGTTGCTCCAGATTTTTGCCAGCATGATTTCCAGCGCCGTCAGCGGCAGCACCAGCAGGTGGTCGAGGGTGCCGTGTTCACGCTCACGCAGCAGGGCAGTGCCGGTGAGGATAATGGCGAGGATGGTGATGTTGTTGACGATCTGGATCACCGCCAGGAACCAGCCGCCCTCCAGATTGGTGTTGAACAGCGCCCGGGTAGTGAGCTGCGCGGGTGCCCGGCTGGCGGCATCGGCTTGTCCGCTGTAGGTCAGCAGTTCCCGCTGGAAAATCCGCCCGATGTAGCCCGCCCCCATGAACGCCTGGCTCATCGCCGTGGCATCCACATTCACCTGCACCCCCGGCTGGCGCCCCGCCAACAGGTCAGCCTGGAAGTTCGCCGGCACATTGATTACGAAGGTGTACTTGCCGCTGTCCATGACCCTGTCCAATTGGTCATAGGCCAACGGTGCAGGCGCCTGGAATTCGGGCGGTTGCAGCGCTTCGGCCATCTGCCGTGAGAGGGCGCTGTGGTCTTCATCGACAAACGCTACGCTGGCATTGTGCACACCGATCACCGAACCGGCGGCGGGCATATAGATGGCGACGGTGAAGGCGTAGAACAGAAACAGCAGCAATACGCTGTCGTGGCGCAGGCTGGTCAGTTCCTTGATTCCCAGCCGCAGAATGTGCGCGAACTTATGCATCAGGCCTCCTGCTTCTTGAGCATGACCAGGCTCAGCCCGGTAAACCCGACGAAGAACCCGAACAGCGCCAGGCACTGGGGCCACAACTGGCGCAGGTCCAGGGCCTTGGTGAAGGTGCCCACGGCAATATCCAGGAAGTGCCCCGCCGGAAACAGCATACCCATCAAGGCCGCCGCGCCCTCCAGGGACGAGCGCGGCACGATCAGCCCGGAGAACTGGATCGTCGGCAAGCTGGTGATGATCATGGTGCCGAGGATCGCCGCGATCTGCGTACGGGTGAAGGCCGAAATCAGCAGGCCCATGCTGGTGGTCGCCAGCACGTAGAGCAGGCCGCCGAACGCCAGGGTGAGGGCGCTGCCCTTGAAGGGTACGCCGAACAGCCAGCGGTTCATCGCCACCAATACCGCCAGGTTGACCAGGCTCACGGCCAGGTACGGTGCCTGTTTGCCGAGCAGGAACTCCAGTCGGGTCAGCGGCGTGGCGTAGAAGTTGGTGATCGAGCCCAACTCCTTTTCGCGCACGATGCCGAGCGCGGTGAGCATGGCCGGGATAAATGCCAGGATCAGCGCCATCACGCCGGGGCCGATGGCATTCACGCTGACCACGTCCTGGTTATAGCGAAAGCGCGTTTCCAGCCTGGCGGCGGCCGGGGTGTTGCGCGGCAGGCTGCTCAGTTCGGCCAGTTGCTGCAGGTTCTCCTGATGCACGGCCTCGACATAGTTACGGCTGGTTTCCGCGCGAAACGGCATGCCGCCGTCCAGCCACGCGGCCACCGTAGGCTGGCGGCCGGCATAGAGATCGCGACCAAAACCCGGCGGGATCTCCAGGGCCAGTTTGATTTCTGAACGTTGCAGGCGTCGGTGCAGTTCAGTCGAGTCCTGGATCGGCGCTTGCTCGGCGAAATAGCGCGAACTGCGAAACGCCTCCAGGTAGGCGCGGCTTTGCGGCGTCTGGTCCTGGTCGTAGACGGCGAAGGCGAGGTTTTCCACATCCAGGGAAATGCCATAGCCGAAGATCACCATCATGAACATCGCCCCCAGCAGGGCGAAGGCCATGCGCACTCTGTCGCGCAGCAGTTCCTTGCCTTCGCGGCTGGCCACGGCCACCAGGCGGGCCAGGCTGAACCCACGTTTACTCATGGGCGGTGTGCTGGTTTCGCTGACAGTCTTGGCGGGCACGGTAGGCTCGGCTTCGCCCTGGGCGTGCTCCAGGCAGGTGACGAACGCCGCTTCCAACGTATCGCCGTGGAATTGCTGTTGCAGCGCATCCGGCGTATCGCAGGCCAGCACCTTGCCCGCGTGCATCAGGGAGATGCGGTCGCAGCGCTGGGCTTCGTTCATGAAGTGGGTGGACAGGAAGATGGTCACGCCTTGCTCGCGGGACAGCTCGATCAGCAATCGCCAGAAGTCATCCCTGGCGGCCGGGTCGACGCCCGAGGTGGGCTCGTCGAGAATCAGCACTTCCGGACGATGCAGCACCGCCACCGCCAATGACAAGCGCTGGCGCAGGCCCAAGGGCAGCTCGCCGGACGGTTGCTCGGCGACGTCACCGAGGTCGAAACGCTGGATCAGCTCATCGATGCGCGGGCCGCTGTCCGCCTTGGGCAGGTCGAACAGTTGCGCATGCAGCACCAGGTTCTGGCGCACGCTGAGTTCGCCGTACAGCGAGAAGCTTTGCGACATGAATCCCACGCGCTTGCGGGTGGCCAGGTCCTTGGCGTTCACCGGGTTGCCCAGCAGCGTCGCGCTGCCCTCGGTGGCCGGCATCAGCCCGGTGAGGACTTTCATGGTGGTGGTCTTGCCGCAGCCGTTGGAGCCGAGGAAGCCGAAGATCTCGCCGCGACCAATGGCGAAGCTGACCTTGTTCACTGCGGTGAAATCGCCAAAACGCAGGGTCAGGTCATGGGCCTCGATGGCGATATCGGTGTTGTCGCTTTGCCTCGGCGGGATCACCAGCGGCTGGTTGTCGTGAGCGCTGTCACCCTGGAAGTGGGTGAAGGCTTCGTCCAGCTTGCCGCTGGGTGTCGCGGCGGCCAAGTCGCTGCTCAGGCCATCGGCGATCAGCTTGCCGCGATCGAGCATCAGGCAGTGTTCGAACTGCTCGGCCTCTTCCATGTAGGCCGTGGCCACCAGCAGCGTCAGTTGCGGGCGTTCGCTGCGTACGCTGTCGACCAGTTCCCAGAAGCGCCGACGTGACAGCGGATCGACGCCGGTGGTGGGTTCGTCGAGGATCAGCAGGTCCGGGTCGTGGATCAGCGCGCAGCACAAACCGAGCTTCTGCTTCATGCCGCCGGAGAGCTTGCCCGCCGGGCGTTCGGCGAAACGCGCGAGGTCGGTGGCCAGCAGCAGGTTGTGCATGCGCTGGTCGCAATCGGCTTGGGACAGGCCGAACAGCGTGGCAAAAAAGCGGATGTTTTCGCTGATGGACAGCTCGGGGTACAGGTTGCCGCCCAAACCCTGGGGCATAAAGGCAATGCGCGGGTACAGGCTGTTGCGGTGGCGGCGATCTTCGATGGCGCCGCCGAGCACCTGCAACTGGCCGTCCTGGAGCTTTTTAACCCCGGCGATCAAGCCCAGGAGGCTCGACTTGCCTGCGCCATCCGGGCCGATCAACCCGCAGCGCGTACCAGCCGGCAGGCTGAAAGCGATATCAACCAGGGCCTGTTGCTTGCCGTAGCGATGATTGATCCCCGTGGCCTGCAGCGCCAGGGCGGTCATTGCAGGTTGGCCGGCCAGTCAATGTCAGCCGTGCGCACATAACCGGCGCCGGGCATGCCCGGTTTGGCCTGGGGCACGGCGCTGGGTTGGGTCAGGCGCAGTTTGACGCGGAACACCAGTTTCTGGCGTTCGTCGCGGGTTTCCACTTCCTTGGGGGTGAACTGGGATTTGGCGGCGACGAAGCTGATCCTGGCCGGCAGCGGCTGGTCGGGCAGGGCGTCGAGCAGGATGCGTGCGTCGCTGCCGACGGTGAGGCGGCCGGTCACGGAAGCGGGCAGGTAGAGGTTCATGTACTGATCATTAGGATCGATCAGTAGCAGCACGCGGCCACCCGCGCCGAGCACTTCGCCGGGCTCGGCCAGGCGCAGCTGGATGATTCCGTCGATGGGCGCGCGCAGGCTGCTGTCGTCGATCTCGCTGGTGAGCTGGGCGACCTGGGCCTGGGCGGCGCCAATCGCGGCTTTCACCGAATTGACCTGGGCCTGGGCGGCAGTCACCGCGGCGTTGCCGGTGTTCTGCCGGGCTTGCTGCTGGTCGATCAACTGGCTGCTGGCGAAGCCGCGCTTGTACAGCTCCTGGGTGCGCTTGAGTTCCTGGTTGGCCAGCAATTGTTCGCTCTGGCGCAGTTGTACGTTGGCCTCGGCAGCGGCGAAGTTTTCCTTGGCGCGCAGCACTTCGGCCTCGGCCTGGGCGCGTTGGGCTTCGAGGGTGCGGGTGTCCATGCGCGCGAGCAGTTGGCCTTTAAGCACCTTATCGCCTTCGTCCACCCGCACTTCGGCCAGGCGCCCGGGGATCTTGGCAGCGATCTGCACTTCGGTGGATTCCAGGCGCCCATTGCCCATGCTCAGGCCTTCGGGCAGGCGGTCCTGGGTGGAGCGCCAATAACCGAAGCCGCCGGCACCCAGCAACAGGGCGATGAGGGCAACGGCGAATAGGCGGGAGGTGTGGTGGTTCGTCGACATGGCTGCTTCCTGCGGCGTTAGCGTCCTAGTGTGAGCGGTTTGCCCCGGTGCGGCGTTGACGCCGGTCAGTCAAATCAACTTGATGACGGCGGCCCATTGCTCGGGCGTGACGGGCATCACCGAAAGCCGGCTGCCTTTTTGCACCAGAGGCAATTCGGCAAGGGCCGTTTGCTGTTTGAGATAGCCCAGGCCGAGCACCTTGGGAAAGGTCTGGACATGGGCGACGTTGATCGCGCTCCACGGATTTTTTTCCGGGCTGGCCTTGGCGTCGAAGTAGTGGCTTTCGGGCTCCAGCGCGGTGGGGTCCGGATAGGCCGCCTCGATGATTTTGCCGATGCCGGCAATACCCGGCTCCGGGCAACTGGAGTGATAGAAGAAAAACTCGTCATCCACCGCCATGGCCCGCAGGAAGTTACGCGCCTGGTAATTGCGCACCCCGTCCCAGCGGGCTTCGCCGAGTTTTTCCAGGCCTTTGATGGAGAGCTCGTCGGGCTCGGATTTCATCAGCCAATAGGCCATTTTTGGGCTCCTGAAATAAGCAGTGGGCAAGTTGTCCTGCAATTTAATGACAAACCGACAGTCGGTTGGCGCCAAGGTTTGCGTGTTGGTTCACGTTACCGCAGAATGCCGGCTTTTAAAGCTTGACGCAGCTGCAACGGACTACTTTGGAACGTTGTTGTCATCGTGTACGAGATGCCTAAAGGGGGGCAATCGATGCAACGTAAACCGGATTTACTATGGATTTTGGTGATTTTGTTTGGTCTGGGCGTCGTGACCACCGGGTATGCCCAAAGCTTGTGGTCGAACAAGACCGATGCGCCCGTTGAACTGGCTCAGCAGCAGCCGCAACCGTTCAAGCGCTGACCCTTCTTCAAGGCGCCGCTGACTCCAGTGGCGTCTTCGCAATATACCAATGCTTATCGGTGACGGTGCCCGCCAACGGCACATCCCAGCTTGCCTGTGCCAATCGACCGACCTTCTGACATTCATGGGCCAGGCCCAGCAGCGTTGGCTTGCGCCAGCTCCGGCGGCGCGCCAGATAAGCCAGGCTGCGGTCGTAGAACCCGCCACCCATGCCCAGGCGTCCGCCGACATCATCGAACCCCACCAACGGCAGCAGCACCAGGTCCAGCGCCCAGATGTTGCGTTGGCGGCTGATATTCCCCCGTGGTTCCAGGATGCGAAAGCGATTGGGCAGCAGCTTTTCCCCAGGCCTTACGCGCTGGAACACCATCTTGGTCCGAGGCCACGCGCTGAGCACCGGCAGGTAGGTGGCTTTGCCCCGGCGCTGTGCTGCACGCAGCAGCAAGCGCGGATCGATTTCACCGTCCGTCGGTAGATACAAAGAAATATGCTTGGCCCGGCGAAACAGCGGGTGCTGTGCCAGTTGCCGATACAGGCCCTGGGCGGCCTTGCGCTGCTCGCTCGGCGTGAGGGCGCGGCGGGCTTTGCGCAACATGCGTCGAAGTTGCGGACGGGAAAGCGGCGCAGGTTCGGTCATGGTTTCGGCTCATAAAACAATGCCAGTCCGGAGACTGGCATTGAGTTTGGGAATTCAGGCTCCCCGACAGAGCCGCTGTCGACTTAGCCCTTGAACCCGAAAGTTCAAGGTGGAAGATGCAGTAGGCTTTAAGGCTTTCCGTCTAGCGGACATGCACACCAGCCCAACGTGCAACTTCCAGGGTAGTGCGAATCGGCTCAGGGACATCGCCGACTGGCAAACACGCCAGGGAGTGGGGCGAGTATACCTTAAACCGTCGCGGCAATCAGCCCTTGGGTGCTTCCGGGTCGCTGGAAAGCACCAGATCGACACGTTCCAGCAAGTCACGCACCTGCTCACGCGTCGAGCCGCTGGCCTGCACGTCAGGGCGTTCCTGCTTATGCAGCAGATCGTGGGTAATGTTCAGGGCGGCCATCACGGCGATGCGGTCAGCGCCGATGACTTTGCCGCTGCTGCGGATTTCACGCATCTTGCCATCCAGGTAGCGGGCGGCGCTCACCAGGTTGTTGCGCTCTTCCTGGGGGCAGATGATCGAATATTCTTTGTCGAGGATCTGCACGGTGACGCTATTGCTTGAACTCATGAGTCTTGCTCCAGGGCCTTCAGGCGCGAAATCATCGATTCGACCTTACGCCGGGCGATTTCGTTTTTTTCAATGAGGTGAGCGCGTTCCTCGCGCCAGGTCTTTTCCTGAGCTAATAGGAGTCCGTTTTGACTCTTAAGTTGCTCGACCCGAGTAATTAGCAATTCGAGTCTGGCCATCAGCGCTTGCAGGTCGGTGTCTTCCATTGGGTTCCACTGGATTTGTCTGATGAATGGCAACTGCAGGATAAACGATCTGACGCCCTTGATAGTCTTGGTACGTCTGCCGGTGCTAGGATACAGCGCTCCATTCTAGACATTGCGCCGTCTGGCGCCTAGCTCACCATGCCTATTCAGAACTCCCCGTACGATGCTTTCTCCAAACTGCTGAGCGCCAGCGGCCACCCCTGCTCGCCAGCCGAACTGCACGGCGTGTTGCTGGGCCGTAGCTGCACCGGCGTCGGCTTTGATGCCGACAACTGGCTGGCCGACGTGGCCGAGCTGCTGGAAACCGAACCGACCGACAACGTGCGCAACGCGCTGATCGGCCTGCAAGAGATGGTCAAGGGCGAGCTGACCGGTGATGACGTCACCGTGGTCCTGCTGCTGCCGACCGACGACGCGCCGCTTACCGAGCGTGCCGCCGCACTGGGCCAATGGTGCCAGGGCTTCCTCCACGGCTTCGGCGTGAACGCCGGCGGCCTGGAACTGAGCACCGACGCCAAGGAAGTGCTGCAGGACCTGGCAGCCATCTCCCAGGTGCAAGACGCCCTGGAAGAGTCCGAAGACGGTGAGGGCGACTACATGGAAGTGATGGAATACCTGCGCGTCGCGCCGCTGCTGCTGTTCACCGAGACCAAAAAATCGGCTGAGCCGGCTGCACCCAAGCCGTCGCTGCACTAAGAAAGGAAACCCATCTGCCCATGATCCATATCCCGAAAGCGGAATACACCCGGCGCCGCAAGGCGCTCATGGCGCAGATGGAACCCAACAGCATCGCGATCCTGCCGGCCGCCGCCGTGGCGATCCGCAACCGTGATGTCGAGCACGTCTACCGCCAGGACAGCGACTTCCAGTACCTGAGCGGCTTCCCCGAACCGGAAGCGGTGATCGTGCTGATGCCCGGTCGCCAGCACGGCGAGTACGTGCTGTTCTGCCGCGAACGCAACGCCGAACGCGAACTGTGGGACGGCCTGCGCGCTGGCACCGAAGGCGCGATCCGTGACTTTGGCGCCGACGATGCCTTCCCCATCACCGATATCGACGACATCCTGCCCGGCCTCATCGAAGGCCGCGACCGGGTGTACTCGGCCATGGGCAGCAATGCGGAGTTCGACCGGCACCTGATGGAATGGATCAACGTGATCCGCTCCAAAGCCCACCTGGGCGCCCAGCCACCGAACGAATTCGTTGCCCTGGATCATCTGTTGCACGACATGCGCCTGTATAAATCGGCGGCGGAAGTGAAAGTGATGCGCGAGGCGGCGCGAATCTCCTGCGCGGCCCACGTGAAGGCGATGCAGGCCAGCCGGGCCGGGCTGTATGAGTTCAGCCTGGAAGCCGAGCTTGATTACGAGTTTCGCAAGGGCGGCGCAAAAATGCCGGCCTATGGCTCCATCGTCGCTGCCGGGCGCAACAGCTGCATCCTGCATTACCAGCAGAATGATGCGGTGCTCAAGGACGGCGACCTGGTGCTGATCGACGCCGGTTGCGAGATCGACTGCTATGCCAGCGACATCACCCGCACCTGGCCGGTCAATGGCAAGTTCTCGCCGGAACAAAAGGCGATCTACGAGATTGTGCTGGCCTCCCAGGAAGCGGCCTTCGCCGAGATCGCCCCGGACAAGCATTGGAACCAGGCCCATGAGGCGACCGTGCACGTCATCACCGCCGGGTTGGTCAAGCTGGGATTGTTGCAGGGTGACGTCGACGAACTGATCGCCAGCGAAGCCTATAAGGCGTTTTACATGCACCGCGCCGGCCATTGGCTGGGCATGGATGTACATGATGTGGGCGAATACAAAGTGGGCGGTGAATGGCGTGTGCTGGAAGTCGGCATGGCGTTGACCGTTGAGCCGGGGATCTACATTTCGCCGGACAACCAGAACGTGGCAAAGAAATGGCGTGGCATTGGCGTACGCATCGAGGACGACGTGGTAGTGACCAAGCAAGGCTGTGAAATCCTGACCGGCGGTGTGCCCAAGACCGTCGCCGACATCGAAGCGCTGATGGCGGCTGCCCGATGAGCCGGGTCAACCTGGCGATCATCGGCGGCGGCCTGGTGGGTGCCAGCCTGGCACTGGCGTTGCAGGCCGGGGCCAGGGCCCGTGGCTGGAAGATCGTGCTGATCGAACCCTTCGCGCCGGGCGACAGCTACCAGCCGAGCTACGATGCACGTTCGTCGGCGCTGTCCTTCGGCGCCCGGCAGATCTATCAGCGCCTGGGCCTGTGGCAGGACATTTCCCGCCGCGCCGAGCCGATCAAGCAGATCCATGTGTCCGACCGTGGGCGTTTCTCCACTGCACGTCTGTCCGCGATGGAGGAGGGCGTGCCGGCCCTCGGCTACGTGGTGGAAAACGCCTGGCTGGGCCAATGCCTGTGGCAAGGCCTGGACAAAGACGTGGTCAGCTGGCGTTGCCCGGCCGAGGTCACACGCATGGAGCCGCTGCCCGATGGCTACCGCCTGACCCTCAATGATGAAACCGTGCTGGAGTGTGATCTTGCCGTACTGGCCGACGGCGGCCGCTCCGGCCTGCGCGAGCAATTGGGCATTGGCGTGAAAACCCGCCCGTACAATCAGAGCGCGCTGATCGCCAACATCACCCCCAGCGAAGCCCACAACGGCGAGGCGTTCGAGCGCTTCACCGATGAAGGCCCGATGGCCTTGCTGCCGCTGCCAGACAACCGCTGCGCGCTGGTCTGGACCCGCATCGGCATGGATGCGCAGCGCCTGGCCAGTCTCGATGAGCGCAGTTTCCTGAGTGAATTGCAGGGTGTGTTCGGCTATCGCCTGGGCACCCTCAAGCAGGTCGGTGCCCGCCACCTGTATCCGCTGACGCTGGTGGAAGCCGAGGAGCAGGTGCGTTCGCACCTGGCGATCCTTGGCAATGCCGCCCACAGCCTGCACCCGATTGCCGGGCAAGGCTTCAACCTGTCCCTGCGTGACGCGAATGCCCTGGCCGAGGCCTTGCTGGCCGGGCCGCAGGTGCCGGGTGATTTAGCCACCTTGCAGGGCTATCGCGAGCGCCAGCGCCTGGACCAGAGCCTGACCGTGGGCTTCTCCGACCAGGTCACCCGCCTGTTTGCCAGCGCCCAACCGTTGGTCGCGGTGGGGCGCAACCTGGGTTTGCTGGGCCTGGACCTGTTGCCGCCGGCCAAGCGCTGGTTCGCCCGGCAGGCCATGGGCCTGGGCACGCGCCCCGATGCGTAAGTGGTTGATCGCGCGTCTGGGCAAGGCGCGGTTGTTGCGTTGGATCATGACCCTGTACCCGCCGTATCTGGGCGCGGGGGTCAGCGTGCAGCACATGAGCGCCGATTTTCGTCACGTCAAAGTGCGCATGGGCCTGGGCTGGTACAACCGCAACTATGTCGGCACGCAATTCGGCGGCAGCCTGTACTCGATGGTTGACCCGTTCTACATGTTGATGCTGATGGAGAACCTGGGCCGCGACTACATCGTGTGGGACAAGGCTGCGAGTATCGATTTCATTTCGCCTGGCAAAGGTCCGGTGTATGCCGAATTCTCCATCGACGAGACCTTGCTGGACGAGATCCGTCGACACACCGAAGGTGGCGAGAAGTACCTGCCCCACCTCGAGGTGCAGATTCATGACGGCTCCGGCACCCTGGTGGCGCGGGTCGACAAAACCCTTTACGTGCGGCGCAAGCCGCCAGTGAGACAGGCTTAAAGCATGGATATGCGCGCAGATGTGCTGATTGTCGGGGCCGGAATGGTCGGAAGCGCCCTGGCGCTGGCGTTGCAGGGCAGCGGCCTGCAGGTGCTGCTGCTCGACGGCAGCCCGCTGAGCGTCAAGCCGTTCGACCGTGACGCGGCGTTTGAACCCCGCGTGAGCGCCTTGTCGGCTGCCAGCCAACGCATCCTCGAACGCCTGGGCGTGTGGGACGGCATCCTGTCGCGCCGCGCCAGCCCTTATGGCGAGATGCAGGTGTGGGACGGCAGCGGCACCGGGCAGATCCACTTCTCGGCGGCCAGCGTACATGCCGAGGTGCTTGGGCATATCGTCGAGAACCGCGTGGTGCAGGATGCCTTGCTCGAGCGTCTGCACGACTGCGACCTGGGCCTGCTGGCCAATGCGCGCCTGGAACAGATGCGCCGCTCCGGCGATGACTGGCTGCTGACCCTGGCCGACGGGCGCAAATTGCGCGCGCCGCTGGTGGTGGCCGCCGATGGTGGCAACTCCGCCGTACGCCGCCTGACCGGCACTGCCACCCGCGAATGGGATTATCTGCATAACGCCATCGTTACCAGCGTGCGCAGCAGCCAGCCGCATCAGCGTACGGCGTGGCAACGCTTTACCGATACCGGCCCGCTGGCGTTTTTGCCGCTGGTGCGGGATGGGCATGAGGATTGGTGTTCGATCGTCTGGTCGACCACGCCGGCCGAGTCCGAGCGCTTGATGGCGCTGGATGATGAGCGTTTCTGCCGTGAACTGGAGCGCGCCTTTGAAGGGCGCCTTGGTACGGTGCTGAGCGCCGACCCGCGCGTGTGCGTCCCGTTGCGTCAGCGCCACGCAAAACGCTACGTGGCCGAAGGCCTGGCATTGATCGGCGACGCGGCCCACGTCATCCACCCATTGGCGGGGCAGGGCGTGAACCTGGGCTTCCTTGATGCGGCGACATTGGCTGAAGTCTTGTTGGCGGCGACCGAGCGCGGCGAGCGCCTGGCGGACGTGAAGGTGCTGAGCCGATACGAGCGTCGACGCATGCCGCATAACCTGGCGCTGATGGCGGCGATGGAGGGCTTTGAGCGGTTGTTCCAGGCCGATCAACTACCGCTGCGCTGGCTGCGCAACGCCGGGCTGAAGATGGTCGACCAGATGCCCGAGGCCAAGGCCGTGTTCGTACGCCAGGCTCTCGGCCTGACTGGCGATCTCCCGGACCTTGCCAAACCCTGATATTGAAATGCGACCCCTTGTGGGAGGGGGCTCGCCCCCGATGAGGCCATCAGCCTACAAGCAATATCCGTCATGCAACATCTGGTAACGCCTCCACCGAGCGCTACCAAATGTGAGTCCTTATCATTTGCCCTCTTTTTGCAAATGAGAGACCGCACCCATGTTGGCACCCAAGCGCCTCCTGACTGCCCTGGCACTCACCCTGATCGGCAGCACCACCGTGCAGGCCGCCGACGAAGTGGTGGTCTACTCCTCGCGTATCGATGAGCTGATCAAGCCGGTCTTCGACGCCTACACCCAAAAAACCGGCGTGCAGGTCAAGTTCATCACCGACAAGGAAGCGCCGCTGATGCAGCGCATCAAGGCCGAGGGCGCAAACGCAACCGCCGATCTGTTGCTCACCGTTGATGCCGGCAACCTCTGGCAGGCCGAGCAGATGGGTATCCTGCAACCGTTCACCTCCCCGGTGATCGACAAGAACATTCCCCTGCAATATCGCTCGTCAAAACACACCTGGACCGGCTTGAGCCTGCGCGCACGCACCATCGCCTATTCCACCGACCGGGTAAAACCGGGTGACCTCACCACCTACGAAGCCCTGGCCGACAAACAATGGGAAGGCCGCCTGTGCCTGCGTACGGCGAAAAAGGTCTACAACCAGTCGCTGACCGCCACCCTGATCGAAACCCACGGCGCGGCCAAGACCGAAGAAATCATCAAGGGTTGGGTCAACAACCTGTCCACCGACGTGTTCTCCGATGACATCGCCGTGCTCGAAGCCATCAACGCCGGGCAGTGCGACGTGGGTATCGTCAACACCTACTACTACGGCCGCCTGCACAAGCAGAAGCCGGACCTGGCCGTGAAGCTGTTCTGGCCGAACCAGGGCGACCGTGGCGTGCACGTGAACCTGTCGGGTATCGGCCTGACCCAGCACGCGCCGCATCCGGAAGCCGCCAAGGCGCTGGTGGAGTGGATGACCACGCCTGAGGCGCAGAAGATCTTTGCCGACGTGAACCAGGAGTTCCCGGCCAACCCGGCGGTGCCGCCGTCAGCCGAAGTGGCGACGTGGGGCAAGTTCGTCGCGGATACCTTGCCGGTGGAAGTCGCGGGCAAGCGCCAGGCTGAGGCGATCCGGTTGATGGATCGCGCCGGCTGGAACTGACACACTACGGGTCAAAATGTGGGAGGGGGCTTGCCCCCGATAGCGGGATATATCAGTTCACTCATCATGGACAGATCCACCGCCATCGGGGGCAGGCCCCCTCCCACATTGAATTGAGTTGAATTTAAGACATTCATTGAGAGCTGACTTTGGCCCACCCCGCCCAACGCCGCTGGTACCTGCCGGTCTTTACCGTCGCCGCCCTGGTGCTGCTGCCGCTGAGCGTGCTGTTGCTGTCCTGGCAAAGTATCGATGCACAGGTCTGGTCGCACCTATGGGAAACCCAGATGCCGCGCCTGCTGGGCAACACGCTCATCCTGGTGCTGGGCGTCGGCATTGGCGTGACCCTATTGGGCATCAGCCTGGCCTGGCTGACCAGCCTCTGCGAATTCCCCGGACGACGCTGGCTCGATTGGGCACTGATGTTGCCGTTCGCCATTCCTGCCTATGTGCTGGCCTTTGTATTTGTCGGCCTGCTGGACTTCTCCGGCCCCGTGCAAACCCTGTTGCGTGAATGGTTCGGCACCGGGCTGCGCCTGCCACGGGTGCGCTCCACCGGCGGTGTGATCATCGTTCTGGTCCTGGTGTTCTATCCCTATGTTTATCTATTGGCGCGCACCGCATTCCTGGCCCAGGGCAAAGGCCTGATGGAGGCCGCGCGGGTGCTCGGGCAATCGCCATGGCGAGCGTTCTGGCACGTGGCTCTGCCCATGGCGCGCCCGGCGATTGGGGCTGGAGTCGCCTTGGCGTTGATGGAAACCCTGGCGGATTTCGGCGCGGTCTCGGTGTTCAACTTCGATACGTTCACCACCGCCATCTACAAGACGTGGTACGGCTTCTTCAGTCTTTCCAGCGCCGCCCAACTGGCCAGCCTGTTGCTGCTGGTGGTGATGCTGGTGCTGTACGGCGAGCGGCGCGCCCGCGGCGCCAGCCGGCCGGGCAATGAGCGGCCACGGGGCAAGGCGTTGTACCACCTGCGCGGGGTCAAGGCGGCCGCAGCCAGCAGTTGGTGCGGGTTGGTGTTCGCCTGCGCGTTTGTCATCCCGATGCTGCAACTGGTGGCCTGGTTCTGGCAGCGCGGCCGCTTCGATCTGGATGAGCGCTATTCGGGCCTGATCCTCCATACGCTTTACCTGGGCGGCATCGCGGCCTTGATCACGGTCAGCGTGGCGCTGGTACTGGCGTTCGCCAACCGCCTGGCGCCGACACGGGCGATCCGTTCCGGTATCAGCCTGGCCAACGTCGGCTATGCCTTGCCGGGCTCGGTGCTGGCGGTATCGATCATGTTGGCGTTCAGCTATCTGGACCGTGAACTGGTGGTGCCGCTGTCCGGCTGGCTCGGCGGGGCGGGCAAGCCGTTGTTGCTGGGCAGCCTGTCGGCGTTGGTGCTGGCGTATCTGGTGCGTTTCCTGGCGGTGGCCTATGGGCCGTTGGAAAACAGCCTGGCGCGTATCCGTCCGTCCCTGCCGGAAGCTGCACGCAGCCTTGGCGTCAGTGGTCCACGACTGTTTTGCAAAGTGTATCTCCCGTTGCTGTTGCCGGGGACGTTGAGCGCAGCACTCCTGGTGTTTGTCGATGTGCTCAAGGAAATGCCTGCCACCTTGCTGATGCGCCCGTTCGGCTGGGACACGCTGGCGGTGCGGATCTTTGAAATGACCAGCGAAGGCGAGTGGGCACGGGCCTCTTTGCCGGCGTTGACCCTGGTGCTGGTGGGCCTGTTGCCCGTGATCGGGCTCATCCGACGCTCTGCACGGCAAATCGGTTAGGTGCCAGTCCTACGGCTTGCGGCTACAATGCGCGGCATTCGGTGCGCTTCGTCTTTTGGAGCGGGTCGCTGGACGTGGCTGCAGGCCTTGTGAATCAAGGTGTTCAGCGCGGACAGTAGCTCCGCGCACCTTCGCCAAGCCCGGAAGGAGAAACCCATGGGACAGCGTACGCCTCTGTATGACCTGCATCTCGCCCTCGGCGCGAAAATGGTCGATTTTGGCGGTTGGGATATGCCTCTGCACTACGGCTCGCAAGTTGAGGAGCACCATCAGGTGCGACGCGACTGCGGGGTGTTCGATGTATCTCATATGACCGTGATCGATGTCAGCGGCCCCCAGGCCAAGGAGTGGCTGCAGCACCTGCTGGCCAATGATGTCGAACGCCTGCACGACTGCGGTCGTGCGTTGTACAGCGCCATGCTCAACGAGCAGGGCGGCGTGGTGGACGACATGATTGTCTACCGCACCGAGGCCGCCTATCGGCTGGTGGTCAACGCCGCCACCCGCGACCAGGATATGGCCTGGATGCACGCGCAACTGGGCGACTATCAGGTGCAACTGCATGAGCGCGCCGAGTTGGCGATGCTGGCCATCCAAGGCCCCCACGCCCGGCAGAAGATCGCTGAGCTGGTCACTCAATCGCGCAGCACCCTGATTCACCAGCTCAAGCCCTTCGAAGGCCGCGCCGATGGTGACTGGTTTATCGCACGTACCGGGTACACCGGCGAAGACGGCCTGGAAATTGTCCTGCCTGCCGATCAGGCACCGGGCTTTTTCAATGACCTGGTGGGCGCTGGTATTTCACCCATCGGCCTCGGCGCCCGCGATACCTTGCGCCTGGAAGCGGGCATGAACCTGTACGGCCAGGACATCCACCAGGAGGTTTCGCCCCTGGCGTCGAATATGGCCTGGAGCATCGCCTGGGAACCGGCCGAGCGTAATTTCATTGGCCGCACCGCACTGGAAGCGGAAAAAGCAGCTGGTGTGCAGTTCAAACTGGTCGGGCTGGTGCTGGAAGAACGCGGGGTTTTGCGTGCTCACCAGGTGGTTCGTATCGCCAATATTGGCGAAGGGGAGATCACCAGTGGTAGTTTCTCTCCTACGCTGAGCAAATCCATTGCGCTGGCGCGTGTACCGACGGCAACCGCTGATCGGGCCGAAGTGGAAATCCGCGGCAAGTGGTACCCGGTTCGAGTGGTCAAACCGACCTTCGTGCGCCATGGCAAAACCTTGATCTAACCTATTTCCGGCAGGCCGAAGGCCGCTGACATTACTTCTTGAGGACACAGACTATGAGCGATATCCCTGCCGACCTGCGTTTTGCCGAAAGCCACGAATGGGCACGCTTGGAAGCTGACGGCACCGTCACCGTCGGTATTTCCGACCATGCCCAGGAAGCGTTGGGTGATGTGGTGTTTGTTGAGTTGGCCGAAGTGGGCGCCCAGTTTGACGCGACTGGCCAGGCGGGTGTGGTTGAGTCGGTCAAGGCCGCCTCGGATATCTACGCCCCGGTTGCAGGCGAAGTGATTGCCGTCAACGAAGAACTGAGTGGTAGCCCGGAGCTGCTGAACTCTGATCCCTACGGCGCTTGGATCTTCAAGCTCAAGCCAAGCAACCCGGCTGACCTGGAAAAATTGCTGGATGCTGCCGGCTACAAAGCCGCCATCGGCGAGTGATCCTGTTGCGGGAGCCGGTCAAACGGCTCCCGCAATGTGTTTTCAGGGCTGTAGAACCGCCTTCACGGCTGCCACCGACCGCTCCACATCCGCCTCTGTCATCGCCGTAAACATCGGCAACGACACGATCAAACGCCCCACTCTCTCCGCCACCGGGAACATGCCTTCCTTGAACCCCTGTGCCCGATAAAGGCTCAGCAGGTGGATCGGCGGGTAGTGATAGCCAATGCCGACGCCATGAGCCTGCATCTGCTCCATGAAGGTGGCGCGGGCTGGCAGACCGTCTTGACGTTCCGGCAGCACCAGTTGAAACAGGTGCCAGTTGCTGTTCTCGAAGTCTGCCGGCGGCAGTTGTGCGCCGTACTGCTCTTCAAAGTCACTGCCAAAGCATTTGAAGTAGTGCCGCGCCAGGTTCTGGCGGTGAGCAGTGATCTGCTCGATATGGGCAAATTGCCCCAGGCCAATGGCGGCGGCGATGTCGGTCATGTTGAACTTGCCGCCCAATACATCCACGTCGAGGCCGTCGAAGCCGGTGCGGGTAACGCCCTGCAGGCGGTATTTTTCCGCCAGCCGTGCCTCTTCGGCGTTGTTCAACACCAGGCAGCCGCCCTCGGAAGAGGTGATGTTCTTGTTGGCCTGGAAACTGAACGACACAAAATCCCCGGTGGCGCCAATACGCTCGCCATCCCAGCTGGAACCCAGCGCCTGCGCCGCATCTTCGATAATGCGCAGGTTGTACTTGTTCGCCAGTGCATACAGCATCGGCATATCCAGGGGCAGGCCGGCCAGGTAGACCGGGATGATCGCCTTGGTGCGCGGGGTAATCGCCGCTTCCACCTGGGACAGGTCGATATTGCGGGTCACCGGGTCAATATCGGCAAACACCGGCGTAGCGCCCACTTCCAGGATCACGTTGGCCGTGGCCACCCAAGAGATTGGCGTGGTGATGACCTCATCGCCCGGACCGATGCCGGCAATGCGCAAGGCAATCTCCATGGTGCAGGTGCCCGAGTTGAAGGTGCGCACCGGCCGACCGCCAAGGTACTCCGACAACTGCGCCTCGAAGGCCTGGACCTTCGGCCCGCTGGTGATCCAGCCCGAGCGCAGTACATCGCCGACCGCTGCAATGGTGGCTTCATCAATGGTGGGTTTGGAAAACGGCAGGAAGGGCAGTTGGCTCATGACGACGAAGGCATCCGTTTCAGGTTGGCGATGAGTAAGCGAGGTATCAGTACCGGCATGGTTGCACGGGTTGACTGAATATAGCCTGTCGCCCGTGAATGAATTGTCATGCGCGGGGAAAAACGTGGACAAAAAAATGCCGCTTCAACAGCGGCATTTTTCAGAGCGATGGAATCACTCGGTGACAGCATTTTTCGCAAGGATGGCGTTGGCCAACTCCATGTCCGTGGCCTGCAGACCAGGGTTGTCAGCGCGAACTTTCTGCATTGCTGCTTCCAGGTATGGACCACGGATGCCGCCGTCGCTGGCAACGAAGCTGCCTGCGTCGTCTTGTGCAGCGACCACCAGCTTGTGGTCCTTGAAGGTCAGGTACGTCGAGCCGGTAGTGGCGCCGGACGAGATGACATTGCGCCAGAAACTGTCGGCCATGGCTGATCCGACAGGGAGGGAAAGCACAGCAAGGGTTGCGACAGCATATTTGAGACGCATGATGGGTGACTCCGGGTGGGTTATCTGTACTTTATGATTGTAGTTAGCCCAATCGAGTTCCATCACTGACTAAACAGTTTCAACCCTTAACACCACGCCTTCCTGGCCAACCACCCGTACTTGAGCGCCTACGGGGCTGTCCGGGCCGGTCACCATCCACACGCCATCACCGACTTTCACCTTGCCCCGGCCATCCACAATCGCCTGGTGCACCACGAAGGTGCGGCCGATCAGCTCGGAGCCGCGTTCGTTGAGCCCCGGCTGGTCGCTGGCCTTGGCGCTGCTGCGCTGACGTTTCCACCAGTACACCGCCGTCATTATCGACAACACGGCAAACAGCAGGAGTTGCCATTCCAGCCCCAGGGGTGGCACCAGGAACTTGATCACGCCCACGGCCGCCGCGGCGATACCCATCCACAACAGGTAACCGCCAGCGCCGAATACCTCAAGAATCAGCAGTACCGTGCCCAGTGCCAGCCAATCCCAGAACGACAGATGCTGCAGGAAATCCCACATGGCGCTGGCCTCAGCCTTTCTTGTTGTCGAACGTTGCCTTGACGATCTCGCCGATACCGCCAACTGCGCCGATCACCTGGCTGGCTTCCAGCGGCATCAGGATGACCTTGCTGTTGTTGGCCGAAGCCAGCTTGCCCAGGGCGTCGATGTATTTCTGTGCGACGAAGTAATTGACCGCCTGCACGTTGCCCGACGCGATTGCTTCCGATACCACCTGTGTGGCGCGGGCTTCGGCTTCGGCCTGACGCTCACGGGCTTCGGATTCAAGGAACGCCGCCTGGCGGCTACCTTCGGCCTCGAGAATCTGTGCCTGCTTCTTGCCTTCGGCCGTCAGGATCGCCGAGGCGCGCAGGCCCTCGGCTTCGAGGATCTGCGCACGCTTGATCCGTTCGGCTTTCATCTGGCCCGACATCGCGGCCATCAGGTCGGCGGGCGGGCTGATGTCCTTGATCTCGATACGGGTGATCTTGATCCCCCATGGCGCGGTGGCTTCGTCCACGGTCTTCAGCAGTTTTTCGTTGATGCCGTCACGCTGGCTGAGCATGGCATCCAGTTCCATGGAGCCGAGCACGGTACGGATGTTGGTTTGCAGCAGGTTGCGGATGGCGTGTTCGAGGTTGTTCACCTCGTAGGCGGCCTGGGCGGTGTTGACCACCTGGAAAAAGCACACGGCGTCGATCTGCACGGTGGCGTTGTCGGCGGTGATGACTTCCTGGGGCGGGATATCCAGTACGCTTTCCATCACGTTGATCTTGCGACCGATGCGGTCCATGACCGGGATGATGATGTTCAAGCCAGGCTTGAGGGTATTGGTGTAACGGCCGAAACGCTCGACCGTCCATTGGTAGCCCTGGGGGACCACCTTGAAGCCCATGAACAGGATGGCGATGGCCAGCCCCACGAAAAGAAGCAGTACGGTTCCGATCTGCATAGCGATTCCCTATCTGATGGTGTCAGTGAAACGACGTTGGGCGATTGTAACGGTGTTGTCACCGATAAGAACGGTTTCACTGCTTAACAAACAAAGGATTTGTTACCGAATCCCCGGGAGTCACCCGCAAGACTTCCGCCATCGTGGTGAGCCCCGCCGCGACCTTCCGCATGCCGGCCATACGCAAGCTGCGCATGCCGTGAGTCACTGCTGCCTGGCGCAGGGCCTGCACATCGGCCCCAGGCGTGATCAAAGTCCTGAGCGCTTCGTTCAAAACCATGATTTCGTAAACGCCGGCCCGCCCCTGATAACCGCTGTGTCGACATTCAACGCAACCGACCGCTTCATGGGCGTCACCCAACGCACGCTTGCAGTGGGGGCACAGAACCCGCACCAAACGCTGCGCCATTACGCCGAGCAAGGTGGCTTTGATCAAATAATGCGCAATGCCCAGCTCCTGCAGGCGGCTGATGGCGCTGGGCGCATCGTTGGTATGCAGGGTCGACAGCACCAGGTGCCCGGTCAATGCAGCCTGGATCGCCATTTCGGCGGTCTCCTGGTCGCGGATCTCGCCGATCATGATGATGTCCGGGTCCTGGCGGAGCAGGGCGCGGATGCCGCTGGCGAAGGTCAGGTCGATATTGTGCTGAACCTGCATCTGGTTGAACGCCGGCTCGACCATCTCGATCGGGTCTTCCACCGTGCACAGGTTGACTTCCCGCGTGGCCAATTGCTTGAGCGTGGTGTAGAGGGTGCTGGTCTTGCCTGAGCCGGTAGGGCCGGTGACCAGGATGATGCCGTTGGTCTGGCTCGTCATGGCTTGCCAGCGTTGCTGGTCCTCAACCGATAAACCAAGCTGGTCAAAGCCCTTGAGCAGCACCTGTGGGTCGAAGATCCGCATCACCAGCTTTTCGCCAAATGCCGTGGGCAAGGTGGACAGGCGCAGCTCCACTTCTGCTCCGGTCGGGCTTTTGGTCTTGACCCTGCCGTCCTGGGGCCTGCGCTTTTCCGCCACGTTCATGCGGCCCAGGCTTTTGAGGCGGCTGACGACTGCCATCGTGACCTGGGGCGGGAACTGATAGACGTCGTGCAACAACCCGTCGATGCGAAAGCGCACACGGCCCTGTTCACGGCACGGTTCAATGTGGATATCGCTGGCACGCTGGCCGAAAGCGTACTGCAACAGCCAGTCGACGATGTTGACGATATGCGCGTCGTTGGCATCCGGCTCCTGGTCGCTGGCGCCGAGGTTGAGCAGTTCGTTGTTGCCCGGTGCCGCAACTTTTTGATCGGCGCCGCTGACGGACTTCGCCAGCCGGTAGAACTCGCCGATACAGCGCGTTATGTCATGGGGGTTGGCAACCACACGCTTGATCGAGCGCTTGAGCACCTGCGCCAGCCCGGCTTCCCAACTGGTGACGTGGGGCTGGGCGCTGGCGACGGTGACCGTCTGCGCGTCCACCGCCACTGCAAGGATGGCGTGGCGTTGGGCGAACGCATGGGACATCAGCGGCACGACCGTCGCCACATCGATCTTCAACGGATCGATGCGCAGGTACGGTTGCCCGGCATGTTGGGCCAGCCATTCGGTCAGGGTTTCCAGACTGGGGCCAAGGGCTGCGATGCTTTCCAGGGGATGCAAGGTGTTGCTGGCCGGCAGCGCCGACAACTGCTGTGCAACTTCCGGGGTGATCACTCGCCCTTCGAGCAAAGCCGGCAGCAGCTGACGCAGTTCCAATCGTTGATCAACCGGCATGGAGATTTTCCTGAGGGCAGTGTGCGTAAATCCCAGGCTAGCCAGCCCCTGAATATCTTCCTCCCGGCGTGTATTGCAGGGTCTTACTGAGCAACCGCCATCACTGCCTGAGGCGCCACGGAATCAGCCGACCACACGTCCAGTGTGCACACGCTGATCAGGTTTCGAATCTTTTCACCGATCACCTGGGCGCGGTGCCAGCTCAGGCCGTCCATCACGATGGCGATGTTCAACAGGTCTTCTTCGCGGTTGACTGTAACCTGCTGTGGCGTGAGGAATTGCAGAGCGAAATAGTTGAGTACCCGGCACACAACGTCGGGCTCCGCCTCGGCGACGATGTGGTAATGGGCCTGGCAATGGGCGCTGTTGACGGCCCACGCATCGACGCGGGTGGCGGGGTGGTTGGTTTCGACGGCATGCATGGGAAAGCTCCGGATTCGACTGGAGAAATTTTTACATTCGCGACGGGAGATTTCTTATCTAAGATGGGCCTTATTTGTCGAAAATCGAATCAATCAATTCAGAATAAGTGCGATGGAGGGTATTTATATGCACAGCGAGTTGGACGCCTACGACCGCCGTATCCTGGCCCTGTTGCAAGAAGACGCTTCTCTCTCCAGCGCGCAGATCGCCGAACAGGTCGGCCTGTCCCAGTCGCCTTGCTGGCGACGTATCCAACGGCTCAAGGAAGAGGGCGTGATTCGTGGCCAGGTGACCTTGCTGGATCGCAAGAAGATCGGCCTCAACACGCAGATATTCGCCGAGGTGAAACTCAACGCCCACGGCCGCTCCAACTTCACCGAGTTCACCGATGCGATTCGCGGGTTCCCGGAAGTGCTGGAGTGTTATGTGCTGATGGGGGCGGTGGACTTTCTGCTGCGTATCGTCACCTCGGACATCGAGGCGTATGAGCGGTTTTTCTTCGAGAAACTGTCGATGGTGCCGGGGATTCAGGAGGTTAATTCGATTGTGGCTTTATCCGAGATCAAGTCCACCACCAGCCTGCCAGTACTGCGCTGACAGGGATGGCCTCATCGCGGGCAAGCCCGGCTCCCACATTGGATTGGGTTCACAGATTTCTATGTGTGAACCCAGTCAGTGTGGGAGCGGGCTTGCCCGCGAAAGCGTCCTTACAGACGCAGCAGAGTCTTCCACGCCCGGTTCTGATACACCGCAATCGCCTGATGCATCCGCGCATCCAGCGACTCATCGGTAATCGGCTGGTTGGCCAGTTGCACCAGCTTGTTCAGCTCGCCGTACAGACGGTCCAGTTCCGGAATGTCGACCACCTGGCGCGCATGGTGCAGCCAGGCCTGGATGCGTTCGATACGCGGCAGTTGCTCGGCCAGGTCTTCCGGCTGTTGCTGGTAGCGCGGCAGTTGCAGGGCGACAGCGTCGTCGGCCAGCAGGCGCGGCAGCCAGTTGGTGATTTGCGCGGCGCCCTGGCGGTTGCCACGCACGGTGCGGTCGGCGGTCCAGCTGCGGGCGAGCAGCCAGCGTGAAGCGTTCAGTGAGAACAGGCCCCAGCGCACGTCGTCCAGTTCTTCGGCGAACTGTTCCGGTGCGGCTTTGCGGATGTCCTCGTCGTCATCACCGGCCTGTACCAGTGGACGCCAGTCTTCCAGCAGGGCATCGAGCGCGCTGCGCAGTTCGCTGGTGGACTGACGCGGTGCCGCCTGGCCAAGGCTGCCGACCAGGGCCCGCAGTTCGCCGAGGTTGTCGACCCAGTCTTGCAGCAGGCGCCAGTGGCCATTGAAACGGTATTGCTCGGCCAGGCGTTGGCTGCTGCCCAGCAGGTGCCACATGATCGCAGCGAAGGCATCGTCCAGCGGCATTTCAGCGTGGATCTGCGGCGCCGGCAGGCTCAGGGAGTAGCTGCTGGCGTCGTACAAGCGGTAGCCGCGCTCGGCCTTGCTGATATCGCACGGCATCAACGCCAGGGTCGCGGCCAGCTCGGCGGCCAACTCCAGCAGGGCGGCCGGTTCGCCTTCGCGCAGTTCCAGTTCCAGCTCGCAGATTTCTTCTTTCTGCTTGCCGACCACCACGTGGCCCAGATCCAGGGCGGCTTCGATCACCACCTTGGCCTTGCCGCGACCCCAGGCGATTTCGGCGCGCTCACGCACGAAGTCGGTGGTGAAGATCGGCTTGAGGGTCTTTTTGTCCAGCTCGGCCAGTTGCTCGGGCCAGCATTCGCCGTCGAGCTTCTTCACGTCGAGCTTGGCTTTAGGCAGTTCCCAGTTGTATTCGTTACGTTCCGACAAGCCGGCGACGCTCTGGCCGCGGGTCTTGAGGGTCTGGATGATGTCGTCACCGTCCTTGCGCAGGCGCAGGGCGACTTTGGCCTGGGCCAGGTCGCGCTCGGGGGTGTCGAAGTACTGGTTCATCAACTCACGGCGTTCCCAGCCACTTTTGTTGCGTTTTTTCAGGAGCGGGTGCTCACGCAGCGCGGCGAGGGTCTCGCGGCTGACGCGGAGCTTGATTTCAGTTTCTTTTTGCATGGCCGGAACATCCAGGATCGGGAGCGCAGCCGGGGAAATGAGTGGCTGCCAAGGTCGTGCAGTGTACAGGACTGAGCCCGGCAACGCGCCGCAACGGTTTATTGTGTCGTGCAGATGGCTCTATAGTGAGGCTCATCCGGGAAGTCGAGAGGCCGAGCATGCCGTTACCGTCCATGAAAGAGCAGTTTGCCGCGTTGATTGCCGCGCCATCCGTGAGCTGCACCCAGGCGTCTCTCGACCAGACCAACCGCCCGGTGATCGACTTGCTCGCCGCTTGGCTGGGGGATCTGGGTTTCGCCATCGACATCCAGCCAGTCAGCCCCGGCAAGTTCAACCTGTTGGCCAGTTACGGCAGTGGGCCCGGAGGCCTGGTGCTGGCGGGTCATAGCGATACCGTCCCTTATGACGCAGCGCTGTGGAAGACCGACCCGCTCAAGCTGACGGAAGTTGACGGCCGTTGGGTAGGATTGGGCAGCTGCGACATGAAGGGCTTTTTCGCGCTGGCCATCGAAGCGGTGTTGCCGCTGCTGGATCAGCCGTTCAAACAGCCGCTGCTGATTCTCGCCACCTGTGATGAAGAAAGCTCCATGTCCGGTGCTCGCGCACTGGCCGAAGCGGGCCGCCCGCTGGGTCGCGCAGCGGTGATCGGCGAGCCGACCGGCCTCAAGCCGATCCGCCTGCACAAAGGCGTGATGATGGAACGCATCGATATTCTTGGCCAAAGCGGCCACTCGTCGGACCCGAGCCTGGGCCACAGCGCGCTTGAAGCCATGCACGACGCCATCGGCGAACTGCGCGGCCTGCGCCTGGCCTGGCAGCGCGAGTACCGCAACCCTCAGTTCAGCGTGCCGCAACCGACCATGAACTTCGGTTGCATCCACGGCGGCGACAACCCCAACCGCATCTGCGGCCAGTGTTCCCTGGAGTTCGACCTGCGCCCACTGCCGGGCATGGACCCCCAGGTGCTGCGCGATGCGATCCGCCAGAAGCTCCAGCCGGTGGCCGAGCGCCATCAGGTCAAGATTGACTATGCGCCCCTGTTCCCCGAAGTACCGCCGTTCGAGCAACCGGAAGATGCCGAACTGGTACGGGTGGCGGAACGATTGACCGGCCATCGTGCCGAAGCAGTAGCGTTCGGCACCGAAGCGCCTTATCTTCAGCGCCTTGGTTGTGAAACCCTGGTGCTCGGCCCCGGCGACATCGCCTGCGCACACCAGCCGGGCGAATACCTCGAAATGTCACGCTTGACGCCTACAGTGCGTCTATTGCGGGAACTGATCGAACATTACTGCCTGAAACCTGCATAAATTAACCCCTGCCTGTTCGTACATAGAAGGAGAGTGAGCGTGTCGCCAAGCCTGTTCCGACGATAACCATCAGCCCGCCGTGCGCTTTCACGATTCATCCTTTTTCGGCTGCTTTTTATTACAGGCCCAGGTTCTATGCCCGACTACGTTAACTGGCTTCGCCATGCGTCCCCCTACATCAATGCCCACCGCGACTGTACCTTTGTGGTCATGCTGCCTGGCGATGGTGTGGAACATCCCAACTTCGGCAATATCGTCCACGACCTGGTGCTGCTGCACAGCCTGGGTGTGCGATTGGTGCTGGTCCACGGTTCGCGCCCACAGATCGAAGCGCGCCTTGAAGCGCGGGGCCTGACCCCGGCTTACCACGAAGGCTTGCGCATCACCGATGCCGCAACCCTGGAGTGCGTGATCGACGCGGTCGGCCATCTGCGTATCGCCATCGAAGCGCGCCTGTCGATGGACATGGCCTCGTCGCCGATGCAGGGCTCGCGCCTGCGCGTTGCCAGCGGCAACCTGGTGACGGCACGTCCGATCGGTGTACTCGAAGGCGTGGACTACCATCACACTGGCGAAGTGCGCCGCGTCGACCGCAAGGGTATCAATCGCTTGCTGGATGAGCGCTCCATCGTGTTGCTGTCGCCGCTGGGGTATTCGCCCACCGGTGAGATCTTCAACCTGGCCTGCGAAGACGTCGCGACCCGCGCCGCCATCGACCTGGGCGCCGACAAACTGCTGCTGTTTGGCGCCGATATGGGCTTGATCGATGAGAACGGCCGCCTGGTACGCGAGCTGCGCCCGCAACAGGTGCCGGCTCACCTGCAGCGCCTGGGTAAAACCAACTATCAGGCCGAATTGCTCGATGCCGCCGCCGAAGCGTGCCGGGGTGGAGTAGGGCGCAGCCATATTGTCAGCTACGCCGAAGACGGTGCCTTGCTCACCGAGCTGTTTACCCGGGACGGCGGCGGTACGCTGGTGGCCCAGGAGCAATTCGAGCAGGTGCGCGAAGCGGCGATTGAGGATGTCGGCGGTTTGCTCGACCTGATCAGCCCGCTGGAAGAGCAGGGCATCCTGGTACGCCGTTCGCGGGAAGTGCTGGAACGTGAGATCGAGCAGTTCAGCGTGGTGGAGCGCGAAGGCATGATCATCGCCTGTGCAGCGCTGTATCAGATCGCCGATTCGGACGCGGGAGAGCTGGCTTGCCTGGCAGTGAACCCGGAATATCGCCATGGCGCTCGTGGCGATGTGTTGCTGGAGCGCATCCAGGCCCGTGCCCGGGCGCAGGGGTTGAAGACCTTGTTTGTCCTCACCACCCGCACCGCGCACTGGTTCCGTGAGCGGGGGTTTGTGCCGAGCAGTGTCGACCGCCTGCCGTCGGCGCGGGCGTCGCTGTACAACTATCAGCGTAATTCGAAGATCTTCGAGAAGGCCCTGTAACCCACACCCTGTAGGCGCCGGTAACCCGGCTCCTACAGGGTGCAGGGCTTGACGAATTTGTCGGTCACGAAGGCCGAGTCATCCGGCAGCACTACCTCGACCTTTCCCTGTTACTCCAAGAGCTGCGCCGTCTCCCCGATCGCCTTCGCCGTGCCGCCTTTTGGCAGCGCATCGGTTTGTTGTGCCTGGGCATCCGGGAATGTCGTGCCGGCTAGCAGCTCATGAATGTCTGCGGCGTCGGTGCCTGTCATTTTCGCGATTTTCTGCAGCGGTTTCGAATCTACTAATGAGAGGTTGAGACAAACGGCGTGGCGATGGTTTTACCGAACAAATCCTTGGGTGCGTCAATGTGGCTGTCCTTACGCACCACCGATGCTTCAGAAGTATTGATCTGGGCCGATACGATGAACGCGACGATGGATAGATTCCGTGATGCCGCTGCGGCAGCGGCGCTGGAACCGAGGTTGCCGATTTGCACGTCGCCCGAGGCGATGGCGGTTACGACTTCCGGCCCACTGTTGAATGGCGCCAGGCAATTTTCTAGCCGATGGGCAAATCGGCCGCTTTGACACCAAAAGAAACTATTAGTGACACAAAAACTGTAACAAATTGACGGGAGGATATGCGTTTGGCCATGATGGCGTCGCCTTTTTGATCGTGGGTGACGTATGCAACCTTACGGCCACACTAATCGATCTAAAAAAGTGCTAACAAATACCCTTTAGGAATTAGCTTGTGAAGCGGTTCGTCTACGCTGACGGGTTCGCGTCATGCAAAGGCTTATTCCCGAATCGTATGAAAAAGAATGAAATAATTCTTTTTGGGTGTATGAAAAACTCATTACCCTGCAGGGACCAAATCAACTGCGATTAGACGAAGGTAGTAGACACACAAGGTTACGATTGACTTGGTGGTCACTATCTGGCGCTAATCGCGCATCTGTGGATCGAGGGCGTCAGACCCGAGACCAAAGAAATACAAAAATTAGAAATGAGAGGAGCGGTACATGAAGAAGTCCACCTTGGCACTGGCTGTAGCCCTGGGCGCAATCGCTCAGCAAGCAGGCGCTGCCGGTTTCATCGATGACAGCAAAGTAACACTGGGTCTGCGTAACTTTTACATCAACACTGACAACCGTGACTCGGCTGCTGGCACACCCGCCAACAAGCGTGCCGGTGTTCAGAGCAAGAACGAAGAATGGGGCCAAGGCTTCGATCTGCGCTTCATCTCCGGTTACACCCAAGGCACCGTGGGTTTCGGTCTTGATGCTATCGGCCTGCTGGGTGTTCGCCTGGACTCCGGCGGTGGCACGAATGGCGCAACTGCCTCGTCTTATGGCGGCACTGTGTTCCCGAGCAAATCCAATGGCGAAGCCGTTGATAACTACTCGAGCCTGGGCCTGACTGCCAAGGCCAAGATCTCTCAGACCGAACTGAAGCTGGGTACGCTGATGCCCAAGCTGCCCGTCATCGTGTCGAACGACGGTCGTCTGCTGCCGCAAACCTTCCAGGGTGGCCAGATCACCACAAACGATCTCAACAAGGACCTGACGCTGGTTGCGGGTCAGATCGAAAAAGCCAAGGGTCGTAACTCCAGCAACGTCGACAACCTGTCGATCGCGGGTGCCAACTCCCGTGGCGTCAACTGGCGTGACAGCAACAAGTTCTACTACGCCGGTGGCGACTACAAGATCACCAAGGATCTGACTGCCCAGTACTACTACGGCAACCTGGAAGACTTCTACAAACAGCACTTCTTGGGTCTGACCCACAACTGGGCTATCGGCCCGGGCGTACTGAAGTCTGACCTGCGTTATTTCAACAGCTCCGATGACGGTAAAAACGGTCACGAATCCGCCTACTTCTCCTCGGGTAACTACAGCGGTGTGAACTCCGGTCGCGGCAAGGTTGATAACAACCTGTACAGCGGTCTGTTCCTCTACACCGTTGCAGGTCACACCTTCGGTGGTGGTTACCAAGTGAGCAACGGCAGCAGCGACTTCCCTTGGCTGAACCAAGGCGACGGTTCGTCGGCTTACCTGACCACTGACATGCAGATCGCCAAGTTCGCCCGTGCCGGCGAACGTACCTGGCAAGCTCGCTACTCCTATGACTTCGCCAAGGTTGGCGTGCCTGGCCTGACCGCCGGTGTTGTTTACCTCAAAGGTACCGACATCGATACCGTCAACAGCACTCGCGCAGAATTCACCGGCCAGTCCGAGTGGGAGCGTGATATCACTGTTGCCTACGTAGTGCCAGAAGGCCTTTTCAAAAACGTCGGTGTCGCCTGGAAAAACGCTATGTGGCGCAACGATGTTGCGGCCGCGCGTGATCAAGACGAAAACCGTGTAATCGTCAGCTACACCTACGCGTTCAAGTAACTGCGTAAAACCCTGCCCGGTGCAACACCGGGCAGGATGTCTTGCTTTCAAGTCGGGCCAAACCCCCGCAGGCCCTTCCTGACCCCTCTTTGTACAGCGTCTCAAGGCCTTCTCGAACCTTGAAAACGATGTTGCTCCTCGTCTGCCCCCGCGTCCAATGAACAGATTTTTAATATTCCTTTATCATCTAGATAAATTGATATTTATTCTTTTTAAATAATCCACAATCCATGCACAGTGGGCTCCATAAGCACTCACCAGGAGCCACACCATGAGCCTAAGACTGGGCGATATCGCCCCCGACTTCGAACAGGATTCCAGCGCCGGCACGATTCGTTTCCACGAATGGCTGGGCGATAGCTGGGGTGTGCTGTTTTCCCACCCGGCGGATTTCACCCCGGTGTGCACCACCGAGCTGGGTTTCACCGCCAAGCTCAAGGACGAATTCGCCAAGCGCGGCGTCAAGGCCATCGCCCTGTCGGTCGACCCGGTGGATTCGCACCACAAGTGGATCGAAGACATCAACGAAACCCAGAACACTGTTGTCAACTTCCCGATCCTGGCCGACGCCGATCGCAAAGTGTCCGACCTCTACGACCTGATCCACCCCAACGCCAGTGACACACTCACCGTGCGTTCCTTGTTCGTGATCGACCCGAACAAGAAGATCCGCCTGACCATTACCTACCCGGCCAGCACCGGGCGCAACTTCCACGAGATCCTGCGGGTCATCGACTCGTTGCAGCTCACCGACAGCCACAAGGTCGCCACGCCCGCCAACTGGCAGGACGGTGATGAGGTGGTGATCGTGCCTTCGCTCAAGGATGAGGAAGAGATCAAGAGACGCTTTCCGAAGGGCTATCGCGCGGTGAAGCCGTACCTGCGCCTGACACCACAACCGAATCGCTGATCACATAGCAGGGGTTTTGAGGCCGTTTCGACGGCCTTTTTTTTCGGCTGCGATTTAATATGTCGCATATGCATTTAAAGAATAAACAAATGAAAAAATAAGATTTATAGATATATGAATCTGCTGATAAGGTCTGTTCCATCTTGGCGCCATCGCCACACAGCGAACCGCCGACACCTGCTCAAGGAATTCCTGCATGTTGGTCGTAACACTTGGAGGCAGCCCCAGCCAGCGCTCCCGCTCCGGGGTATTGCTGGATAAAACCCGTCAGTGGTTGCAAGACAAAGGCGTAGAAGTGGTGAGTTATCAGATACGGGACTTCCCGGCTGAGGACCTGCTGCATGCGCGCTTCGACAGCCCCAAGGTCATCGACCTGTTGCAACAAGTGGCTAACGCTGACGGCCTGGTGATCGCTACGCCGGTATACAAGGCCTCGTTCTCCGGCGCGCTGAAGACCGTGCTGGACCTGCTGCCCGAACGCGCCCTGGCCCACAAGATCGTGTTGCCGATGGCCACCGGCGGCAGCATCGCCCACATGCTGGCGGTGGACTATGCCTTGAAGCCGGTGCTGTCGGCGCTGAAGGCCCAGGAATTGCTCCACGGCATCTTTGCCGAAGACAGCCAGATCGCGTATGGCGAAGGCAGTGCCCAGGCGCAGTTGGTGCCAGTGCTCGAACAGCGTTTGCACGAAGCCCTGGAAACACTGTACGGCGCAATGGCCCGTCGCCCGAAACCGCTGGACCCCCACGTGTTGAACGAACGTTTGTTGAGTGCTCGCTGGAGCATCTGAGCCTCACTGATATACCGAAACACTCACCTTACTCAGCCGCCAACGGCCAAGCAGGTGCAGCCAAAACCCCTAATCGCATTTTTGGAGAGAGCGCCATGCGCACTGTCATCTTGCGTCGTGGTCTGGTCGCACTGTTTGCTGCGGCTGTGTCCTTCGGCGCCATTGTTCAAGCTCAAGCCGCCGAGACCCTGCGGATCGGCTATCAGAAATACGGCACGTTGGTGCTGCTTAAGGCCAAGGGCACCCTGGAAAAACGCCTGGCGGCCCAGGGCGTGAATGTCCAGTGGACCGAGTTCCCTGGCGGCCCCCAGCTGCTTGAAGGCCTGAATGTCGGCTCCATCGACTTTGGCGTGACCGGCGAAACCCCGCCGGTGTTCGCCCAGGCTGCCGGTGCCGACCTGCTCTACGTGGCCTACGAACCACCGGCGCCGACCAGCGAAGCGATCCTGGTGCCGAAAGACTCACCGATCAAATCCGTGGCCGAGCTCAAGGGCAAGAAAATCGTGCTCAACAAAGGCTCCAACGTGCACTACCTGCTGGTGCGGGCCCTGGAAGATGCCGGCCTGAAATACACCGATGTGCAAACCGTATTCCTGCCGCCCGCCGATGCCCGTGCCGCTTTCGAGCGTGGCAGTGTGGACGCCTGGGTGATCTGGGACCCGTACCAGGCCGCCGCCGAGAAACAACTGCAGGCCCGCACCCTGCGTGACGGCACCGGCATCGCCGACAACCATCAGTTCTACCTGGCGACCAAACCGTATGCCGAACAACACCCGCAAGTGATCAAGGCGCTGGTGGAAGAAGTGCGCGCCGTGGGCGAATGGTCCAAGGCCAACCCCCAGGAAGTCACCGAACAAGTCGCACCGCTGCTCGGTCTGCCGGCTGACATCACCCTGACCTCGGTAAAACGCCAGGGCTACGGCGCGCTGTTCCTGACCCCGGAAGTGGTCGCCGCCCAGCAGAAAATCGCCGACAGCTTCTACCAACTCAAATTGATCCCCAAACCCTTGAGCATCAAGGACGTGATCTGGACGCCACCCGCCGCCGTTGCCAACGCGCCGTAATCCGACTTCTTCAGGAGACAACTCCATGAGCCTCAATATTTTCTGGTTCCTGCCTACCCACGGCGACGGCCATTACCTTGGCACCGCCGAAGGCGCTCGCGCCGTTGACCACGGTTATCTGCAGCAAGTGGCCCAGGCCGCCGATCGCCTGGGATTCGGTGGGGTGCTGATCCCGACCGGGCGCTCCTGCGAAGACTCGTGGCTGGTGGCCGCTTCGCTGATCCCGGTGGCCCAGCGCTTGAAATTCCTTGTCGCGCTGCGCCCCGGGATCATTTCCCCGACGGTGGCTGCGCGTCAGGCCGCGACCCTGGATCGTCTGTCCGGTGGCCGTGCGTTGTTCAACCTGGTGACCGGCGGCGATCCGGAAGAATTGGCCGGCGACGGCTTGTTCCTCAGCCATGAAGAGCGCTACCAGGCCTCGGTGGAATTCACCCGCATCTGGCGCCGTGTGCTGGAAGGCGAGACCGTGGATTACGACGGCGAACACATCAGCGTCAAAGGCGCCAAGCTGCTTTACCCGCCGATCCAGCAACCGCGTCCGCCACTGTACTTCGGCGGCTCCTCCGAAGCGGCCCAGGACCTGGCAGCCGAGCAGGTGGAAATGGTGTTGACCTGGGGTGAGCCACCGGCCGCTGTCGCGGAAAAAATCGAACAGGTACGCGCCAAGGCCGCCAAGCTCGGGCGTACCGTACGCTTTGGTATCCGCCTGCATGTGATCGTGCGTGAAACCAACGAAGAAGCATGGAAGGCCGCCGACAAACTGATCTCCCACCTGGATGACGACACCATCGCCCGTGCCCAGGCCTCTTTGGCACGCTTTGATTCTGTCGGCCAGCAACGCATGGCGGCGTTGCATGGCGGCAACCGCGACAACCTCGAAGTCAGCCCCAATCTGTGGGCCGGCGTCGGCCTGGTGCGTGGGGGTGCGGGGACGGCGCTGGTGGGCGATGGCCCGACCGTGGCGGCACGCGTCAAGGAGTACGCCGCGCTGGGTATCGACACGTTTATTTTCTCCGGTTATCCACACCTGGAAGAGTCGTATCGCGTTGCCGAATTGCTGTTCCCTCACTTGGATATCGAGCGACCCGAGCTGCCGAAAAGCGCCGGCTACGTCAGCCCGTTCGGCGAGATGGTCGCCAACGATATCCTTCCTAAAGCTGCGTCACAGAGCTGAGGCCGCCCCATGAGCTATGAAAAACTAAGCCATCGCGTGGCGCCCTGGGTACTGCCGGTGCTATTGCTCGCGGTGTGGCAGTTGTCGGTGTCGGCGGGGTGGTTGTCGACCCGTATCCTGCCGGCGCCCAGTGCCGTGATTGCTGCCGGCGTGCATCTGGTCGCCAGCGGTGAGATCTGGACGCACCTGGCGATCAGTGGCTGGCGTGCCGGCCTGGGATTTGTGATCGGCGGCAGCATCGGCCTGGTCCTGGGCTTTATCACTGGCTTGTCGAAGTGGGGCGAACGCCTGCTGGACAGTTCGGTGCAGATGATCCGCAACGTGCCGCACCTGGCGCTGATTCCGCTGGTGATCCTGTGGTTCGGCATTGATGAGACGGCGAAGATTTTCCTGGTTGCCCTCGGCACGCTGTTCCCGATCTACCTGAATACCTACCACGGCATCCGCAATGTCGACCCGGCGTTGGTGGAGATGTCGCGCAGCTACGGCTTGTCCGGGTTCAGCCTGTTCCGCCAGGTGATCCTGCCGGGTGCGCTGCCGTCGATCCTGGTGGGCGTGCGCTTTGCCCTGGGCTTCATGTGGCTGACGCTGATCGTGGCGGAAACCATATCGGCCAGCTCCGGCATCGGCTACCTGGCGATGAACGCCCGTGAATTCCTGCAAACCGACGTGGTGGTGTTGGCTATCGTGATGTACGCCATCCTCGGCAAACTCGCCGATCTGGCTGCTCGTGGCCTGGAGCGTGTGTGGCTGCGCTGGCACCCGGCCTATCAAGTGAATAAAGGAGGTGCGGCATGACAGCTCAACAACCTCCGCGCCTGCTCAAGGGCATCCCCCTGGCGGTACGCAAGTTGCGCAAGGCCTTTGGCGCACGGGAAGTGCTCAAGGAGATTGACCTGCACATACCTGCCGGCCAATTCGTGGCGGTGGTCGGCCGCAGTGGCTGCGGCAAAAGTACCTTGCTGCGCCTGCTGGCCGGGCTGGACAAAGCCAGCGGCGGCGAGCTGCTGGCCGGTTCCGCACCGCTGAGCGAAGCGCTTGAAGACACGCGGTTGATGTTCCAGGAAGCGCGCCTGTTGCCATGGAAAAAGATCATCGACAACGTCGGCCTTGGCCTTAAAGGCGATTGGCGCCCCAAAGCGTTGGAAGCCCTGGAGGCGGTCGGCCTGGCTGAACGTGCCAACGAGTGGCCGGCGGCGCTGTCCGGTGGGCAGAAGCAACGCGTGGCCCTGGCCCGTGCGCTGATCCACCAACCGCGCCTGCTGTTGCTGGATGAGCCGCTGGGGGCGCTGGATGCCCTGACCCGCATCGAGATGCAGCAACTGATCGAAAACCTGTGGCAGAAGCATGGCTTCACCGTGTTGCTGGTAACCCACGATGTCAGCGAAGCCGTGGCAATTGCCGACCGCGTCATCCTGATCGAAGACGGCGAAATCGGCCTCGACCTGATCGTCGACCTGCCACGCCCGCGTGCACGGGGCTCACATCGCCTGGCCGCGTTGGAAGCTGAAGTGCTCAACCGTGTGCTGTCGTTGCCCGGCTCGCCACCGGAACCCGAACCTGTTTCACCGCTGCCTACGCAATTGCGTTGGGCTCAATAACTCACTCGTCCCCTGAAGGAAGAACACCATGACTATTAAAGCCATCAACGTGCGTAACCAGTTCAAAGGCACCATCAAGGAAATCGTCGAAGGCGACGTGCTGTCGGAAATCGACGTGCAGACCGCGTCCGGCATCGTCACTTCCGTGATCACCACCCGCTCGGTCAAAGAGCTGGAGCTGGTGATTGGCAGCGAAGTGATTGCCTTTGTGAAATCCACCGAGGTGTCGATCGCCAAGTTGTGATCGCGCTTGCCCCCGATGAGGCCGGCCCAGCCCCTACAAAATTAACGCTTGGGCAGATAGGGCGGCAGGTACAGCCCTACATAGGCATCAAACACCCGAATCCCTTCCTCCGCCATGCGCGGCGTGATCAACCCATGCTGATGCACCGAGCGTGCATACACGCGGTCGCTCAATTCCAGCGCCAGCGCGAACACATCCACGTCTTTCGGCAAGGTCGGCACTTCGAAGTGCCGGTTGAACACCGCGAGCATCAAATCTCCCAGCTCCAGATCATGCTGACGATCCGCCTGGGTCACTTCGGTCAGCCCATGCTGGGCCAGGATCAACTGGCGTGCGGCGGCGTCGTGCTCGTAGATGCTGAGCATGCGCTGTTCGACGATGCAGGACAGGTCGCGCCAATGCTTGAGTGAGTCGTGGTCGATGGGCGCCTGAATCGCCGCCCGGAAAGCGGCATGCACATCGGCGGTCAGAGCTTCCAACAGCGCCGGCACACTGGCGAAGAAGTGATACACCGACGACGGCGGAATCTGCGCCCGCTCGGCCACGCCGTAGATCGACAAACCCGCCACGCCTTCGGCAGCCAGCAAGGTGCGGGCGGCGTCGAGGATCGCGTCGATCCGGGCCTGACTGCGGGCGCGGGGTTTGCGAAGGGCGGCGGGGCGGGTGGTCATGGAAGTCTCCTACAAGGCAGCGGGCATTGTACGCAGAGCCTGAAGATGATCCATACCTGGGGCGAGGGCTTTTGTGGTGAGCGAGTTTGTTGTGGCGAGCAGGCTTGTTGTGGCGAGCGGGCTTGCCACAACAAGCCTGCTCGCCACATTTACAGTCGCAACCGCTTACACGGTATGCAGGTACCAGTTGTACTCAAGGTCGGAGATGGAGTGTTCGAACTCTTCCAGCTCACTTTCCTTACAGGCTACGAAGATATCGATGTATTTAGGATCGATGTACTTCGCCATCACCTCGCTGTCGTCCAACTCGCGCAATGCATCGCGCAGGTTGTTCGGCAGGCTTTGCTCGTTTTGCTCGTAGCTGTTGCCTTCCACCGGTGCGCCAGGCTCAATCTTGTTGGTCAGGCCGTGGTGCACGCCTGCCAGGACCGAAGCCATCAGCAGGTAAGGGTTGGCGTCGGCGCCGGCCACGCGGTGTTCGATACGTACGGCATCGGACGAGCCGGTCGGTACGCGAATCGCCACGGTACGGTTGTCCAGGCCCCAGCACGGCGAGTTCGGCACGTAGAACTGTGCGCCGAAACGACGGTAGGAGTTGACGTTGGGGCACAGGAACGCCATCTGGGCGGGCAGGGTCTCGAGCACACCGCCGATCGCGTGACGCAATGCGGCGTTCTGCTCGGGATCCTCGCTGGCAAAAATGTTCTTGCCGTCTTTGTCCAGGATCGAGATGTGTACGTGCAAACCGTTGCCTGCCTGGCCCGGATACGGCTTGGCCATGAAGGTGGTGTCCATCTCATGGTCGTAGGCGATGTTCTTGATCAGGCGCTTGAGCAGTACCGCGTAGTCGCAGGCCTTGATCGGGTCGGCCACGTGGTGCAGGTTCACTTCGAACTGCGCCGGGGCACTTTCCTTGACGATGGCGTCGGCCGGGATGCCTTGTTCTTTCGCACCTTCCAGGATGTCCTGGAGGCAGTCGACATATTCGTCGAGGTCGTCGATCAGGTAGACCTGTGTCGAGTGCGGGCGTTTGCCGGAGATCGGCGAGCGGGGCGGTTGTGGGCGGCCGTTCACGTTCTCCTGGTCGATCAGGTAGAACTCAAGCTCGAAGGCGGCGCAGATGGTCAGACCGAGGTCGTCGAATTTGCTTACAACTTGGCGGAGCACTTCGCGCGGATCGGCGAAGAAAGGTTCACCTTCCAGTTCGTGCATGGTCATCAGCAGTTGCGCGGTGGGGCGCTTTTGCCAGGGTTCATTGCACAGGGTGTCGGGGATCGGATAACAGATTCGGTCAGCATCACCGATGTCCAGGCCCAGGCCGGTGCTTTCCACCGTAGAGCCGTTGATATCCAGGGCAAATAAAGAGGCAGGCAGGTTAATGCCCTTCTCGTAAACCTTGTGGAGGCTGGTGCGTTCGATGCGCTTGCCGCGCACCACACCATTCATATCCGCAATTAGAAGGTCTACGTACAGAACCTCAGGATGATCCTTAAGGAACGCGTTCGCTTCGTTAAGCTGAACGGCACGCGGGGGTACCGACATGATGCAACACCTTTGTTGTTAAAAATATCAATCATTGATCTTTTCTGGTTTCAGTCAACCCGAACGGCATGCCGAAGTCAAGCGAGGCCTTTTTTGCCCTAAAAAAGCGCCGTGAAGGCTTTTTTGGGGCTTTTTGGGGCGGTTTTTTGGGTTTGAGAGGCTTGGGACTCGCAGGCTTGAGCGGGCCGTGTTGTATTTTTTACGGGGGTGTTGTGTAAAAAAATGAACAAGGCTAAGCTCGATTCAAACCCATAACAGCAATAATACCGGGGTGCTTCATGTTTCACCTGCCGCCCAACGGCGTCTTGGCCTGCTTCAGCCAGGCTGTGTCATCCGTATTTTCCTCCCGCGTGATAGCGCGCCCCCCGGCCAATATTCTTGACGCCCGGTCTACCCTCTTTTTTGCTTCCTCATTTGTCAGAGAGCGGCGTGCGCCCTGCGTGCTGCTCAAGATTGCGCACAACTTTGGCGTGAGGAATGCAACGCAGCAGCAAATGGCAGGTAAGCTCCTACCCTGAACGAAAAAACGACGCGGATGCTGCGTCAAACAACGCCTGGCCTTTAATGGATGCCAGGAAACCCAGCCCAGAGGCATTTATGAGTAACAACCTCGACCAGCTCACCGATTGGTTGAAAGACCACAAGATCACAGAAGTCGAATGCATGATTGGCGACCTCACCGGTATCACCCGGGGCAAGATCTCGCCGACCAACAAGTTCATTGCCGAAAAGGGCATGCGCCTGCCCGAAAGCGTTCTGCTGCAGACCGTGACCGGCGACTATGTCGAAGACGACATCTATTACGAATTGCTCGACCCGGCCGATATCGACATGATCTGCCGCCCCGACCAGAACGCCGTGTTCCTGGTGCCTTGGGCCATCGAGCCGACCGCCCAGGTGATCCACGACACCTACGACAAGCAAGGCAACCCGATCGAGCTGTCGCCGCGCAACGTGCTCAAGAAGGTCCTCAAGCTCTACGCCGACAAAGGCTGGCAGCCCATCGTGGCGCCGGAGATGGAGTTCTACCTGACCAAGCGCTGCGAAGACCCTGACTTCCCGCTGCAACCGCCGATCGGCCGTTCCGGCCGCCCGGAAACCGGTCGCCAGTCTTTCTCTATAGAAGCCGCCAACGAATTCGACCCGCTGTTCGAAGACGTCTACGACTGGTGCGAACTGCAGGAGCTGGACCTCGATACCCTGATCCACGAAGACGGCACGGCGCAGATGGAGATCAACTTCCGTCACGGCGATGCCCTGTCCTTGGCCGACCAGATCCTCGTGTTCAAGCGCACCATGCGCGAAGCCGCGCTCAAGCACGACGTGGCCGCCACCTTCATGGCCAAGCCGATGACCGGCGAGCCTGGCAGCGCGATGCACCTGCACCAGAGCATCATCGACATCGCCACCGGCAAGAACGTCTTCTCCAATGAAGACGGGACCATGAGCCAGCTGTTCCTCAACCACATTGGCGGCCTGCAGAAATTCATCCCTGAACTGCTGCCGCTGTTTGCCCCCAACGTGAACTCGTTCCGCCGCTTCCTGCCCGACACCTCGGCGCCGGTGAACGTCGAGTGGGGCGAAGAAAACCGCACCGTCGGCCTGCGCGTACCGGATGCCGGTCCGCAGAACCGCCGTGTGGAAAACCGCCTGCCGGGCGCCGACGCCAACCCGTACCTGGCGATTGCCGCCAGCCTGTTGTGCGGCTACATCGGCATGGTCGAAGGCCATAACCCGAGCGCGCCGGTGGTGGGCCGTGGTTACGAGCGGCGCAACCTGCGCCTGCCGTTGACCATCGAAGACGCCCTGGAGCGCATGGAAAACAGCAAGACCATCGAGAAATACCTGGGTCAGAAATTCATCACAGGCTACGTCGCGGTCAAGCGGGCCGAGCATGAAAACTTCAAGCGCGTGATCAGTTCGTGGGAGCGGGAATTCCTGCTCTTTGCCGTCTGATACGCCGGGCGCGCCCTTTGAACGGCGCGCCCTTTACTGAAAAGTCTAGGAGATTGGTATGTCCAGCAACAACCCGCAAACCCGTGAATGGCAAGCCTTGAGCAGCGATCACCACTTGGCGCCGTTCAGCGACTTCAAGCAATTGAAAGAGAAAGGCCCACGGATCATCACCAAAGCCCACGGCGTTTACCTGTGGGACAGCGAAGGCAACAAGATCCTCGACGGCATGGCCGGCCTGTGGTGCGTGGCGATCGGTTATGGCCGCGATGAACTGGCTGACGCCGCCGCCAGGCAAATGAAAGAACTGCCGTACTACAACCTGTTCTTCCAGACCGCTCACCCGCCAGTGCTGGAACTGGCCAAGGCCATTTCTGACATCGCACCAGCCGGCATGAACCACGTGTTCTTCACCGGTTCCGGCTCCGAAGGCAACGACACCATGTTGCGCATGGTCCGCCACTACTGGGCGATCAAGGGCCAGCCGAACAAGAAAACCATCATCAGCCGCAAGAATGGCTACCACGGTTCCACCGTGGCCGGCGCCAGCCTGGGCGGCATGACCTATATGCACGAGCAGGGCGACTTGCCGATCCCGGGCATCACCCACATCGCCCAGCCGTACTGGTTTGGCGAAGGCGGCGACATGAGCCCGGAAGAATTCGGCGTGTGGGCCGCCAACCAGTTGGAAGAAAAGATCCTAGAACTGGGCGTGGACAACGTCGGCGCCTTTATTGCCGAGCCGATCCAGGGTGCCGGTGGCGTGATCGTGCCGCCGGCCACCTACTGGCCGCGCATCAAGGAAATCCTCGCCAAGTACGACATTCTGTTTATCGCCGACGAAGTCATCTGCGGTTTCGGCCGCACCGGTGAGTGGTTCGGTAGCGACTTCTACGACCTCAAGCCCCACATGATGACCATCGCCAAGGGCCTGACCTCGGGCTACATCCCCATGGGCGGCCTGATCGTGCGCGATGACGTGGTGGCGGTGCTCAACGAAGGTGGTGATTTCAACCACGGCTTCACCTACTCCGGTCACCCGGTGGCCGCTGCAGTGGCGCTGGAAAACATCCGCATCATGCGCGATGAAAAAATCGTTAACCGTGTGCATGATGAAACGGCACCGTATTTGCAGAAACGCCTGAGGGAGTTGGCGGATCATCCGCTGGTGGGCGAAGTGCGCGGCGTGGGCATGCTCGGTGCCATTGAACTGGTGCAGGACAAGGCCACCCGCAAGCGCTACGAAGGCAAGGGTGTCGGCATGATCTGCCGCACGTTCTGCTTCGAAAATGGCCTGATCATGCGCGCCGTGGGTGACACCATGATCATTTCGCCGCCGCTGGTGATCAGCAAGGCAGAAATCGACGAGCTGGTGACCAAGGCTCGGCAGTGCCTGGACCTGACTTTGGCGGCATTGCAGGGCTAAGTGCTAGGCTCAGAACGCAGCGGCTTTCGGGTGCTGCGTTCAGGGCAGTTATAAATGAGGCTTTGGTTGAAAGCCGGCCTCGGAACTTGCCAGACTGTCGCCCTGTTTTGTTGCCCTTTGGCTGGGCTACTCAACATTGAAAGCTTGTGGCCCAAAAAAGAAAAAATCGGAGCATCACCAAATGAAGGCATTAGGTTTGAAGAACGCTGGCAAGACCCTCCTCGCCTTGTCCCTGATGGGCGCAATGGCGGGCGCGGCCCAGGCAGACGATAAAGTGCTGCACGTCTACAACTGGTCCGACTACATTGCACCGGACACCATCGCCAAGTTTGAAAAAGAGTCGGGCATCAAGGTGGTGTACGACGTTTTTGACAGCAACGAAACCCTGGAAGCCAAGTTGCTGGCAGGCAAGTCCGGTTACGACATTGTCGTGCCGTCGAACAACTTCCTCGCCAAGCAGATCAAGGCCGGTGTCTACCAGGAGTTGGACAAGTCCAAGCTGTCCAACTACGACAACCTGAACAAATCCCTGCTCAAGGCCGTGTCGGTCAGCGACCCGGACAACAAGCACGCCTTCCCGTACATGTGGGGCTCGATCGGTATCGGCTACAACCCGGAGAAGGTCAAGGCCGCGCTGGGCGTGGACAAGATCGACTCGTGGGACGTGCTGCTCAAGCCTGAAAACATCGCCAAGCTCAAAAGCTGCGGCGTGAGCTTCCTCGATTCGCCAACCGAAATGCTGCCGATCGCGCTGCACTACCTGGGCCTGCCGACCGACAGCCAGAAGAAAGACGACCTCAAGCAGGCCGAAGCGCTGTTCCTGGAGATCCGTCCTTCGATCGGCTACTTCCACTCGTCCAAGTACATTTCCGACCTGGCCAACGGCAACATCTGCGTTGCCGTGGGTTACTCGGGTGACATCCAGCAGGCCAAGTCCCGCGCGGCCGAAGCCGGTGGCAAGGTCAAGGTGGCCTATGACATTCCGAAAGAAGGCGCTGGCAGCTTCTTCGACATGGTCGCCATCCCTAAAGATGCCGAGAACGTCGACGCGGCCTACAAGTTCATGAACTACCTGCTCAAGCCGGAAGTCATGGCGTCGATCACCAACAGCGTGCGTTTCCCGAACGGTAACGAGAAGGCCACCGCACTGGTCGAAAAAGATATCACCAGCGACCCGGGCATCTACCCGCCAGCGGATGTGCAGGCCAAGCTCTACGCCATTGCCGACCTGCCGGCTGCGACCCAGCGTGAAATGACACGCAGCTGGACCAAGATCAAGTCCGGTAAGTAAGCGCTGAAACCGGTGGAGGGGCAGTTTGACTGCCCCTCTCACAAATTAAATAACAGAAAGTTTTGCCGGATCGGTTTATCGAGGGTAAGTTGCGCGCCGGTTTTGTTGCCGGGCAACAACTTTGGGCCCAACTATTTAAGAGGACCTCCACTTGCCAATTTCTTTATTTCGCAAAGCCATGCTGGTGGGTGCAGGTATCACGCTGACGTTGAGCGTACAGGCCGCACCGACCGTGCATATTTATAACTGGTCGGATTACATCGGCGACGACACCCTGGCCAACTTCGAAAAGGCCAGCGGCATCAAGCCCGTGTATGACGTGTTTGACTCCAACGAAACCCTGGAAGGCAAGCTGCTGGCCGGGCGTACCGGCTACGACGTGGTGGTGCCGTCCAACCACTTCCTGGGCAAGCAGATCAAGGCCGGGGCATTCCAGAAGCTCGACAAGTCGTTGCTGACAAATTACGCCAACCTTGACCCGGCGCTGCTCAAGCGCCTGGAAAAGAACGACCCGGGCAACCAGTACGCCGTACCGTACCTGTGGGGCACCAATGGCATCGGCTACAACGTCGATAAAGTGAAGGAAGTGCTGGGCGTCGACCATATCGATTCCTGGGCCGTGCTGTTCGAGCCGGAAAACATGAAGAAACTGGCGACGTGCGGCGTGTCGTTCATGGACTCGGCGGACGAAATGCTGCCGGCAGTGCTCAACTACATGGGCCTGAACCCCAACAGCGAGAACCCTGAAGACTACAAGAAGGCCGAAGCCAAGCTGCTCAAAGTGCGGCCCTACGTGACCTACTTCCATTCTTCCAAATACATCTCGGACCTGGCCAACGGCAACATCTGCGTGGCGGCCGGGTTCTCCGGCGATGTGTTCCAGGCCAAGGCTCGCGCAAGCGAAGCGGGCAAGGGCGTGAACATCGCCTACGCGATTCCGAAGGAAGGCGGCAACCTGTGGTTCGACGTGCTGGCCATCCCCAAGGATGCCACCAACGTCAAAGAGGCCCACGCCTTCATCAACTATTTGCTGCAACCTGAGGTGATCGCCCAGGTCAGTGATTACGTCGGTTACGCCAACCCTAACCCAGGGGCGGACAAACTGATGAAGCAATCGATACGCACGGACGAAGCGGTTTACCCACCGCAGGCGGTACTCGACAGGACCTTCGTCAACTTCGAGCTACCCCCGAAAGTGCAACGTTTGATGACCCGTAGCTGGACCAAGGTCAAGACGGGCAAGTAAGGCTCAAACTATCCAAGGTTCGCCCGCCTCGGGCGCACAGAAATTTTTGTTGGGAGTTTCGTAAATGGCAGTTGCCTCCGGCGCCTATAAGAAAGCCCTCGAAGGGGACCAGACACCGAAGAAGGTGCTGGTCAAAATCGACCGGGTCACGAAGAAGTTCGACGAGACGATTGCCGTGGACGACGTGTCCCTGGAAATCAAGAAGGGCGAGATCTTCGCCCTGCTCGGCGGTTCGGGTTCGGGCAAGTCCACCTTGCTGCGCATGCTCGCAGGTTTCGAGCGCCCGACCGAGGGCCGCATCTACCTCGACGGCGAGGACATCACCGACATGCCGCCCTACGAGCGGCCGATCAACATGATGTTCCAGTCCTACGCCCTGTTCCCGCACATGACCGTGGCGCAGAACATCGCCTTCGGCCTGCAACAGGACAAGATCCCCAAGGCCGAGATCGACGCCCGCGTGGCCGAGATGCTCAAACTGGTGCAGATGAGCCAGTACGCCAAGCGCAAGCCGCACCAGTTGTCCGGTGGCCAGCGCCAGCGTGTGGCCCTGGCCCGTTCCCTGGCCAAGCGTCCGAAACTGCTGTTGCTCGATGAGCCCATGGGCGCTCTCGACAAGAAGCTGCGTTCGCAGATGCAACTGGAGTTGGTGGAGATCATCGAGCGCGTGGGCGTGACCTGCGTGATGGTGACCCACGACCAGGAAGAGGCCATGACCATGGCCGAGCGCATCGCGATCATGCACCTGGGCTGGATCGCCCAGATCGGCAGCCCGATCGACATTTACGAAACGCCTACCAGCCGCCTGGTGTGCGAGTTCATCGGCAACGTCAACATCTTCGACACCCAAGTGGTCGATGACGCCGAAGGCCACGCGGTGCTCAAGTGCCCGGACCTGGACCGCGACATCTATGTGGGCTACGGCATCGCCACCTCGGTGGAAGACAAGTCGGTAACCTACGCCATCCGCCCGGAAAAACTGTTGGTCACCACCGAAATGCCGACCTGCGAGCACAACTGGTCCAGCGGCAAGGTGCACGATATTGCCTACCTGGGCGGCCATTCGGTGTTCTACGTGGAGTTGCCGAGCGGCAAGCTGGTGCAGTCCTTTGTGGCCAACGCCGAGCGCCGTGGCCAGCGGCCAACCTGGGGTGACCAGGTCTACGTATGGTGGGAAGACGACAGCGGCGTGGTACTGCGCTCATGAACATGAAGAAGCTCAAGCGCCGCCTGCAACGAATAACGCCCAGTGGCCGTCATGCGGTCATTGGCATTCCCTTCCTGTGGCTGTTCCTGTTCTTCATGCTGCCGTTCTTCATCGTCCTGAAGATCAGTTTTGCCGAAGCCGACGTGGCGATCCCGCCGTATACCGAGATCTACACCTTCGTTGAGCAGAAACTGCAGTTGGTGCTCAACCTGGGCAACTACGCGATGCTCGGCGACGACGAGTTGTACATCGCTGCGTACCTGGGCTCGCTGAAAATGGCGTTCTTCAGCACGCTGCTGTGCCTGTTGATCGGCTACCCGATGGCCTATGCCATCGCCAGTGCGCGCAAAGAGATGCAGACCGTGCTGGTGCTGCTGATCATGATGCCGACCTGGACCGCGATCCTGATCCGCGTGTATGCGTGGATGGGCATCCTCAGCAACAACGGTTTGCTCAATGGCTTCCTGCTGTCCATCGGGTTGATCAACGAGCCGCTGCAGATCCTCAACACCAACATCGCGGTGTATATCGGCGTGGTCTATTCGTACCTGCCATTCATGATCCTGCCGCTGTACGCCAACCTGGTGAAACACGACCAGAGCCTGCTGGAAGCCGCTTCGGACCTGGGTTCGAGCACCTTCAACAGCTTCTGGAAGATCACCGTGCCGCTGTCCAAGAACGGCATCATCGCCGGTTGCATGCTGGTGTTCATCCCCGTCGTGGGCGAGTTCGTGATCCCGGAACTGCTGGGCGGCCCGGAAACCCTGATGATCGGTAAAGTGTTGTGGCAAGAGTTCTTCAACAACCGTGACTGGCCGGTGGCCTCTGCCCTGGCGGTGGTGATGCTGGCGATCCTGATCGTGCCGATCATCCTGTTCAACCGCAGCCAAGCCAAAGAGATGGAGGGCAAGGTATGAAGCGCTTCAGTTTCTCGAGTTTCATGCTGGTGGCGGGGTTGCTGTTCATCTACCTGCCGATGCTGATCCTGGTGATCTACTCGTTCAACGAATCCAAGCTGGTGACAGTGTGGGGCGGTTGGTCGATCAAGTGGTACGTGGGCCTTCTGGACAACACCCAGTTGATGGGCTCTGTGGCGCGTTCCCTGGAAATCGCCTGCTACACGGCAGTGGCCGCGGTAGCGCTGGGCACCCTGGCGGCCTTCGTGCTGACGCGCATCAGCCAGTTCAAGGGCCGCACGCTGTTTGGCGGCCTGGTGACCGCGCCATTGGTGATGCCCGAGGTGATCACCGGTCTGTCGCTGTTGCTGCTGTTCGTGGCCATGGCGCAGATGATCGGCTGGCCCCAGGAGCGTGGCATCGTCACCATCTGGATCGCCCACACCACGTTCTGCGCGGCGTATGTGGCGGTGGTGGTGTCGGCGCGCTTGCGTGAGCTGGACCTGTCGATCGAAGAAGCGGCGATGGACCTGGGTGCGCGGCCGTGGAAGGTGTTCTTCCTGATCACCATCCCGATGATTGCGCCGTCGCTGGCGGCGGGCGGCATGATGTCGTTCGCGTTGTCCCTGGATGACCTTGTGCTTGCCAGTTTCGTATCGGGCCCGGGCTCGACGACCCTGCCGATGGAAGTGTTCTCGGCGGTGCGCCTTGGGGTCAAACCCGAAATCAACGCCGTGGCCAGCCTGATCCTGCTGGCGGTGTCGCTGGTGACCTTCCTGGTGTGGTTCTTCAGCCGGCGTGCCGAAGAGATGCGCAAGAAGGCCATTCAGCAAGCGATTGAAGAAGCCGCTGCCGATGGCTGGCAGCAGCCGGACAAGCGCCGGGCAGCTGCACCGGTCTAAATGTGGGAGGGGGCTTGCCCCCGATGACAGTGTGTCAGCCAATGGATATGTGGCTGATGCTCCGCTATCGGGGGCAAGCCCCCTCCCACGTTTGACTGCATTTCAAGTCCAGGGCGACTTGCGGATCACCTCCACAAAATTCATCGGTTTGAACCCTGGCTCCTGATCCACCAGCACATCCGTCTTCACGTTGCCGAACGTGGTCTGAGGACGATGGCGCAAGCCGTCGGCAAACGCGCAGATGATGCACTCCTTGAACCCCTCGCCGCGTGGGTGCGCATGCACCACGGCTTCGCGCTGCAAGCTGGAAAACGCGGCGTAGTCCATGCCCAGCACGTCCATTTCGACGCCGGCCGTCACCAGTGCCACAGTCGGGCGCAAATGCTGCGGCACGCCCGGCGTGGTGTGCAGGGCGATGGACAGCCACACCTGTTCGATATCGTCATCGCTCAGCCCGTACGGCTTGAGGAACGCGGCTGCGGCGTTGGCGCCATCCACTTCGAAGCGCTCGTTGTCACTGCGATGCCCCTCCACCAGGCCCAAGTCATGGAACATCGCGCCGACGTAAAGCAGCTCCGGGTTGTAGGCCAGTTGCTTGCGTTCACCGCTCAAGGCGCCGAACAGGAATACCCGGCGCGAGTGGTGGTAGAGCAGGTCGGATTCGACGTCGCGGATGTATTCGGTGGTGGCCTTGGCCAGGGCGCTGTCCGGAATCGGGATGCCGGCGATGGTGGTGGTCATGGTGGTTCTCCTCAACAAAGCGCCGGGGGTGGCGCCGATGAGTCCAGTCTGTTCGCGTGCCCGCCAAGGGGCCATCGCGGCGGGGGAGCGATCCCGGCCAATGTGCTGGCATATCACGCCAAGGGTGTACTCGGGCAAATGTGGGCGCTGGCTTGTCGGATCGCCGCACCGCTGCGATATCATCACCTCGGTATACCTGATGGACCGAGTCGCTTGCATCGCAGGCAAGCCAGCTCCCGCAGGGTTTTGCGTTCGCCCGGACATAAAGGTCTACCCATGCAAAAAACCGTCGCCATCCTGATCTTCCCCGGCGTCCAGTCACTGGACGTGAGCGGTCCCATGGACGTGTTCTGCGAAGCCAACCGTTTTCTGCCGCCGCAGGATCATTACCGGTTGGACGTCATCGGCTTCGGTCACGGCAACATGGTTGCTTCCAACGGCCTGTCATTGCAGGCCCACCGGCACTACAGCGAAGCGTTGCAAGCGTATGACCTGCTGCTGGTGGCGGGTGGTCCGCAGTTGCCCTTCGAAGACTTCGGCGCCGAGTTCGATGCTTGGTTGCGTGGCGCCACGGCGCGTGCGCAGCGCTTCGGCTCGATCTGCAACGGCGCTTTCCTGCTGGCCCGCGCCGGGCTGCTGGACGGGAAAACCGTGACCACCCACTGGAACGATGCGGCGGATCTGGCGCGCTTGTGCCCCACGGCTCAGGTCGAAGCCGACCGTCTCTACGTGCAGGACGGCAGTCTCTACACCTCGGCCGGGGTCACGGCGGGCATCGATCTGTCGTTGTATCTGTTGGCCCAGGATCATGGCCCGGAAGTCGCGCTGAGCGTGGCCAAGCGCCTGGTGGTGTTCACCCAGCGGTCGGGCGGGCAGTCGCAGTTCAGCCCGTTTCTGACGCCCCACGCCGAAACCACCTCGGCGGTAGCGCTGGTGCAGTTGTATGTGTTGGCGAACCTGACCGGGGACCTGACCATTGCCGATCTGGCCAAGGCCGCGAACATGAGCGCACGCAACTTCTCCCGGGTGTTTGCCCGTGAGGCGCGGATCACGCCGGCGGAGTTTGTCGAGCGGGCGCGGGTGGATGCGGCGCGGGTCATGCTGGAAAGCAGCCCCGCACCGCTCAAGACCGTGGCCTACCAATGCGGCTTTCGCGACGCCCAGCACATGCGCAGTGTGTTCAACCGCCGCCTGGGCGTGACGCCGCAACAGTTCCGGCTTAACTTTGCGGCGCCGGTATAGGCGCCGGTTACTGCGGCGCGCGCGCGGGCAACAGCTTCAGTGTCCCGCGCGTATTGGCCGTCACTTCCTCATCGGTGAAATGCGCCTGTTCGTAGCCACCTTCAATGTAGGTTTCGGCCTGGTCGCTGTAGTGTCGGTCAAACGGCACGCCACTTTGCCCGACCGGGTTGATGGTCAGTGCGTGAGCCGCATCGGCGAAGTCGATCAAGCGGCGGGTCGAGGGGCCGTAGGTGACCGGCCACGGCGCCGGGCCGATCATGGCCGACTGGTTGTTCGGCACTTCATGGGTGCCCGGCGCAGGGAACGGGCCGACGTTGAATAGCTTGTCCAAAGGCTTCTGCATGCCCAATGGATGGCCGTGGGTCAGGGTATGCGCGGTGCCCCACTGCCATTGGCTCGGGTCATCGCCGAGGGTGGCCTTGAGGTGCGCGAGGCTGTTGTCCCAGGCGAGCTTGACGGTGTCAGCGCGCTTGCCGTCCCACCACGGCGAATCCGGCGTGGCGGCCAGGCGTGGCAGCGCGGCGTCGATCACGCGGGTGGTGAGCAGGGTCTTGAACATACCGTCGCCGAGCTTCGGGTGGAAGGCCGCGTCGGCCAGGTTGAACAGGAACTGGTTGAACAGCGTGGCGCTGGTGGAGTCCAGCGGGTAGTCACCCTTCCAGCTGGCAAGCTGCTCCACCAGTTTCAGCTGCGCCGGGTCCTTGACCACCTCACGCAGTACCGGCAGCAGCGGCGCCAGCAGGCGCGGGCCGAAAGCCGTGGTGGTGCCCAGTTGCAAGGCCTGACTGTTGTTCACATCCCATTTCACGCTCTTGTCGCTCAACTGCGCATTCAACTGCTGGCCGCGGTCGGCCAGGTTGTAATAGCCGGGGATCTCCATGCCGGTGGGCGACGCGGGCTGAGCATTGGCCGACACCACATAGCCGCGTGCCGGGTTCTCTTCCTGCGGGTTGGCGCTGAAGGGGTAGAAGCCCGGTTTATCGGCCTGTTCGGTACTGCCATCGAGGATGAAACCGGGGTTGATTCCGGCCGGGCGAATCGGCAGTTGCGCCGCCGCCCACCAGCCGATATCGCCCTTGGCGTTGGCCCACACGATATTCAGGCCCGGCGCGGAGACCTTGGCTGCAGCAGCTCGCGCCTTGGCCAGGGTGTCGGCGCGGTTGAGCTGGTAGAAGCCTTCGAGGATCGGATTCTGGGTGTCGAGGAACGCCCACCACATGGCAATCGGGGTGTTGCCGGCGTTCTCGCCGAGCACGTCATTGATGATCGGGCCGTGGGGCGATTGGCGCAGGGTCAACGTCACCGGCGCCTGGCCCTTCACCGCGATCTGTTGCTCGGTGCGGGTCATGTCGACCCACTGGCCGTGGTACCAGACCTGGTTGGCATTGTCCGGGTTGACCTTCTCGGCGATCAGGTCGAGGTCGTCGTTCTGGAACATGGTCAGGCTCCAGCCGAAATCCAGGTTGTGTCCCAGGAACGCCATCGGCACCAGTGCGTTGTGATAGCCATACAGCTCGAAACCCGGCGCCGACAGCTGCGCTTCGTACCACACCGACGGCACCGAGAAACGAATATGCGGGTCACCCGCCAGCAACGGCTTGCCGCTCTTGGTACGGTTGCCGCTGATGGCCCAGGCGTTACTGCCTTCGAACTGCGGCAGGCCGTTGTCGGCCAGGGCCTGTTCGCTCAGTGACGCGAGGGCGCCGAGGGTCTGCCAGTCGCTGGCGGCGAGGTTGAGGGCGCCCTTGGGCTGCCAGTCGAGGTCAAAGATTTTCAGGTAGTCGCTGCCCAACTGGTCGCGTACGTAAGTCAGCAAAGGCTCGGTGCGAAACGCGGCGGCAAAGCTGTAGGCCATATACCCGGCGACGCTGATGGTGTCTTCGGCGGTGAACGGCCGCTTGGGGATGCCCAGCACGTCGAACTCCATCGGACGGGCGTGGCTGTCCTGATACTGGTTGATCCCGTCCAGATAGGCTTGCAGGGCCTTCCAGTGCGCCGACTCATGATCCAGTTGCGCCACATAGGTCGCGGCGCGGTCGCGAATGCGCAGGCTGCGGAACAGTTTGTCGGTCTCCAACACCTTCGGCCCGAGCACTTCGGCCAGTTCGCCACGCGCCAGGCGCCGCATGATTTCCATCTGGAATAGACGGTCCTGGGCATGCACATAGCCCAGGGCGCGATACAGGTCGGTTTCGTTCTCGGCGCGGATATGCGGCACGCCACGGTCGTCGTAGCGCACCGTGACCGAGCCTTGCAGGTTGGCCAGCGTCACCGTGCCCTGGCGGGTGGGCTGCTTGCTATAGACGTATGCGCCTGCGCCAAGGGCAGCCAGCACGACCAGAACCGCGAACACCTGCAAGACGCGCTTCATGAACATTCCTTACCAAGAGAGAGGCGGGTTACGAGCCTTTTGGCCACGAACAATAGCAGCCCACCGCCAGGGTGTGAGTAGCATTTATCTCGCGCCCCGCTTCAAGGGCCTTCAGGATCGGCTCAATAAAGCTGTTGCTGGAATTGCACGTAAGGCCCTCGCTGTAGGGCCCGAAATACGCGAGCTTGCCTGTGCGATCCCAGATCCCCACGGCCGGGCTGGCCGGCACCTGGTCGGCGCCGGGCAGGGCGGTGAGGGTTTTCATCGTGCGCAGGTTGTCGGGCAGTTGGCCGTGGCTGCCGGGCTTTTGCAGGGCGTAGAACTCGACGCGTTGGGGCGCGTACTGCTCGATCAACTCGCCCAGGTGCTGCTGGTTGCCGACGTTGCACGGGCAGGCTGGGTCCCAGAAGTGCACCAGGCGGATCGGGCCGGGGCCGGCGAGGTCGGCAGGCAGCTTCAATAGATCACCGGAAAACACCGCCGTGTGTTCGCTGAAGGCGCGCAGGTAGCGGCCCTGGAACCAGTCATACGCCGCCCACAGCACGCCGGCGCAGATAACCAGGATCAGGCTGGCGAATAGAGCGGTGCGGTAGGGCTGTCGCATTCAGATGTATCCTCGGAGGTCGCGTAGCTTGCCATGCTTGTCCTGACAGATGAATATCGCAGCTCGATATTCATCTTCGCCGCCAGTCTGGAAGCCTTTATGCCTGTCACCTTTGACCCCGATCATCTGCGCGAAAGCTTGCAGCCCCTGGTGGATGCGCAACCGCTTTCAGCCGAGGCACGGGTCTACCAGCGTTTCTATGGGCTGGACCAGGCGGTGAGTCGCCTGGGGCGCTTCGAGGTGGATGGATTCGAGGTGGTCGCGCAAGTGTGGTGGCCGCCCACACCGGTGGCCACGATGTTCATGTTCCACGGCTTCTACGACCACATGGGGCTGTACCGTCATGTGGTGAAGTGGGCGCTGGACCAGGGCTTCGTGTTGATCGCCTGCGATCTGCCCGGGCATGGGCTGTCCAGCGGCGCACGTGCCAGCATCGACGATTTTGCGGTGTACCAGCACGTGGTGCAGGCCCTGTTTAGCCAGGCCGAAACCCTGCAATTACCACAACCCTGGCACCTGTTCGGGCAAAGCACCGGCGGCGCGGTGGTGGTGGACCACCTGCTCCACCACGGCGCCGACAGCCCCGCCCAGGGCAAGACCTTCCTGCTGTCCCCCCTGGTGCGGCCGCGTGCGTGGGGCTGGTCGCAGGTCAGCTATTACCTGCTGCGCCCCTTCGTCAAAGGCATTGCGCGGCGGTTCAGCGAAAACACCAACGACCCCGCGTTCAAACCGTTCCTTGAAGCCGACCCGCTGCAGCCGCGCCAGTTGCCGACCGCCTGGGTGGGCGCCTTGGCGCGCTGGATCAAACACATCGAAGCCGCACCGCGCAGCCCTCGGCGGCCGGTGATCGTGCAGGGTGAAGAAGACATGACGGTGGACTGGCAGCACAACCTGCAGGTGTTGCGGAGCAAGTTCGACCAGCCGGAGGTGTTGATGCTGCCGCGTGGCAGGCATCACTTGGCCAATGAGATTCCGGAGATTCGCGAGCAGTACTTCAGGTATCTCACCCAGCACCTGAACTAAGACGATCCAAATGTGGGAGGGTGCTTGCCCCTCCCACATTTTTTACTGCGCAAGGCTTGAGGTGCTTTGGCCGACCGCCAGGCCCGCGCGAATAGCGGCAAGGGCTGCCTGGTAATACGCCTTACCTTCCGGCGACTCCGCAAACGTCGCGAATTCTTCCAACTCCGGGTCGGACAGATCCCGATAGACGTACAGCAGCGTGTTGTTCAGATCCTTGTCGATCTGCTGCATCAACCGTTCACGTTGACCGTTCAACATGCCTTGGGCCTGGCCGCCGCCCAGCAGGCCGGGGATCATCTGGCTCAGGCTGTCGGCCGCCACGCCGGCAATCGCCAGGCTGACTTCCGCGCCGGCTTCACGGGCCGGCAGGGCCTGGGCCAGGTGGCCGATGATCAGGCTGCGTGTGGCGCCGGCTTCGATTTTCGGCAAACCCTGGGCGTTTTTCGCCAGTTGGTCACGGCGGGTGGCGAGCAATTCGGCGGCGACAATCTTGCGGCCCAGGGGCGATTGGAAAAACGCCAAGGCAGGCGCAGGGTCCGCCAGGTGTTTGCGCAATTGCGCTTCGGCACGCTGGTCCATGGCCTGGGCGGCAAAGCGTTTATTGCTGTTGTCCACCAGCGCCTGGTACACCGCCGGCGGCAGGCTATTGCGATAGCGTTGCTGGGCGGCACTGAGGGCGTCATTGAAATGCGCACGTTGTTCGGCCCAGCCGGCGACCTTGTACAACTGGTCATGGCCGTCTGCCCAGGCGGGCAAAACGCAGAACATCAGCAAGGAAAAAAACAAACGACGCATAGGGACTCCTGTCAGTCGGCCACTATTGTCCGTGTCGGGCGTAGGATTTGTCGAGAAGTCCTATCAGTCACCTGACTAAAGTGTATTCAGACGCTCGGCGGCTCTGTCGGATTCAGAGGCGTATGGATACTATGCGCGCCATGCAAATGCCCTTCGATCACCCCTTGCTGCAACGTATTGTCGACGACCTGGCCGAAAAGGGCTGGTCCCGACAGGACGGCTTCCTGCCCCAGGCTCTGACCCTGGAACTGGCGGCTGAGTGCCGTAAACGCAAGGCCGAAGGTGAGCTGGCCCCGGCAGCGGTAGGGCGCGGCCCGAGCCAGGAGATCCGTGAAGGCATTCGCGGTGACCACATCCAGTGGCTGGAAGAGGGCGATGCGGCGGTTTGCGACACCTATATGGCGGTGATGGACAGCCTGCGCCTGGCCATGAACCGTGGCCTGTTCCTGGGCCTGGAAGACTTCGAAAGCCATTTCGCGATGTACCCGCCGGGGGCGTTTTACCTCAAGCACCTGGACCGTTTCCGCGACGATGACCGGCGCATGGTCTCGGCGGTGATCTACTTGAACGATGCCTGGCTGCCCGAACATGGCGGCCAGTTGCGCATGTACCTCAAAAACGGCGTCGAATACGACGTGGTGCCCACCGGCGGTAGCCTGGTGGTGTTCCTGTCGGGCGAGGTGCCCCACGAAGTGATGCCCGCCACACGCGAACGCCTGTCCCTCACCGGCTGGTTTCGCCGGCGGGGCAACGAGCCGTTCTGAGCATGCAAAAGATTCTGATCAGCCGCTGCCTGCTCGGGCACAAGGTGCGTTACGACGGTGGCGCCAGCGGGCCGTTCGACCAGTTGGCCGCGTGGCAGGCCGAGGGGCGTGTGGTTGCGATCTGCCCGGAAGTGTCGGGTGGTTTGCCAACGCCACGACCTGCTGCCGAGATCCCAGGCGGGCAGGGTGTGGATGTGTGGGAGGGGCGTGCCCAGGTGCTGACGGCCGAGGGCGAAAATTTCAGCGCAGCGTTCCTTGATGGTGCCCGCCAGGCACTGGCTCTGGTTCAACGCCACGCTATCCGCATCGCCGTGCTCAAGGCCAATAGCCCGTCCTGTGGCAACCTGCTCACCTATGACGGCACTTTTACCGGCGTGAAAGTGAGTGGCGAGGGCGTAACCGCAGCACTGCTCAAGCGCCACGGCGTGCAGGTGTTCAGTGAGCTGGAGCTGCCTGAGGCTGCGCGGGCACTGGCGCGGCTGTAGTCGGGGTTTCTCCTTCAAACCACTTCTGCGACAGCGCCTTTAACCGGCCATCCTCCTTCACCCGCTTCAGCGCGCCATCCAGGCTCGTCTTGAACGCCGGGTTACCCTTCTGGAACGGGATCACCAAATCAGGCTTCTCGCGATAAACCTCGCTGAAATCGAACTGATCCTCAAGGTCGGCAGTCTTAGCGATATGGTTGATGGCCACGTCGTACTTGCCGGTTGCCACGCCGGGCAGCAAGTCGACGTCATCGGTGGTGATGAACGAGGAGCGCACATCCATTTCCTTTGCCAGCAGTTCACCCAGTTCCACTTCGAAACCGGTGAGTTTGTCGCCTTCCTTGAAGTTGAACGGAGGTGTATTGGCTTCAAGGGCGATGCGCAGTTCGCCACGATCGAACACATCATCGACCAGCTCGGCGTGAGCCAGGGGGCTCACAAGGGGAAGCAGCAGTAACAGGCCAGGCGAAAAGCGCATGGTCACTCCTAGAGAATTTTTATGTGCGAGGCGCCGGTCAGCATCGCTTTGCTATGGTGTTGAGTGCCTTGGACAGCAATTTGTCGCGAAGTTGTCTTAACCCTACAGATTTCACAGAAAAACTGGAGAAGCGAATGAAAGCCCTTTTGTCCCGTGCCACCCTGGCCTCCCTGATGCTGGGTGCTTCGATGTTGGCAAACGCTGCTGATGTTCCCCGCACCCCCGCACCCAAGGGCGCCGAGGTGTTTATCGTCTCGCCCAAAGATGGCGCCACCGTCGACAAGACCTTCACCGTCAAGTTTGGCGTGAAGGGGCTGGACCTGGAACCGATCGACAAGCAGGTGCCCGGTGCCGGTCACCATCACCTGCTGGTCGACCAGGACGTGACGTCGCTCAAAGCAGACGAGGCGATCCCGGCCACCGCCACCTCTATCCATTTCGGCAAGGCGCAAACCGAAACCGAACTGACACTGGCCCCAGGCAAGCACACCTTGCAACTGGTGGCGGGCGATAACGTGCACCGCCAGTTCGAGCCCACTGTAGCCTCGAAAGTGATCACGGTTAACGTCAAGTAAGATTTGTTCAGATGCAAAAAAGGGAGCCCCGAGGGGCTCCCTTTTTCGTGGTGCGGTCGAAACCTTAGAACAACACGCGGCTACGGATAGTGCCGTTGATGTGCTGCAGCTTCTCTTGCGCCAGGTCCGAGTACTCGGCGTCGACGTCGATCACCACGTAGCCGACCTTCTCGTTGGTCTGCAGGAACTGACCGGAGATGTTGATGCCGTTTTCCGCGAAGACCTTGTTGATCTCCATCATCACGCCAGGGATGTTCTGGTGGATGTGCAGCAGACGGTGTTTGCCAGGGTGAGCCGGCAGGGCCACTTCCGGGAAGTTCACGGACGATACCGAGGTACCGTTGTCGCTGTACTTGACCAGCTTCTCGGCCACTTCCAGGCCAATGTTGGCTTGGGCTTCAGCGGTGGAACCGCCGATGTGCGGGGTCAGGATCACGTTGTCCAGGCCACGCAGCGGGCTTTCGAAGATGTCGTCGTTGGAGCGAGGCTCAACCGGGAACACGTCGATGGCGGCGCCGATCAGGTGCTTGTCCTTGATCGCATCGGCCAGGGCGTCCAGCTCGACCACGGTGCCGCGTGCGGCGTTGATCAGGATGCCGCCCTTCTTGATGGCGCGGATTTCCTTCTCGCCGATCATCCACTGGGTCTCGGCAGTTTCCGGAACGTGCAGGGTCACGATGTCGGACATGCCCAGCAGCTCGGTCAGGCTGGCCACTTGGGTGGCGTTGCCCAATGGCAGCTTGGTCAGGGTGTCGTAGAAGAACACCTGCATACCGAGGCCTTCAGCCAGGACCGACAACTGAGTGCCGATCGAGCCGTAACCGACGATGCCCAGCTTCTTGCCGCGGATCTCGAAGGAGTTGGCCGCGCTCTTGATCCAGCCGCCACGGTGGCAGGAAGCGTTCTTCTCGGGAATGCCGCGCAACAACAGGATGGCCTCGGCCAGCACCAGCTCCGCCACGGAACGGGTGTTGGAGTACGGTGCGTTGAACACCGCGATGCCGCGCTCGCGCGCAGCAGAGAGGTCGACCTGGTTGGTGCCGATGCAGAAACAGCCGACCGCCACGAGTTTCTTGGCGTGATCGAAGATTTCTTCGGTCAGCTGAGTGCGGGAGCGAATGCCGATAAAGTGCGCGTCGGCGATCTTTTCCTTGAGCTGGGCTTCCGGCAGAGAACTGGTGATGTACTCAATGCTGGAGTACCCGGCGGCCTTCAGTACTTCGACGGCCGATGGGTGGACGCCTTCCAGAAGAAGGAACTTGATCTTGCTCTTATCGAGAGAAGTCTTGCTCATCTGCGTAAACCTGTATCCCGGAGAAAAATGGCAGGGAATCGGATCGCTTAAGCTGACCCGGACGGCAGGAAAGCCGTCACCGCAGAAACGCCCTTGGGCTCTGTCCTGCGGGGGCGGTATGCTAGCATACGCGCCCCGCTAAACACTCATTCCTGCGACGTGAAGCGTTCTCAGGATGACCATGAATTGTTCGAGAGTTCTGTCGATGACCCATCCTGCCCTGATTGATGAGCTAAAGACCCTGGTTGAGCCCGGCAAAGTGCTGACCGATGCAGACTCCCTGGAGGCTTACGGCAAGGATTGGACCAAGCACTTCGCACCCGCCCCGACCGCCATCGTCTTCCCCAAGACCACCGAGCAGGTCCAGGCCATCGTGCGTTGGGCCAATACCCACAAGGTGGCGCTGGTGCCATCCGGTGGGCGTACTGGCCTGTCGGCCGCTGCCGTGGCGGCCAATGGCGAAGTGGTGGTGTCGTTCGACTACATGAACCAGATCCTCGACGTGAACCTCACCGACCGCACCGCCGTGTGCCAGCCGGGCGTGGTCACCAAGCAATTGCAGAACGTTGCCGAAGAAAAAGGCCTGTACTACCCGGTGGACTTCGCGTCGTCGGGTTCCAGCCAGATTGGCGGCAACATCGGCACCAATGCCGGCGGAATCAAGGTCATTCGCTACGGCATGACCCGCAACTGGGTGGCCGGCATGAAGGTCGTCACCGGCAAGGGCGATGTACTGGAGCTGAACCGCGACCTGATCAAGAACGCCACCGGCTACGACATGCGCCAACTGTTCATCGGCGCCGAAGGCACCCTGGGCTTTGTGGTCGAAGCCACCATGCGCCTGGACCGTGCGCCGAAAAACCTCACCGCCATGGTGCTCGGCACTACTGACTTTGATTCGATCATGCCGGTATTGCACGCGTTCCAGAGCAAGCTGGACCTGACCGCCTTCGAGTTCTTCTCCGACAAGGCCCTGACCAAGGTCATGGGCCGTGGCGACGTGCCGGCGCCGTTCGAAACCGAGTGCCCGTTCTATGCGCTGCTGGAATTCGAAGCCACCACCGAAGAAGTCGCCAACCACGCACTGGAAACCTTCGAGCACTGCGTGGAACAAGGCTGGGTGCTGGACGGTGTGATGAGCCAGAGTGAAACCCAGCTGCACAACCTGTGGAAACTGCGCGAGTACATCTCCGAGACCATTTCCCACTGGACCCCATACAAGAACGATATTTCGGTGACTGTCTCCAAAGTACCGGCGTTCTTGAAGGAAATTGACGCGATCGTCGGCGAGCACTATCCGGACTTCGAAATCGTCTGGTTCGGCCACATCGGCGACGGCAACCTGCACCTGAACATCCTCAAGCCGGAAAACCTGAGCAAGGACGAGTTCTTTGCCAAATGCGCCACTGTGAACAAGTGGGTGTTCGAAACCGTCGAGAAATACAACGGCTCGATCTCCGCTGAACACGGCGTTGGCATGACCAAGCGCGATTACCTGACCTACAGTCGCTCGCCGGTTGAAATCGAATACATGAAGGCTGTCAAAGCAGTGTTCGACCCGAACGGGATCATGAACCCTGGCAAGATCTTCGCTGTTTAATCGCCCTGAAGGAGTCGTTCCATGAGCTACCAGCACAAGTATGTCGACGGCACCAACATCCACTTTCCGGTGGGGAAAGTGGTGTGTATCGGGCGTAACTACGCCGAACATGCCAAGGAACTGGACAACCCGGTACCGACCGAACCGTTGCTGTTCATCAAACCGGGCAGCTGTGTGGTGCCGTTGGGCGACAGTTTCACTATCCCCACCGAGCGCGGTTCGGTGCATTACGAAGCGGAGATCGCGGTGTTGATCGGCAAGCCATTGTCGAACAAGCCCAGCCGTGAAGAAGTGCTGGATGCCATCTCCGGCTTCGCCCCGGCCCTGGACCTGACCCTGCGCGACAAGCAGGCCGAGTTGAAAGCCAAGGGCCTGCCGTGGGAAATCGCCAAGTCCTTCGACGGTGCGGCGGTGATTGCGCCGTTCGTGGTGGGCAGTACCTTTGCGGACGTGACCGACATCGGCATCCGCCTGACCATCAATGGCGAGGTGCGCCAGGACGGCAACAGCGCGCAGATGCTCAACCCGATCATCCCGATGATCCAGCACATGGCCGGCTGCTTCTCGCTGCAGGCGGGCGACGTGATCCTCACCGGCACCCCGGCCGGTGTAGGCCCGCTGAATGTGGGGGATGAGTTGGTGCTGGAACTGGCGGGCCAGCATCGTTTTGAAAGTGTTGTTCGTTAAGCACTGACAAAACGCGGTCAACATTGTGGGAGGGGGCTTGCCCCCGATGGCGGTTTATCAGTCAAACATCTGTTGCCAGACACTCAGCAATCGGGGGCAAGCCCCCTCCCACATCCCAGGCTTTTGCATTTTTTTCACACGCCATCCGGATAATCCTCAGCCTCGTTCGCGCAGGCCCGTTGTTCCTGTGCTATCACCTAACGCTGACTTTCCGGAAAAAGCGCCCAATGGCCGTGTCCCTGCCCTCCGCTTCACCCAAGCCGCGTTCCCGTTTTGCCATGCGCTGGTATTCCTGGCTGTTGCTGACAGGGGTGATCCTGTATGGCGTGGCCTGGGCCCTGCACTGGGATGATCGCGGTGTGTTGTGGGTGCTGGAGCGCTTTGAGACGCCGGCTGAACGCCAGCAGAGCGTATGGCTGCCGGACTACCATGCGGTCATCGATGGCAAGCTCTTGCCCGGGATGGAGAAGGACGAAGCGTCAGACGTTGCCTACAACCCACAGACCAAAACCCTGTTTTCCGTGATGGGCAAAAACCCGTTCCTGGCCGAGTTGAGCCTGCAAGGCGATGTATTGCGCAAGATGCCGCTCAACGGCTGGGACAACCCGGAAGGCGTGACCGTGATGGAGAATGGCCTGTTGGCGGTGGTCGACGAGCGCCAGCACACCCTGACCATCGTCAAGGTCGATGCGAGCACCACCCAACTGAACAAGGCCGACTTCACCAGCTATGACCTAGGCCCGTCCAAGGACCAGAACAAGGCCTTCGAAGCCATCACGTGGGACAAGCGTAACCAGCAGTTGATCCTTGGCGAAGAGCGCCCGCCCGCGCTGTTTACCTGGAAAAGCGACGGCGGCCCGACCCTGGCGGGCGATAAACAAACGCTGGCGAGCAAAGAACTGGACATGCGCAACCTCTCGGCCCTGTCCGTCGACCCGCGTACCGGGCATTTGCTGGTGCTGTCGGCCGACTCCCATCTGTTGCTGGAGCTGGACGAGAAGGGCCAGCAAGTCAGCTTCATGACCCTGCTCGGCGGTTTCAATGGCCTCAAGCACACCATTCCCCGTGCCGAAGGGGTGACCATGGACGAGGAGGGCACGCTGTACATCGTCAGTGAGCCAAACCTGTTCTATCGGTTCGAAAAGCAGAAATAGCACACCGATTACGTCAGATATGTCTCTGTGAGCGGCATCTGCCAGACATCCGGGCGTGTTTAAGTTTAAATTCAGATGGGCGTGATATTCATTCGCCACTTTTGAATTTGAGCCCGCCCGATGCAACGACTAGCCCGCCCCAAACCCCTGTTCATCATGCTTGCGCTGATCGCCCTAGTCAGCGCCGGGGCCGTTGCGCAGCATTTTCGCCTGTTCGAACGTGCCTGGTTCAATTGGCAGGTATGGCGCCAGCCAGCGGACGAACGCTCCATCGGGCTGGCGGACTACCGCGTCACGCTGGAGGCCCAGGCCATTGAGGGGCTCGACGACGATGTCTCGGCCCTGACCTACGACCCGGTGCGCAAAAGCCTGTTCACCGTCACCAATAAAAACGCCGAGCTGATCGAATTGTCCCTGGAGGGCAAGATCCTGCGGCGCATCCCCTTGATCGGGTTCGGCGATGCCGAAGCCGTGGAGTTCATCAGCGACAACATCTATGTCATCAGCGATGAGCGCCAGCAGCGGCTGATCAAGGTGCATGTGGACGATGACACCCAATTCCTCGACGCCGCCGATGCAGAGCAGATGACCCTGGGTTTGCATGTCGGTGGCAACAAGGGCTTTGAAGGCCTGGCCTACGACTCGGTGGGCAAGCGCCTGTTCGTGGCCAAGGAGCGCGACCCGATGCTGATCTATGAGGTGCATGGCTTCCCGCATTTCAAACCGGAAAAAACCTACTCGGTACACGTGATCAATAACCCCAAGCGCGACGCCGGGTTGTTTGTGCGTGACCTGTCGAGCCTGCAATACGATGAGCGCAGCGGCCATCTGCTGGCGCTGTCGGATGAGTCGTTTCTGGTGTTGGAACTGGATATCGACGGTCGCCCGTTGAGCAGTCTGTCACTGCTCAACGGACGCCATGGCCTGACGAAGCGAGTGCCGCAGGCCGAAGGCATCGCCATGGATGACGAGGGCGCGCTGTACCTCGTCAGCGAGCCGAACCTGTTCTACGTCTTCAAGAAGCCTTGAGGGTTTTGACGCCTTCGGCGGTGCCCAGCAGCAGCACATCGGCCGGACGCGCCGCGAACAGGCCGTTGGTGACCACGCCGACAATCGCGTTGATCTGCGTTTCAAGCTCCACCGGATTGGTGATCTGCATGTTGAACACATCGAGGATAATGTTGCCGTTGTCGGTCAGCACACCTTCACGGTACACCGGGTCGCCGCCCAGCTTCACCAGCTCGCGGGCCACGTGACTGCGGGCCATCGGGATCACTTCCACTGGTAACGGGAAGGCACCGAGCACCGGCACCAGCTTGCTGGCGTCGGCGATGCAGATGAAGGTCTTGGCCACAGCCGCGACGATCTTCTCGCGTGTCAGGGCTGCGCCGCCGCCCTTGATCAGGTTCAGGTGTTCGTCGCTTTCATCGGCTCCGTCGATGTAGAACTCCAGGTCGCTCACGGTGTTGAGCTCGTACACCGGAATGCCGTGGCCCTTGAGGCGTGCGGCGGTGGCTTCGGAGCTGGCCACGGCGCCATCGAATGCGCCCTTGTGCTGGGCCAGTGCATCGATAAAGCAGTTGGCGGTGGAGCCGGTGCCGACACCGACGATGCTCTTGTCGTCGAGTTTAGGAAGGATTAAATCGACGGCGGCCTGGGCCACTGCCTGTTTGAGTTGATCCTGGGTCATGCGGGCTCCGGAACGGGCGGGGAGTTATCGAGGGGCGCGAGTATAACCCAACAAAACCTCTGGATTCGTGTGGTCGCCCGCCCAAACGCTGGGTTAGACTCCTTGGCCCTGCCCAACCCGCCCAGTGATATCCGCCGATGCTTGAACAGTACGTCAAAAAGATCCTCACCTCGCGCGTTTACGACGTTGCCGTAGAAACACCGTTGCAGACCGCCCGTCAGCTCTCCGAGCGGCTGGGCAACCAGGTCTGGCTCAAGCGTGAAGACTTGCAGCCGGTGTTCTCGTTCAAGATTCGCGGCGCCTATAACAAGCTGACCCAACTGAGCGCCGAAGAACGAGCGCGCGGCGTGGTCACCGCGTCGGCCGGCAACCATGCCCAGGGCCTGGCCCTGGCGGCGAAGGTGCTGGGGGTCAAGGCCACCATCGTGATGCCCAAGACCACGCCTGAAATCAAGGTCGAAGGCGTGCGCTCCCGTGGCGGCAAAGTGGTGCTGCATGGCGATTCGTTCCCGGAAGCCCTGGCCTACTCGCTCAAACTGGTCGACGAAAAAGGCTACGTGTATATCCACCCCTACGATGATCCGCACACCATTGCCGGGCAGGGCACCGTGGCGATGGAGATCCTGCGTCAGCATCCAGGGCCGCTGGACGCGATTTTCGTACCGGTGGGCGGCGGCGGGCTGATCGCCGGTATTGCGGCGTACGTGAAATACCTGCGCCCCGAGATCAAGATCATCGGCGTCGAGCCGGACGACTCCAACTGCCTGCAAGCCGCCATGGCTGCTGGCGAGCGCGTTGTGCTGCCGACCGTGGGCATCTTTGCCGATGGCGTGGCGGTGGCGCAGATCGGCCAGCACACCTTCGACATCTGCAAGGACTATGTGGATGAAGTGATCACCGTGAACACCGACGAGATCTGTGCGGCGATCAAGGACATCTACGACGATACCCGTTCCATCACCGAGCCGGCAGGGGCTTTGGGCGTGGCCGGGATCAAGAAGTACGTCGAGACCCGTGGCGTCACCGGACAGACCCTGGTCGCCATCGACTCTGGCGCCAACGTCAACTTCGACCGCCTGCGCCACGTGGCCGAACGCGCCGAGCTGGGTGAAGGCCGCGAAGCCATCATCGCCGTGACCATCCCCGAGAAGCCCGGCAGCTTCAAGGCGTTCTGCGAGGCCGTGGGTAAACGCCAGATCACCGAATTCAACTACCGCTACCACTCCGGCAGCGAGGCGCACATCTTTGTCGGCGTACAGACCCATCCGGAAAACGATCCGCGCAGTGCCCTGATCGCCAGTCTGACCCGCCAGGGGTTCCCGGTGCTGGACCTGACCGAGAACGAACTGGCCAAGTTGCACATTCGTCACATGGTGGGCGGGCACGCGGCCAAGGTCAGCGATGAAGTGGTGTTGCGCTTCGAGTTTCCGGAGCGTCCGGGGGCGTTGTTCAACTTTCTTAACAAATTGGGCGGGCGCTGGAACATCTCGATGTTCCACTATCGCAACCACGGCGCAGCAGACGGCCGTGTAGTCGCCGGCCTGCAAGTGCCGGCGGATGAACGTCACCTGGTACCGGCCGCCCTGGAAGCCATCGGCTACCCGTACTGGGATGAAAGCGATAACCCGGCCTACAAACTGTTCCTCGGTTGAGCGACTACGCTGAAGGGGCGGCCTTCAAGGAAAACGACACATGGAAACCCTGACCACCCTGAAAGTTATCCACATGGCAGCCACCGTGGTGTTGCTGCTCAGTGGCCTTGGCCTGGCGCTGCTGGCCTGGCGCAAACGCAGCGCCGGCCCGGCGGTGACCGTGCAGCGCCCGTGGGCGTTCGTCTGGTTGCTGATGGGCGTGTGCGTGGTCAGCATGCCGTTTACCGGCTGGTGGCTGGTGCACCTGGTTGGCTGGCCGCTGGGCCAGACCTGGATCCTGGGTTCCAGCATCCTCTATACCGTGGCGGCGCTGGCCTGGTTCTGGCTGGTGGCGCGGCTCAATCGCCTGCGCAAAGGCGAGGGTGGTAGCCTGAACTTCACGCTGGTGCTGGCGGTGGTCAGTCTGGCGGGGTTTGTGGCGATTGCCGGTCTGATGGGCGCCAAGCCGGTTTAAGGCTTTGGACCGAGTCGTCTGCATCGGGGGCAAGCCCCCTCCCACATTTTGACCGTGTGAACCCGATCAAGTGTGGGAGGGGGCTTGCCCCCGATAGCTTCATCAGCTGCGCAGCGTGATCACCGGCCAGCCGCGTTTCTCGGCCTCGGCCCGCAGATTCGGGTCCGGATCCACCGCCACCGGGTGAGTCACTTGCTCCAGCAGCGGCAAGTCGTTCATCGAGTCGCTATAGAAATAGCTGTCTTGCAGGCTGTACCCGGTTTCTTCCAGCCAGCGGTTCAAGCGGGTCACCTTTCCTTCACGGAAGCACGGCACATCGGTGCTGCGCCCGGTGTAGCGGCCGTTTTCCATCTCGCACTCGGTGGCGATCAAGGTTTCAACGCCCAGGCGTGCGGCAATCGGCGCGGTGACGAAACGGTTGGTGGCGGTGATGATGACCAACTTGTCACCGGCGGCGCGGTGTTTGGCCAGCAGCTCAATGGCCAGCGGCAGCATGATCGGCTCGATGCAGTCGCGCATATAGTCGTTGTGCCACTCGTTCAACTGGGTGATCTCGGTGCGGCCGAGGATCTCCAGGCAGAAGTTCAGGTAGGCGGCGTTGTCCAGCTTGCCGGCCAGGTAATCCTGGTAGAACTCGTCGTTGCGGGCCTTGTAGGCCACCGGGTCGAGAATCCCGCGTTCACAGAGGTAATCGCCCCAGGCGTGATCGCTGTCACCGCCGAGAAGGGTGTTGTCCAAGTCGAATAAAGCCAGGCGCATTGCAGTTACTCGCTGAAAAGTCTGTAAAAAGGCGTCCAGAATACGGTCTTTTCACAAGAGTGCACATAAGGTACGAAGCCTCGTTGCCGCTTCATCAACCTTTGTGGAACAATGCGGCGACATGCGTTTGCGAGGTTGTTGCCGTGATCGACCCCGATGGTTTCCGTCCTAATGTCGGGATTATTCTTACGAATGATGCCGGACAGGTGCTATGGGCTCGCCGAATCAACCAAGATGCCTGGCAGTTTCCTCAAGGTGGAATCAACCCCGACGAGACCCCTGAAGACGCCTTGTACCGCGAGTTGAACGAAGAAGTCGGCCTTGAGCGCGAAGATGTGCAGATTCTGGCCTGTACCCGTGGCTGGTTGCGCTATCGTTTGCCGCAACGCCTGGTGCGTACCCACAGCCAACCGCTGTGTATCGGCCAGAAGCAGAAATGGTTTCTCCTGCGCCTGATCTCCAATGAGCAGCGGGTGCGGATGGATTTGACCGGTAAACCGGAGTTCGATGGCTGGCGCTGGGTCAGCTATTGGTATCCGTTGGGCCAGGTGGTGACATTCAAGCGCGAGGTTTATCGTCGCGCGCTCAAAGAGCTTGCCCCGCGCCTTTTAGCGCGCGACTGACGACGGAGTTCGACCCCGAGCCATGCTCAATACGCTGCGCAAGATCGTCCAGGAAGTTAACTCCGCCAAGGATCTCAAGGCGGCGTTGGGGATTATTGTGTTGCGCGTCAAGGAAGCCATGGGCAGCCAGGTCTGCTCGGTTTACCTGCTGGACCCCGAGACCAACCGTTTTGTGCTGATGGCCACGGAGGGCTTGAACAAGCGCTCCATCGGCAAGGTCAGCATGGCGCCCAATGAAGGTCTGGTGGGCCTGGTGGGGACGCGTGAAGAACCCCTGAACCTTGAAAACGCGGCCGATCACCCGCGTTATCGCTACTTTGCCGAAACCGGTGAAGAGCGTTACGCCTCGTTCCTTGGGGCACCGATCATTCACCACCGCCGCGTCGTCGGCGTGTTGGTCATCCAGCAGAAAGAGCGCCGTCAGTTCGACGAAGGTGAAGAAGCCTTCCTCGTGACCATGAGCGCGCAGCTCGCCGGGGTTATCGCCCACGCCGAGGCCACTGGCTCGATTCGCGGCCTGGGGCGCGAAGGCAAGGGTATCCAGGAAGCCAAGTTCGTTGGTGTACCCGGTTCGCCAGGCGCTGCGGTCGGTACGGCGGTGGTCATGCTGCCGCCGGCGGATCTGGACGTGGTGCCGGACAAGACCGTCACCGACATCGACGCTGAAATCAAACTGTTCAAGACCGCCCTGGAAGGCGTGCGCGCCGACATGCGCAACCTGTCGACCAAGCTGGCCACCCAACTGCGCCCCGAAGAGCGCGCGCTGTTCGACGTGTACCAGATGATGCTCGACGACGCGTCGCTGGGTAATGAAGTCAAGACCGTGATCAAGACCGGCCAGTGGGCCCAGGGTGCGCTGCGCCAGGTGGTCACCGATCACGTCAACCGTTTCGAACTGATGGACGACGCCTACCTGCGCGAACGGGCCTCGGATGTGCGCGACCTCGGTCGCCGTCTGCTGGCGTACCTGCAGGAAGATCGCACCACCAACCTGGTCTACCCCGACAACACCATCCTGATCAGCGAAGAGCTGACCGCGACGATGCTTGGCGAAGTGCCGGAAGGCAAACTGGTCGGCCTGGTGTCGGTACTCGGCTCGGGTAACTCCCACGTCGCGATCCTGGCCCGGGCCATGGGCATCCCGACGGTGATGGGCCTGGTAGACCTGCCGTATTCCAAGGTGGATGGTATCGACATGATTGTCGATGGCCATCGCGGCGAAGTCTTCACCAACCCCAGCGAAGTGCTGCGCAAGCAATACGCCGAAGTGGTCGAGGAAGAGAAGCAACTGGCGCTGGGCCTCGATTCATTGCGCGAGTTGCCATGCGTGACCACCGATGGTCACCGTGTGCCGCTGCTGGTGAATACCGGCCTGCTCGCCGACGTGGCCCGTGCGCAACAGCGTGGCGCCGAAGGGGTGGGGCTGTACCGCACCGAAGTGCCGTTCATGATCAACCAGCGTTTCCCGAGCGAGAAGGAGCAGCTGGCGATCTATCGCGAGCAACTGCAGGCCTTCCACCCGTTGCCAGTGACCATGCGCAGCCTGGACATCGGCGGCGACAAGTCACTGTCGTATTTCCCGATCAAAGAGGACAACCCGTTCCTCGGCTGGCGCGGCATTCGCGTCACCCTCGACCACCCGGAAATCTTCCTGGTTCAGACCCGCGCCATGCTCAAGGCCAGCGAAGGCCTGAACAACCTGCGCATCCTGCTGCCGATGATCTCCGGCACCCATGAGCTGGAAGAGGCGCTGCACCTGATCCACCGCGCCTGGGGCGAAGTACGCGATGAAGGCGCCGACGTACCGATGCCGCCGATTGGCGTGATGATCGAGATCCCGGCGGCGGTGTACCAGGCCAAGGAACTGGCGCGGCAGGTGGACTTCCTGTCAGTGGGGTCCAACGACCTGACTCAATACCTGCTGGCTGTGGACCGTAACAACCCACGGGTGGCCGACCTCTACGACTACCTGCACCCGGCGGTGCTGCAAGCCCTGCAACATGTGGTGCGCGACGCCCATGCCGAAGGCAAGCCGGTGAGCATCTGCGGCGAAATGGCTGGTGACCCGGCGGCGGCGGTGCTGTTGATGGCGATGGGCTTTGACAGCCTGTCGATGAACGCCACCAACTTGCCTAAGGTGAAGTGGATGCTGCGCCAGGTGGAGCTGAGCATGGCCAAGGAGCTGCTGGCGAAGTTGATGACTATCGACAACCCGCAGGTTATCCACAGCTCGTTGCAGTTAGCCTTGAAAAACCTGGGACTGACGCGGATGATCAACCCGGCCTCGGCCAAAACCTTGTAAGGCCTGACACAAATCAAAATGTGGGAGGGGGCTTGCCCCCGATGAGGGAGTGTCAGCAGCAAATGTGTTGCTGACACACCGCTATCGGGGGCAAGCCCCCTCCCACATTTGGTTTTGTGGTGTGGCTAGATATTGAGTTCAACCTCGCCAAGCCGCCCACCATGCGGCCCAAAACTGCGCTCCACCATCCGCCGCGACCCATCCGCATTCACGATCAACGCCGTACTCGCCCTGGTCCCATAACTTGGGCTGGCGATAAACACGCTCGACAATAAACTTTCCGTCGCCAACCCCACCCCTGTATCTGGCAGATCGGCAAACGGCGCTGTCTGCGGATCACTCAAAATCCCCAACAGTGCCTCCGGCTGCGGATCATCCAACAGCGCGCTCAACGCCGCCCTGGCCTTGAGCAACTTGGGCCACGGCGTATCCAGCCCCGCGTTGGATAGCCCATACACCCCGGCCTTCAGGCGCGTGGGCTCGGTATGGTTGGCGTTGTAATGCCACAGCTCATCCCGCGTGCCCACCAGCAGATTGAATCCGGCATATTCAATCGAACGGCCGTTAACATCGGCTAAATATTCGTCAATCGGCAGCGAACCGTTGAGAAACCGCGCCACTAATTCCCCCCGTGACTTACGGGCCGGCGGTTGATGAGGATCACGGATATTGGTCAGGGCAGCGAAGCGCCCGTCGGCGTTCACGCCCAGCCAAGTGCCACCGGCTTCCTGGTCACGGCCGGCGTACACCTGTGGCGCATCCGGCCACTGGGCCAGCGGCAGGCTGGGGCGGGCGTAGAACTCATCGCGGTTGGCCGCGACGATCAGCGGCTGGGCGTGGCCCGGCCGCCAGGCAAAAACAATCAGGCACATCAGGCGATCCCTTTTGTGTTTTCAACCACTCTACCCACTCAAGCAGAGGCGTTCCATCGTATCCAGTTGGGTCGCATGCCTTCCATCCGTTAACATGCCGGACTTGGTTCGGGGGCTCCCATGGAATTTCTGCTGTATTTGCTGCTCGGCGCCTGTGCGGGCGTGCTCGCCGGGCTGTTCGGCGTGGGCGGCGGGATCATCATCGTGCCGGTGCTGGTGTTCAGCTTCACCTTGCAGGGGTTTGACCCGCAGGTGCTGACCCACCTGGCGGTGGGTACTTCCCTGGCGACGATCATCTTTACCTCGGTGAATGCCGTGCGTGAACACCACCGGCGGGGCGCGGTGCGTTGGCCGATCTTTGTGTGGATGACCGTGGGCATCCTGATTGGCGCCGGCTTTGGCGCGCTGACTGCCGAGGCGATTTCCGGCCCGCACCTGCAAAAGATCATTGGCGTGTTTGCCTTGCTGGTGGCCGTGCAGCTGGCCCTGGAGGTCAAGCCCAAGGCCAGCCGTACGGTGCCGGGCAAGGTTGGCCTGACCGTGGCGGGGACGTTTATCGGCTGGGCCTCGGCGATTTTCGGAATTGGCGGCGGTTCGCTGACCGTGCCGTTCCTGACCTGGCGCAGCGTGCCGATGCAGCAGGCGGTGGCCACTTCATCGGCCTGTGGCTTGCCGATTGCGGTGGCCAGTGCATTAAGTTTCATGATTCTGGGCTGGCATGACCCGCTGTTGCCCGCTCATAGTCTAGGGTTCGTGTATTTGCCAGCGCTGTTGGGCATTGCCCTGACCAGCATGGTGTTCGCCCGTTTCGGCGCACGCCTGGCGCATCGCTTGTCGCCGCGTTTGCTCAAGCGGTTGTTCGCCGGGTTGCTGTTCTGTGTCGGTTTGAACTTTTTGCTTTGAAAAAACTTGAGTAATGCAGGCTTAATCGCGGCCCGGCATGGTCCGCACGCCTAACGAATGATTTAACGAGGAGTCGCAATGCTGCCTTACCCGCAGATCGACCCGGTGGCCCTGGCCATCGGTCCGCTGAAAATCCACTGGTACGGGTTGATGTACCTGATCGGCATCGGCGGTGCCTGGTTTCTGGCCTCCCGACGCCTGAACCGGTTCGACCCGACCTGGACCAAGGAGAAACTCTCCGACATGGTCTTCTGGCTGTCGATGGGGGTGATTGTCGGCGGGCGACTCGGCTACGTGCTGTTCTATGATCTGTCCGCGTACATCGCCAACCCGACATTGATCTTCGAAGTATGGAAAGGCGGCATGGCGTTCCACGGCGGCTTTATCGGTGTGATGATCGCTGCCTGGTGGTTCGGTCGCCGCAACGGCAAGTCGTTCTTCCAACTGATGGACTTCGTCGCGCCGATGGTGCCGATCGGCCTGGGCGCCGGGCGTATCGGCAACTTCATCAACGCCGAGTTGTGGGGCAAGCCGACCGACGTGCCGTGGGCCATGGTGTTCCCGCCGTTCAGCGATCCGGCGCAACTGCCGCGCCACCCGTCGCAGCTCTACCAGTTTGCGTTGGAAGGCGTGGCGCTGTTCCTTATCCTGTACATCTTTTCGCGCAAACCGCGCCCGACCATGGCGGTTTCCGGCATGTTCGCGCTGTTCTATGGGATCTTCCGCTTTATCGTCGAGTTCGTGCGTGTGCCGGATGCGCAACTGGGCTACCTGGCGTTCGGTTGGGTGACCATGGGCCAGATCCTCAGCCTGCCGATGATCATCGGTGGCCTGGGCCTGCTGTGGTGGGCGTACAACCGCCCGCAACCTCTGAAGAACACCGCGCTTTAAATTCGAATGCCCAGGTCTTTATCTGGCCTGGGCTTCAACGATACGGGTACCAACATGAAGCAATATCTCGAGCTACTGAACGACGTCGTGACCAATGGATTGACCAAGGGCGATCGCACCGGTACCGGCACCAAAGCCGTGTTTGCCCGTCAGTATCGGCATAACCTGGCCGACGGCTTCCCGCTGCTGACCACCAAGAAGCTTCACTTCAAAAGCATTGCCAATGAACTGATCTGGATGTTGAGCGGCAACACCAACATCAAGTGGCTGAACGAAAACGGCGTGCGCATCTGGGACGAATGGGCCACCGAAGACGGCGATCTGGGCCCGGTGTACGGCGAACAGTGGACCGCCTGGCCAACCAAGGACGGCGGCACGATCAACCAGATCGACTACATGGTCCACACCCTCAAGACCAACCCCAACAGCCGCCGCATCCTGTTCCACGGCTGGAACGTCGAGTACCTGCCGGACGAAACCAAGAGCCCCCAGGAAAACGCCCGCAACGGCAAACAAGCCCTGCCACCGTGCCACCTGCTGTACCAGGCGTTCGTGCATGACGGTCACCTGTCGATGCAGTTGTATATCCGCAGCTCCGACGTCTTCCTCGGCCTGCCGTACAACACCGCCGCGCTGGCCTTGCTCACCCATATGCTGGCCCAGCAGTGCGACCTGATCCCCCATGAGATCATCGTCACCACCGGCGACACCCACGCCTACAGCAACCACATGGACCAGATCCGCACCCAGCTGGCGCGCACGCCGAAGAAGCTGCCGGAACTGGTGATCAAGCGCAAACCTGCGTCGATCTACGACTATAAGTTCGAAGACTTCGAGATCGTGGGCTACGACGCCGACCCAAGCATCAAGGCTGACGTCGCCATCTAGCGACTGTCCTGGTGTTAAAGTGTGGGCTTGCGTGGGAGGGGGCTTGCCCCCGATAGCGGTGGATCAGCCAAGTATTGGGTGGCTGAAACTCCCCATCGGGGCAAGCCCCCTCCCACATTGGAACCGTGTTGCCTTGAGTTAATGGCCGTGGCTTCTGCCCACATGTGAGGGCTCGGCCTCGCTGGCGGCAACACCTCCGCTGACCTCCAGTTGCTGCAAAATCCCACAGTGATCCCCGCCACCACAGCGCTGGCGCAGGTCCAGCAATTGCTCCTGCAACGCCAACAGCCCATCGATCCGCGCTTTCACGTGGTGGATATGCTCGTCGATCAGCGCATTCACGCTTTCGCACTGGTCCTGGGGGCTGTCCCGTAGCCCCAGCAGGCTGCGGATTTCTTCCAGGGTCATGTCCAGGCTGCGGCAATTGCGGATAAACACTAACCGCTCGGTGTGTGCCTGGGTGTATACGCGGTAGTTGGCATCGGTGCGCGCCGGCGGCGGCAGCAGGCCTTCCTTCTCGTAGTAACGGATGGTTTCCACCGGACAGTCGGTCAGTTTGGCCAGTTCGCCGATCTTCATCGCAACAATCTCCAAATGGGTGCTTGACCCTATAGTGGCTACAGGGTCTTTACTTGGCAACAGGCACCTTTACGGACGCGACAGAATGAGCGATTCCATCCACACCCCGCATAAACACGAGCATGATCACGATCATGGCCCGAAAAAACTCACGCCCGTGCATGACCATGGCCACGGTGGCTCCTGCTGTTCCGGCACCCCGGCCCCGGCGTTGGTGCAATTGAGCGAAGCGCCCACCGCCGGCTCGCGGCTGAGCACCTTTCGCATCGAAGCCATGGACTGCCCCACCGAGCAGACGCTGATCCAGAACAAACTGGGCAAGCTTGCGGGTGTGCAGCAACTGGAATTCAACCTGATCAACCGCATCCTCGGTGTCACCCACGACCTGCCGACGACGGCGCCGATCATTGACGCCATCAAGTCCCTGGGCATGCAGGCCGATCCCATCGAAGAAGGCACACCCGCCGCCGAACCGCCCGCCAAGAAACACTGGTGGCCGCTGGCGTTGTCCGGCATCGGCGCGTTGGGCGCCGAAGTGCTGCACTTCACCAGCGCCGCGCCGACCTGGGTGATTGCCATCGTCGCGCTGGTGTCGATCCTCAGTGGCGGGCTCACCACCTATAAGAAGGGCTGGATTGCCCTGAAAAACCTCAACCTGAACATCAATGCCCTGATGAGCATCGCGGTAACCGGTGCGATCCTGATCGGCCAGTGGCCGGAAGCGGCGATGGTGATGTTCCTGTTCACCGTGGCCGAGTTGATCGAAGCCAAATCCCTGGACCGTGCGCGCAATGCCATCAGCGGCTTGATGCAGATGACGCCCGAGCAGGCCACTGTGCAGCAGGCTGATGGGTCTTGGGCTGAACAAGAGGTCAAGAGTATCGATCTTGGCGCCATCGTGCGGGTAAAGCCTGGCGAGCGCATCGGCCTGGATGGCGAAGTCACCGCTGGCCAATCCACCATCGACCAGGCGCCGATCACCGGTGAAAGCCTGCCGATTGAAAAGACCGTGGGCGACAAAGTCTTCGCCGGCACCATCAACCAGGCTGGCTCCCTGGAATATAAAGTCACTGCCGCCGCCAACAACTCTACCCTGGCGCGCATCATTCACGCGGTGGAGCAGGCCCAGGGCGCACGGGCACCGACCCAGCGCTTCGTCGACAGCTTCTCGAAAATCTACACCCCGGCGGTGTTCCTGTTTGCCCTGGGCGTGGCGGTGATCCCGCCGTTGTTCATGGCCGGCGCCTGGTTCGACTGGATCTACCGCGCCCTGGTGCTGCTGGTGGTCGCCTGCCCGTGTGCACTGGTGATTTCCACCCCGGTGACTATCGTCAGCGGCCTCGCGGCGGCAGCGCGCAAAGGCATCCTGATCAAGGGCGGCGTGTACCTGGAGGGCGGTTACAAGCTCGATTACCTGGCTCTCGACAAGACCGGCACCATTACCCACGGTAAACCGGTGCAAACCGATTACCTGGCGCTATTCCCCAACGTCGAAGACAGCGCACCGGCATTGGCCGCCAGCCTGGCTGGGCGTTCCGATCACCCGGTGTCGCTGGCGATCGCCAATGCGGCTGTGGATAAAAATCTGCCTACCCACGTTGTGGATAACTTTGCCGCCCTGGCCGGTCGCGGCGTGCGCGGCGAGATCAACGGCGAAACCTACCATTTGGGCAACCACCGCCTGGTGGAAGACCTGGGCCTGTGCTCGCCGGCGCTGGAAGAAAAACTCTTCGCCCTGGAGAAACAAGGTAAGTCCGTGGTGCTGCTGCTCGACAAGTCCGGCCCACTGGCGCTGTTCGCCGTGGCCGACACGGTCAAGGACAGCAGCCGCGAAGCCATCCAGCAGTTGCACGAACTGGGCATCAAGACTTTGATGCTTACCGGTGACAACACCCACACCGCCCAGGCGATTGCCGCGCAGGTTGGCATCGACCAGGCCCAGGGCGACCTGTTGCCGACCGACAAGCTGCAAGCCATCGAAACCCTCTACGGCCAAGGCCACCGCGTGGGCATGGTCGGCGACGGCATCAACGACGCCCCGGCCCTGGCCCGCGCCGAGATCGGCTTTGCCATGGCTGCAGCGGGTACCGACACGGCTATCGAGACTGCTGATGTGGCCTTGATGGACGATGACCTGCGCAAGATTCCGGCTTTCATTCGTCTGTCGCGGCAAACGTCGAGTATCCTCAAGCAGAACATCGCCCTGGCGCTGGTGATCAAGGCGATCTTCCTCGCGGTCACCTTCCTGGGCATGGCCACGATGTGGATGGCGGTGTTCGCCGACATGGGCGTGAGCTTGCTGGTGGTGTTCAATGGCCTGCGCCTGTTGCGCAAATAGACGATGAGAGGGTGGTGTGCTGAGTGCCGAGTTGAAGGCGTTTTATATGGTCGCCCGCCTGGGCAGCATTACCCAGGCGGCGAAAAAACTCGGCCTGAGCCAACCCACGGTCACCACCCAGATCCGCAATCTGGAAAGCCAATACGGCATTGAATTGTTCTACCGTGGCGGGCGTCGCCTCACCGTCAGCGACGAGGGCGCGCGGCTGCTGCCGATGGTCAAGGCGCTGTTGCAGCAGGAAGCGGATATCGAGTTTTTCCTGCGCAACAACGGCCAGGTCCAAGGCGCACTGAGGATTGCCGCGACGGCGCCGTACTACATCCTCGACCTGGTCAAAGCCTTTCGCGAACGCCTGCCGCAGGTGGAAGTGTCGGTGGAAATCGGCAACTCCCAACAAGTGCTAGAAGCCTTGGACGATTACCGTGTCGACGTTGCGGCCTCCTCGCAACTGCTGGAAGACCCACGCCTGATTCGCCGTGTTCTGGGCACCGATCCCCTGGTGCTGGCGGTGCACCGCAACCATCCGTTGGCCAAGCTCGACCATGTGCCGCTCAACGCGTTGGCCGGGCACACGCTGTTGATGCGTGAAGCGGGCTCTACCACGCGACGTTTGACCGAAGAACTGTTGCAGAGCGCAGGTGTGAGCTTCGGACCGCTGCTGGAAATCGGCAGCCGCGAGTCGATTCGTGAAGCGGTGCTGCGCAACATCGGCATCAGCATCATTGCCCGCCAGGAAGTGCCCCATGACCCGCAATTGCGCGTGCTGACCATCGAGAACGCGCCGCAGATTCCGGAGTATCTGTACTGCCTCAAAGAACGGAAAAGTGCTCGCCTGCCGGCGGCTTTTCTGGGGTTGGCGCAGGAAATGTCGCCGCTCTGAAGCGTGGTGATCGCCTTGAGGGCCAATCGGGGGCAAGCCCCCTCCCACACGTTTCGGGTTCACACGCTCGGAATGTGGGAGGGGGCTTGCCCCCGATAGCGATAGACCAGGCAACTCACCGCTGAGAGCCCTACCCAAATCCACGAATACCACTATCATCGGGTTTTGCCTTTCTGCCACACCAGGGACGCATTGCCCCCCTAGCATGGCCTTCATCCGTTCGATGAGGTGCCTTGCATGAACACAGCCCTGACCCAACCCGGCGCGCCCATGAAGGTGCGGGGTATCCAGAAACGCTTCGGCGCCTTTACCGCGCTGGACAACGTGTCCCTGGACGTCGCCGCTGGCGAGCTGGTGTGCCTGCTGGGCCCGTCCGGTTGCGGCAAGACCACCTTGCTGCGCTGTATCGCCGGCCTGGAACGCCAGGACAGCGGCGAGCTTTACCTGGGCAACCGCGATGTTTCCCTGCTGCCGCCCCAGGCGCGGGACTACGGCATCCTGTTCCAGTCCTACGCGTTGTTTCCCAACCTCACCGTTGAAGCGAACATCGGCTACGGCCTCACCGGCAGTGGTCGCGATGAAGTGCGCCAGCGCGTCGGCCAGATGCTCGAACTGGTCGGCCTGGTCGGTAGCGAAAAGAAATACCCCGGTCAGCTGTCCGGCGGGCAGCAGCAACGCGTCGCTTTGGCCCGTGCCTTGGCGCCCGCGCCTTCGTTGTTGTTGCTGGATGAACCGATGTCGGCCCTCGACGCCCGCGTGCGTGAGCATCTGTGCACCGAGCTGCGCCAACTGCAACGGCGCCTGGGCATCACTACGTTGATGGTCACCCACAACCAGGATGAAGCGATGCTGATGGCCGACCGTATCGCCGTGATGAACAACGGCAAGGTCGAGCAATACGCCACGCCCCAGGAGATCTACGACCGTCCGGCCACGCCGTTCGTGGCGGAGTTTGTCGGCCAGGGCAATTGGCTGCCGTTCAGCCGCAACAGTGCCAGTCACGCCCAGGTCGGCGGGATGAACATGCGCCTGGCCGACGATGCCGGCATGGCCAAGTCCGGGCGCCTGTTCTGTCGCCCGGAGGCGATCAGCGTCAACCCGTCGGTGCATGAAGAAAACCTGTTCCCGGCCAAGGTGCGCGAGATCACCTTCCTTGGCAACCGCTGCCGCATGAGCTTTGAGCTGGAGCAATTGCCCGGCCACCCGCTGCTCGCCGAACTGGCCCCGGAAGCCATGCCGCGCCTGGGGGCACAGCACATTTGGGTGGCCTTGCCGCCGCGCAGCCTGCAGGTGTTTGCCTGAGATGGCTGCTGTGATGACACTGCCACGCCAGGTTTCCCGTGCCGAAACCGGCGACAGAATTTTCGTCGTCGGCGGCAAACTGCTGTGGCTGTTGCTGTTGGGTATCGCTGTATTGATGCCGTTGCTGGCGATCTTCTGGCGCGGTTTCAGCAGCGAGGCCGGGCAGGGCGGTGGCCTGGTGGCGGCGCGGGAGCTGGTGACCAGCGCCAACTTCCATTGGCTGCTGGGCAATAGCCTGAAAGTGTCCCTGAGCGTGGCGGCCATCGTCGTACCGCTGGCCTACCTGTTTGCCTACGCCCTGCAACGCACCTTGATTCCCGGCAAGGCGATCTGGCGCGGTATGTCACTGCTGCCGCTGATGGCGCCGTCGATGCTGCCGGGCATTGCGCTGGTCTATCTGTTTGGCAACCAGGGCATGCTGCGCGGGCTGCTTTCGGAGAACATCTACGGTTTCTGGGGCATTGTGCTGGGGGAGGTGATCTACACCTTCCCACATGCCTTGATGATTCTGCTGTCGGCGCTGTCCCTGGCGGATGCACGCCTGTTCGATGCCGCCTCCAGCATGGGCGCCAGCCCGGCCCGGGCGTTTCGCAGCATCACCTGGCCGGCCACGCGCCAGGCGGGGTTCGCCGCGTTTTGCCTGGTGTTCACCCTGACCATCACCGACTTCGGTGTGCCCGTGGTGGTGGGTGGCGATTATCAGGTGCTGGCCCTGGAGGCCTACAAGGCGGTGGTCGGCCAGCAGCAGTTCGGGCGCGGTGCGCTGATCGGCATGGTGTTGCTGTTGCCGGCGTTGTTCAGCTTTGGGGTGGATGCCTGGCTGCGCCGCCGTCACGGCGACTCCATGAGCGGCCGTGCGCAAGTATTTCAACCGGTGCCATCGGCCTTGCGAGACGCCTGCTACCTGGCCATCGTGCTGCTGATGTGCGCGGTATTGCTGTTGGTGTTTGGCATGGCGGTGTATTCCTCGCTGGTGAAATTCTGGCCGTACAACCTGTCGCTGTCCCTCAACCATTACCAGTTCGAGGACACAGCCGGCGGCGGTTGGCTGGCTTACCGCAACAGCCTGACCCTGGCCCTGTGCACCGCGTTGATCGGCAGCGTGCTGATCTTCACCGGCGCCTACCTGATGGAAAAAACCAAGGGCCAGAAGGGCCTCAACCTGGCCCTGCGCATGCTCAGCTTCGTGCCGATGGCCGTGCCGGGCCTGGTGCTGGGCCTGGGCTACGTGTTCTTTTTCAACCTCAACGGCAATCCGCTGCATGTGTTCTACGGAACCATGACCCTGCTGGTGGTGTGCACCATTGCGCATTATTTGACCACTGCACAGATGACCGCGACCACCGCACTGCGCCAGCTCGACGCCGAGTTCGAAGCCGCCGCGCTGTCCCTCAAGGCGCCGCTGTACCGGCATTACTTGAAGGTGACGGTGCCGATCTGCCTGCCGGCGCTGCTGGACATCGTGCGCTATCTGTTTGTGTCGGCGATGACCACCGTGTCCGCCGCGATCTTCCTCTACAGCCCCGACACCATCCTCGCCGCTGTTGCCGTGCTGAACATGGACGACGCCGGCAACGTGGGCGGTGCGGCGGCCATGTCGACCCTGATCCTGTTCACTTCGGCCGGCGTTTCGCTGCTGCTGGCGTGGGCTTCACGTGGCGCGTTGCGCCGCTCCCAAGCCTGGCGCCAGACCGCGCCCGGGCAATAATCCTGAAGGAGGTGTTCCATGTTCAAGCCCCTGGCGCTGGTCGCGGCGGTACTCACGGCATTCAGCGTGAATGCCTTTGCCGCAAAAACCGAGTTGACCGTGTACACGGCCCTCGAAGCCGAGCAATTGAAGACCTACAAAAAGGCCTTCGAACAGGCTAACCCCGACGTCGAAATCAAATGGGTGCGTGATTCCACCGGCATCATCACCGCCAAGCTGCTGGCCGAGAAAGACCGCCCGCAAGCCGACGCAGTGTGGGGCCTGGCCGCCTCCAGCCTGGCGATCCTCGACCAGCAAGGCATGCTGGACAACTACGCGCCCAAGGACCTGGACAAGATCGGCAAGAACTATCGCGATGCCGCCAACCCACCGGCGTGGGTCGGCATGGACGTGTGGGCGGCGACCATCTGCTTCAACACCGTTGAAGCCGAGAAACAGGGCCTGACCAAGCCGGTGAGCTGGCAGGACCTGACCAGGCCTGAGTACAAGGGCAAGATCGTCATGCCCAACCCGGCCTCGTCCGGCACCGGTTTCCTTGACGTCAGCGCCTGGCTGCAGACCTTCGGCGAAAAGCAAGGCTGGCAGTACATGGACGACCTGCACCAGAACATCGGTCAGTACGTTCACTCCGGGTCCAAGCCGTGCAAGCTGGCGGCTTCCGGTGAATTCCCGATCGGCATTTCGTTTGAATACCCGGCGGTACAGCTGAAACGCCAGGGCGCGCCGTTGGACATCATCCTGCCGAAGGAAGGCCTGGGCTGGGATATCGAAGCCACCGCGGTGATCAAAGGCACCGCGCACAAGGACGCCGCGCAGAAGCTCGCCGACTTCTCCGCCAGCCCGGCGGCCATGGAGCTGTACAAGGACAACTTTGCCGTGCTCGCCCAGCCGGGTATCGCCAAGCCGCAGACCGAATTGCCGGCCGACTACGAGCAGCGTTTGATCAAGAACGACTTTGCCTGGGCGTCGAAGAACCGCGACAGCATCTTGACCGAGTGGCGCAAGCGCTATGACGGCAAGTCGGAGAAAGTGGCAGGGCAGTAAGGTTTTTCGTTGGGGCTACTGGCCTCATCGGGGGCAAGCCCCCTCCCACACTAATCGAACTGTGGGAGGGGGCTTGCCCCCGATGGCGGTCTGCAAAACAGGACATTACGATATGACACACCACAGCGACCTGCTGATCATCGGTGCCGGCATCCTCGGCCTGTCCCACGCCTACGCCGCCGCCAAACGCGGCCTCAAGGTCAAGGTGTTCGAACGCAGCGCCACGCCCTTGGGCGCTTCGGTGCGCAACTTCGGCCAGGCGCTGGTGACCGGCCAACCACCGGGGCCGATGCTCGACCTGGCACGCGAAAGCCGTGAGATCTGGGGCCATTGGGCGCAGGTCGCCGGGCTGCAACTCAAGCGCAACGGCGCCTACCTGTTCGCCCGCACCGAAGCCGAAGAGCATCTGTTGGAAGCGTTCTGCGCTGGCCGTGCGCAGGAACACGGCTACAACGTCGACCTGCTGCAAGGCGCAGCGATGAAGGACCTGTACGGCGGCCAGTTCCGCCATCACCGCGCTGCGTTGCATGGCAAGGACGATCAGCAACTCTATTCGCGCGAAGCGATCCCGGCGCTGATCAACTACCTGGCGCAAGAGCTGAAGGTGCAGTTTTACTTCTCTACGCTGGTGCGCGACGTCGAACCGGGCCAGTTGCACAGCACGGCAGGCAGCTTTCGCGCTGAACAGATCATCGTGTGCTCCGGCCACGACTACCAGACCCTGCTGGCCGAAGCGATGGCCGAACTCAACCCGAGCATCTGCCGCCTGCAAATGCTGCGCGCGCGGCCAGCGGTGAACCTGAACCTGCAACACGCGTTGCTCACCGGCTTGAGCTGCGTGCATTACGGTGCCTTTGCCGACCTGCCGGAAGCCGCGCCGGTGCAGGCGCAAATCCTGCGGGAGGCACCGCACCTGCATGAGCACGGTATCCATTTGCTGATCAGCCCGACGCCCCATGGCGAACTGATCATCGGTGACTCCCATGACTACGGCAGCGATGCATCGCCGTTCAATGCCGAGCAGGTCGATGACTGGATGATCGCGCTGGCCGAGCAGACCCTGGGCTGCAAGATCCAGGTCGTGGAGCGCTGGCAGGGCGTGTACGGCTCACGCGGGCCGGCGCCGTTTTCGTTCCTGCGGGCGGCGCCGGGTGTGAGCGCGGCGTTGATGCACACCGGTGTGGGCATGAGCGTGGGGCCGGCAATGGCTGAGCGAAATATCACAACCTTGTGGGGGGCGGCGTGATCAACCCGGAACAGACCATCGCCGAAGTCTTCGGCTTGTACGAACAGCACGGCACGGCGGATTACATCGGCGAGCCGGTGTCGCAGATCGAGCACATGTCCCAGGCCGCACAGTTGGCCATGGCCGAAGGCTTCGATGATGAAGTGGTGCTGGCGGCGTTTTTCCACGATATCGGGCACTTGTGCGGCGAGGGCGGCGAAAACATGGGCGGCTATGGCGTGGTCAGTCATGAGCAGCTCGGCGCCGATTACTTGCGTCGTGCAGGCTTCAGCGAGCGCATGGCCAAACTGGTGGAGTATCACGTGCAAGCCAAGCGCTACCTGACCTTCAGCCAGCCGGGTTATTACGCCCGCCTGAGCGAAGCCAGCCGCCGTACGCTCGGGTACCAGGGCGGTGTAATGACTCAGGAAGAGGCGCAGGCGTTTGAACAAGACCCGCTCTGCGAGATCAGCCTGCGCATGCGTCATTGGGACGAGCAGGCCAAGGCAATGCAAGTGCCGGTGCTCGACCTCGAGGTGCTCAAGGCCAAGGCGCGGCAGGTGCTGGCGGCTTAGGTTTCGTCGAGGCGCCGGGCCAGTGCTTCGATCTGTTCCTGGCGCTCGGCCTGGCTGAGCCTGGGGTGAGGGTTGAGCGACGACCACTGCGGGTGGGCGCGGGCTTTGTGCAATGCATCCGGCAACTTGCCCTCGCGCCAGGTCTTGTCCTGGGGCGTGTCGACCTTGATGCTGTGCATCGCCGCATGGCCGCGCAGGTCCAGGGCCTTGAGCAACTGGCGTTGGCGCAGAGCGAGCAGGCGCAATACGCTGTCGTCCACGGTCAGCTCGCGCTGGCCTTTGATCTTGCCCAGCAGCCGGCTGCCATAGCTGCGTGCGGTTTGCAGCGCGCCACCGGCAATGGCGCCGGCCAGGGCGGCGGCGCCCAAGGTCAGGCCGCCGACCAACAGATCCACACCGGCACCCGCCGCTGCGCCTGCGGCGATCCCGCCACCGACGCGCACGCCGAGTTGCTTTAGAGTTTCCGGGTTGAACAGGTCGTCGCCCCAGCGCCCGTCCAGCAGCGGCAAGTCACTGGCGGCGGCATCCTGCGGGCGGAAGCCGAACAGCTTGAGCAGCGCTTCCACACACTTTTGTTCGCGTTGGCGCACGGCTTTGCGCAGGTCGCCGATGGCGTGTTGTTCATCTTCGCTGACCACGCTACGGCGGCAGGCGGCGCAGTCGATCAGCAGTTCGGCGATCAGCCGGGCGGCGCTTTGCTGGCGGGCCTGGCGCTGCGCCCCTTGATCCAGGATCAGCCGTTCCAATTGCGGCCGTGCGTTTTCCAGCAGCAGGGCGAGGCTTTCATACAGGCGCCGCTCGCCGTCTTCCGGCGGTGCCACGCTGTCGAAGCGCACCAGCGCGTGCAGGCCAAGCCGAGCCAGGGCTTCGCGCCAGTCCGGCTCGCGGTGGTCGCTGCTGCTGACAAAGTTGAGCACCGGCAGCAACGGCTTGCCGCAACTGGCCAGCACTTGCAGCTCGTCGCGGTATTTGGCCAGTACCGGCTCGCGGGCGTCGATCACATACAGGCCGGCGTCGGAGGCCAGCAGTTGGCGCAGCACCTTGGCTTCCTGTTCGAAACGCTGGCGCGCTTCGCTGCCTTCCAGGAACCGCGCCAGGCGGGCCGGGCCGTCGAGGCGTTCGCCGGGGCGATCCAGGCGCTCCAGGTAATCGAGCAGGGCGATGGCGTCTTCCAGGCCGGGGGTGTCGTACAGCTCCAGCAGGGCTTCGCCGTCCACCGACAAGCGTGCGCCTTCCACATGCCGTGTGGTACTGGGACGATGGGACACTTCGCCGAAGCCCACATCTCGCGTAAGGGTGCGCAGCAGCGACGTCTTGCCGACATTGGTGTGGCCAACCACGGCGAGTTTCAGGGGCTTAGTCATGACCGGTCTCCAGCCAGTTCAGCGGTGCGCAGTCGGCAAAGGGCAATTCAAGCTGTTGCAGCGCGGTGTGCCAGTCGCCCAGGCGCTCGGCATCGAGGGCCTGGCCGGGCGGCGCTTGCAGCAGCCACACGCGGGTGGCGGTGGCGCTGCGGGCGAGTTCGGCGATCAGCGCCAGGCTGCCGCGATCCGGCGAGCGGCGCGGGTCGCAGGCGATGGCCAGGCGTGCGGGCGGGAAGCGCGTGAGTTGTTCCAGCAGTTTGTTGCGCGATTCGCGGCTATCGAGGATCCCGGCGTTCTTCACGTTGTGCGGCAGTTTGGGCGGCCAGGGGCGCTGGTCGTCCAGTTCGATGGCCACCAGCAGCGCGCCGTCGCTTTGCAGTTCGCTGACGCCGCCGCTGACGTGATGCAGTTGTTCGGGGGCGGCATCGTTGACCCCGAGGCGCTCGCTGCTCGGCATCAGACGTTCGCGCAATTGGCTGTAGCCGGGCAGGTTGAGGTCCAGGCGCAGCGCGGCGCGCCCACGTTTCCAGCGCCACAGGCAGAGCAGGGCAAGGATCAAGCGGGGCAACAGGCCATAGACCAGCAGCACGCCCACCAGCCATGCGGCCCAGGCCTGGCGGGCGCTTTCGATATTCAGCGCGGAATCGCCGCTGGCGCGGATCATCTCGACGGTCGGCACATTGAAGCCCAGCAGGGCGGGCAGGGCGCCGAGGGCCTGGGTGACGGCGACGAAGGTGTCGGCGCCGAGAATGGTGGTTTCCCACACGAAGCCGTAGCGGCGGGTGGCGAGTAGTGTCAGCAGAATCACCAGGGCGCTGAGCAACGCCAGCAACCACAGGCTATTGACCAGCACACCTACGGCCCAGCGATTGAGTTTCTGGCGTTGCAGCAATAGCAGCAGTGCGGGCGCCAGCTGCGCAGCCTTCGCGTCACGGGCGAGTTTTTCGCTGAGCCATAACCACAGTCGCCCCAGGCTGGCGCTGTGTTCACCGGCAAACAGCAGGCCCAAGGCCCAACTGATCAGCAGGATCAGGTTCAAGCCGAGCAAGCTGCCCAAGGCCCAGAACACATTCACCGGGACCAGACCGTTGCCCAGCGCGGCAAAGGCCAGGCCCGCACCGCTGATCACCGCGACGACCGCCAGCAGCACCAGCGCCAGACGTGCGCCTTGCACCCAGCGGGTGAGGGCGGTCGTGAGCCCATCGCGCTCGGCCAGGTGCAGGGCGCGGTGCTGGATGCGCGTCGGCAGGTCGCCACCGGCGGTGCGGGCCAGGCGGCTGGCTTCCAGGTCTTCCAGAGGGCCGGCGTGTTCTTCGCGCAGGCGCACGGTTTCTGTCAGCCAGAGTGTGTGCAAAGGAGTCACGCGTTGTCCTGTCGTGTTTGTGAGCCTGGAGCATAACCCCTGGCTCGGGGCTCTGGTATTCTCGTCGCCATGAAAAAAACTCTCCCTTTAAGCCTGATCGCAGCCCTCGGTGAAAACCGTGTGATCGGCGTCGACAACAGCATGCCCTGGCATTTGCCGGGGGATTTCAAATATTTCAAGGCCACCACGCTCGGCAAGCCGATCATCATGGGGCGCAAGACCTGGGACTCCCTGGGCCGACCGTTGCCGGGGCGCTTGAACATCGTGGTCAGCCGTCAGACCGATCTGGCGCTGGAAGGTGCGGAAGTTTTTCCGTCTCTGGAGGCCGCGGTGGAGCGCGCTGAGGAATGGGCAACGGCGCAAGGCGTTGACGAGCTGATGCTGATCGGCGGCGCGCAGTTGTATGCGCAGGGGCTGGAGCAGGCGGATCGCCTGTATTTGACGCGGGTGGCGTTGAGCCCGGAGGGGGATGCCTGGTTTCCGGAGTTTGATCGGGGCCAGTGGAAGTTGGTTTCCAATCTGGAGAATCCAGCTGAAGGTGATAAGCCTGCTTACAACTTTGAAGTCTGGGAAAAAGCCTAAAAGCATCGGGGGCAAGCCCCCTCCCACATCTTGACCTTCAAGTGTGGGAGGGGGCTTGCCCCCGATTGCTATCTATCAGGCTTGCGCTAATTCCGCATGCTCATCGGCATTCAACAGCGCCTTATCCGTCTGCCCCATGACCTGGCTGGTGATCGCACCGGCCGTCATCGAGCCATTTACGTTCAGCGCCGTACGGCCCATGTCGATCAGTGGCTCTACGGAAATCAGCAGCGCCACCAGTGACACCGGCAAGCCCATGGCCGGCAGCACGATCAGGGCGGCGAAGGTCGCGCCGCCGCCCACGCCGGCCACACCGGCCGAGCTCAAGGTCACAATCGCCACCAGGGTCGCGATCCACAGCGGGTCCAGCGGGTTGATGCCCACGGTCGGCGCGACCATCACCGCCAACATCGCCGGGTAGAGGCCGGCGCAACCGTTCTGGCCGATGGTCGCGCCGAACGAGGCGGCAAACCCAGCGATGGATTGCGGGATGCCCAGGCGACGGGTCTGCGCTTCAATGCTCAGCGGGATCGCCGCCGCGCTGGAGCGGCTGGTGAAGGCAAAGGTCAGCACCGGCCACACCTTGCGGAAGAAGCGCAGCGGGTTGATCCCGGCCAGGGACAGCAGCAGGCCGTGCACCACGAACATCAGGCCCAGGGCCAGGTACGACACCACCACGAAACTGCCGAGCTTGATGATGTCTTGCAGGTTGGAGCCGGCGACCACTTTGGTCATCAGCGCCAATACGCCATACGGCGTCAGCTTCATCACCAGGCGCACCAGGCGCATCACCCAGGCTTGCAGGGTGTCGATGGCGTTGAGGACTTTCTGGCCCTTTTCCACGTCATCCTTGAGCAGTTGCAGTGCGGCAACCCCCAGGAATGCGGCGAAAATCACCACGCTGATGATCGAGGTCGGCTTGGCCCGGGCCAGGTCGGCGAACGGGTTGGCCGGCACGAACGACAGCAGCAGTTGCGGGATATTCAGGTCGGCGACCTTGCCCGCGTAATCGCTCTGGATCACTTGCAGGCGCGCCATTTCCTGGGTGCCGGCCACCAGGCCTTCGGCGGTGAGGCCGAACAGGTTGGTCAGGGCGATGCCGATCAGCGCCGCAATCGCGGTGGTGAACAGCAGTGTGCCGATGGTCAGGAAGCTGATCTTGCCCAGGGACGAGGCGTTGTGCAGGCGTGCCACGGCGCTGAGGATCGACGCGAATACCAGCGGGATCACGATCATTTGCAGCAGTTGCACATAACCGTTGCCGACTAGGTCGAACCAGCCGATGGAGGCCTTGAGTACCGGGTTGCCGTCACCGTAGACCGTGTGCAGCACGGTGCCGAACACCACGCCGAGTACAAGGGCAAACAGCACCTTCTTGGCGAGGCTCCAGTTTGTGCGACGGGTTTGTGCCAGGCCCAGCAGCAGGGCCACGAACACCAGTAAGTTGAGAATCAGGGGCAGATTCATTGAAGCTCCGTTGAGAAGGCAGCCAATCGCGCGAGCCTGCGATTGCGAACCGGAAAGCCTAACAGCTTGAAATATATTGATTTAATACCGATATGGAATGGTGACTGTCGTTTTTGGAATAAGCCCTTGACGCTCAGGCACATGTCCTTGGCGCGTTCACGACGCAAGCGGTCGTGCTCGGGCGATAACTGTCACAGGGATTTGTTAGCGTCGATGTTTTTCACTCAGGGAGAAACGCATATGAAGCTCGCTTCGAGATTGTTTGCCGCCGCACTGTGCTTGGGCCTTGCCGGGCCAACCATGGCCGCTACCGAGTTGAAACACTGGCCGGCCCCGGCCGCCGAGCAACTGAACAAAATGATCGCCGCCAACGCCAACAAGGGCAATTTCGCGGTGTTCGACATGGACAACACCAGCTACCGCTACGACCTCGAAGAGTCCCTGCTGCCCTACATGGAAAACAAGGGCCTGATTACCCGCGACAGCCTTGATCCGTCGCTCAAGCTTATGCCGTTCAAAGACACTGCCGACCATAAGGAAAGTCTGTTCAGCTACTACTATCGCCTCTGCGAAGTGGACGACATGGTCTGTTACCCGTGGGTTGCCCAGGTGTTCTCGGGGTTCACCCTCAAGGAGCTCAAAGTGCAGGTCGATGAGCTGATGGCCTCCGGCAAGCCCGTGCCCGTCACTTATTTCGAAGGCGACGCCGTTAAGAAGTCCGAGGTGCAACCGCCGAAAGTCTTCACCGGCCAGGCCGAGCTATACAACAAACTGATGGAAAACGGCATCGAGGTGTATGTGATGACCGCCGCTTCCGAAGAGCTGGTGCGCATGGTCGCCGCCGATCCGAAGTACGGCTACAACGTCAAGCCCGAGAACGTCATCGGCGTGACCACCTTGCTCAAGGACCGCAAGACCGGCGAGCTGACCACCGCGCGCAAACAGATCACCGCCGGCAAGTATGACGAAAAGGCCAACCTGGGCCTGGAACTCACGCCCTACCTGTGGACCCCGGCGACCTGGATGGCCGGCAAGCACGCGGCGATCCTCACCTACATCGACGAATGGAAAAAGCCGGTACTGGTGGGTGGCGACACCCCGACCAGCGATGGCTACATGCTGTTTCACGACGTGGACGTGGCCAAGGGTGGTATCCACCTGTGGATCAACCGCAAGGACAAATACATGACCCAGTTGAACGGCATGATCGCCAAGCACGCGGCGGCGCAGGCCAAGGAAGGGTTGCCGGTGACGGCGGACAAGAACTGGGTGATCGTCAAGCCTGATGAAATCCAGTAAGTCCGAGGTGGCTTTAATCGGGGGCAAGCTCCCTCCCACAGTTGACCGAGTTCCAACATGAGAATGCAGTCAGTGTGGGAGGGGGCTTGCCCCCGATAGCTATCTGATTGACAGGCCAAAAGCTACAGCAAAAATAGATATCAATTGCGAACCAATCTCATCATCTGCTAGCGTGCGCACTTCCTGAACCCTCCGTTCTTCTCAAGGTAGTGCTGTGTCCTCCTGGAATTCGCAGATCGCGCGCCTGTTCGCGGAGCAGAAGAAAGCCCTCGAAGCCTTCGTCACCCGCCGCACCGGCAGCGCCCAGGTGGCCGCCGACCTGACCCAGGAATCGTTCCTGCGCCTGGCACGTCTGGACTCCGGCGAGAAGATCGACAACCTGCCAGCCTTCCTCTTCACCATCGCCAGCAACCTGGTGCGCGATCACCAGCGCCAGGCCATCCGCCGTGAGCGCCTGGATGCCGGCGAGCCCAGCGAAGAACTGCCGTGCGGCAACCCCGGTGCCGACGAACAACTGGCCGCCTACCAGCAGGAGCAACTGATGCAGGACGCAATCCTGGCGTTGCCCGCAGCGACTCGGCAGATCTTCCTGCTCTATCATGTCGACGAACTTTCCTACCGCGAGATTGGCGAACGCCTGTCGATCAGCCCGCGCAGCGTGGAATACCAACTGCGCCGCGCCTTGATTGAATGCCGTGCCTACATCAAGACGCGGCTCGCCTGCGACACACAAGGACGTCGGTCATGACTGCGTTACCCACTGCCGACGCGTTGTTCGAAGAAGCGTCCGCCTGGTACTTCCGCTTGCAGGCCGAGGACGTGACCCCGGCCGAGATGGACGCTTTTGCCGCCTGGCTCGGGCAGGGCCAGCCCCAGGACGACGCGTGGCAGGAAGTGCAGGCGATGCTCGGCGGTTTGCGTGAACCGGCACGGCTGATCCGCCGCGCCGAGCAGGTCGCGTGGCGCAAACCCGCGCGGCGCTGGGCTTATGCCGCTGCCGTGCTGCTGGCGGTTGGGTTGACCGTGCAGAACACGCCCTGGCTCGACCGCCTGCGCGCGGACTACGCCACCGGCACCGGCGAAACGCGCACAGTCGAGTTGGCGGACGGCTCCCAGTTGCAGCTCAATACCGACAGCGCCGTTCAGGTACGCATGAGCAGCGGTGAGCGTCAGATTCGTCTGTTGCGCGGGGAAGGTTTTTTCAGCGTGACCAAAGACCCGGCGCGGCCCTTCGTGGTGCAGTCCGGCGAGGGCTGGGTGACGGTGGTCGGCACCCAGTTCAGCGTGGCAAGGCGGGATGCGCAGACGCGGGTGCAAGTGGCGCAGGGCAAGGTGCAGGTCAGCGCGGGCGCCGGTGAGCCGGTCTACCTGGAGCCGGGACGGGCCGTGGAATATCAGGGCCAGCACCTTGCCGAGGCCCACGGTTTCGATGCGGCCAGCGGTTTCGCCTGGCGCCAGCGACAACTGGTGTTCCGCCAACAACCGCTGTCGGAAGTGGTCAGCGAGTTGAACCGCTACTGGCCTGGCAAGACCCTGGTGTTGGGCGATGCGCTGCGCAATCGCGTGGTGTCCGGCGTGTTCGAGATCGACAAACCGGAAGCCGTGATCAAGGCGCTGGAATACACCCTCAACCTGCGCGCTGAGCACTACACCCCGTATTTACTGGTGTTGCGCGAAGGCAAAGCCTCTTAGCGGCAACTTTTGCAAAATATTTTCAGGGTTTCCCCGCAAGCCATCGTCCTTGATCACTGAGGCGTAAATAGTAAGCACTCTCAAGTAGTGCGGCGCCGATCACAGACTTTTTTGCACCGGGGAGCACCATCCATGGCACACCGATTCGCCGCGCGGCCCTTGCTGGCACTGGCTATTTCCATGGCCTGCGGCACTGCGCCGCTGTATCTGCAGGCCGCCGAAACCACCCAGGCCCAGACTTATCGATTCGATATTCCGGGGCAAAGCCTGGACGGTGCGCTGGCGGCATTTTCGGCAGTGACACGGGTGCAGGTACTGGTGAATGGTGAGTTGACCCAGGGTGTGGTGTCACCGGGGGTGAAGGGCAACCTGGGGCAGCGTGAAGCCTTGGGGCAACTGCTCGGCGGCACGGGGTTGAGTGCGGCGTTTATCAATGCCGATACCGTTACCCTGGAAAAGCGTGTGGACGCCGGTGGCGCCCTCGAAGTCGGCGCCACCACCATCAGCGCCGAGCGCCTGGGCGTCACCACCGAAGGCACCGGCTCCTACACCACGGGTGCCGTGACCATCGGCAAGGGCGAGCAGAAACTCAAGGACATCCCGCAGTCGGTCAGCGTCATGACCCGCAAGCAGATGGACGACCAGAACACCACGAAGCTCTCCGACGTGGTCAAGCGCACGCCCGGCCTGACGGCGACCAAATCTCCTGGCCCTGGCATGTTCATCTTCTCCCGTGGTTTCGAAGTCGGCACGCTGCAATACGACGGCGTGGGAATCCCGCGTAACACCTATACGCTGGGCAGCTACCTCACGGAAAACATGGCGATCTATGACCGCGTCGAAACCCTGCGCGGCCCGGCGGCCTTGCTGCAAGGCGCGAATAGCCCCGGCGGCACCATGAATCTGGTGCGCAAGCGTGGCCAGCAGGCACCGACAGTGACCATCACCGCCAAGGCCGGCTCGTGGGACCACTACGGCACCCAAGTCGATGCCGGTGGCCCGCTCAACCCGGAAGGCACCTTGCGCGGCCGGTTTGTGGCGGATTACGACACCACCAACTCCTTCGTCGACTACGCGGGCGGCTGGAATCAGACCGTCTATGGCGCCGTCGACTACGACTTCACGCCAGACACCACCGTGGGCGTCGGCATCAGCAACCAGAAAGGCCACTCACGCCCCAACTTCATGTCGCTGCCCCGCTACGCCAATGGCAGTGATATCGGCCTGCCGCGCTCGACCTTTGTCGGCGCCAGCTGGAACCGTGCCGTCAACAACCAGACCCAGGTGTTCGCCGACCTGGAGCATCGTTTCAACGATGACTGGAAGGTGAAGGCCGCGCTGGTGGCGATGGACGAACACAACGACGCGACCTACCAGGCGACGTGGGATACTGTCCCCAACCCCGGCGACACGGGCAATGTGCGCTACATCGACTGGGTGACCGACTTCAATACCAAAAGTCGCGGCGCGGATGTGTATGTCAACGGCAAGTTCGACGGCCTGGGTTTCCAACAGGAAATGGTTCTGGGCGCCAACTATTCCAAACTCACCACCGACGACCAGTGGGCGCGGGCGGCAACGAATGGCGCGGATATTTTCAACATCGACCATAACCGTGTGCAGCGCGACAAATACCAGTTGTTCCAGGCGGGGAACGCCTCGAAGAGCTGGTATGACATCCGTCAGAAAGGCATCTATGGCACCTGGCGCGTCAAGGTGCTGGACCCGCTCACGCTGATCCTCGGCGCGCGCACCAGTTGGTATGAGTACTCCTATATTGGCCAGAACGGCCGCCAGGGCGTGTACGGCGTTGCCGAGGAAAGCACCACGCAAACCTCCGGCAAGGTCACGCCGTATGCAGGCCTGGTCTATGCCCTGAACGATCAATGGTCGGCCTACGCCAGCTACGCCGATGCGTTCGAGCCGCAAACCAACCTGACCACCTCGGGATCTCTGCTCAAGCCTATCGAGGGCAAGAACTACGAGCTGGGCATCAAGGGTGAACTGGCCGATGGCCGCCTCAACACTTCATTCGCGATCTTCCGCTACGACCAGGAAAATCGTGGCGTCCAGGACCTGCAAGGGCCGATGAACTGTAATGGCTGGTACTGCTCGGTGGCCTCGGGCAAGGTCCGCAGCCAGGGTTTTGAAGCCACATTGGGCGGTGAAGTGCTGCCGGGTCTGCAACTGGTCTCCAGCTACACGTACAACACCACCAAGTTCCTCAAGGACGACACCTACGAAGGCAAGGTCTTCAGCACCTGGACGCCCAAGCACCTGCTCAAGGTGTGGGGCGATTACCAGTTGCCGGGGGACTGGCAGAAGGTCAGCGTCGGCGCAGGCGTAACGGCGCAAAGCAGCACCGTCGCCTACGATCGCACCTTCAGCGTGCCGGGCAATGCACTGTGGGATTCGCGGGTGGCCTACAAGATCAACCAGGAATTCACCGTCGCGGCGAACCTGAACAATATGTTCGACAAGAAGTACTACATCCCGGCGTACAACGCGAACTGGGGCAGTAACTACTATGGCGACCCGCGCAATGTGATGTTCACCATGACCTACACCCCACAGTTCTGAGTGCAACCGGAATAAAAATGCCCCGCACGTGGCGGGGCATTTTCATGGGATCAAACAACCCACGCTATCGCGCGTCACTTCACCGATTTCAAATGCCAGTTCCATTGCGCAACCAACGCGTTCTCACCCAATTTGATGAACAGCCCATAGTCGCTCAGGTAGGCTGCCTGGTAAGTCCAACCTTTCATCTGAACGCAGTCGAGTACCTTTGCTTGCCCCTTCAGGTCCGGGGTCAGGGTGGCGGCCGGGATTTCCCGAGCGACCTTGCAGGTCACGGTTCTTGGCTCGCTGTTCTCCGGCGAAGGACTGCCATCGGGGTTGATGGATTTTGACCACGTTTGGGTGTAGCTCACCTCACTGGCGAGGGGCAAGTTACGCCAATCGCCTTGAAAGCTCAGGCCAACCAAGAGGCGTGTCTTCACCTTGTCAGTGCCTGTTTTGCGGTCGAGACCTTGGCTGTCCAGATCAAACAGGCCTTGGAAGGTCAGCTCCTGGTTAAAGCCAAGTGCCGAGTCGCGTGTTTGTACCAGCGTCTGACCCGATGCTTTGTCGACACTGATGAATGTCTGCTTGGTCTGGTCGCCCACGCGGGTGTTGTTGAAGAGCACGGCGTCATAGTCGTAGGCCAGCTCGCTCAGGGTGCGGGTTGGCGCAGGCAGGCCGAGCGCTCGGATGGCCGCCAGTACGGCTGGGTTGGCATTGGTTGCGCTGGCAGCGGGTGGCAATGCCTGGCGCGCCTTGAAAGCGGGTAACCGGGCCAGCTCCACCGGCGCCTGGCACAGAGCCTTGAAGAGCTGGGCATGTTCGCCGGAAGCTTGATCCAAGGCTTGCGGCTTGAATTGTCGACGGATTTCGCCGTTGATCATCTGGCGCGTTTCATCGAGGTTGAACTGGCTCATCAACGTAATGGTGCGTTGTGTGCAATCCAGGGTCAGCCGCTCCTGCCGTTGAGTAAACAACGATGCGGTCTTGGCGACCTGATAGTGCAGGTAATCCTCTGCGGCCCAGACGGATATCTGACTGCCTTGCTGCTGCACGCTGTTACGGTCGATCAGCAGCCAGCCCTGATCGGCAGAGGTTTGCAGCACCCGCCAGTCGGGCAGGGGGCGTGCCTTGCATACGCTCTGCAATTGAGCGCTTTGCTGCAGTTGTTGGGCCTGTGCCGCTGGCAGGTCGACGCCTGTTGCCGGTGAGGGAGTAAAAGCCCGCAGGCCCGTGCGCGTGGGGTAGAACATCCTTCCAGGACCTTGTGTGCAGTAGGCGTCGAACTGCACAGAGATCGGGTTTTGCTGCAAGTCGACGGAGTACGCGACTCTGTCGCCGTTGCGCAGGATGGTGTAGTCGAGCGCCGGCAGTGTCATGGCTTCGTTGAAGAGTGCCAGGCCTGGGTCCACCTGAGGCTTTTGCAGCGAGCTGCAACCGGCCAACGCCAATAGGGAAAGCGCCCATGCAGCTGGGCGTAGAGCGGTAAAGCGGGCATCCATGCGGGTAACTTCCTTGAGAATACAGATGCGCCTGTTATCGGCCGGCGTATGAAAAACTACAGCGTCAGAACGCCAGGCAAAAAAATGCCCCGCACTTGGCGGGGCATTTTCATGGGCGAGGCTTACAGGCCGTCGAGCATCGCCTTGTTACGCACCGCGCCCTTGTCGGCACTGGTGGCCAGCAGGGCATAGGCTTTCAATGCGGTGGTGACTTTGCGCGGACGCTTCTCCACCGGTTTCCAGCCTTTCTTGTCCTGCTCGACCCGGCGTGCCGCCAGTTCTTCGTCGCTGATCAACAGGTTGATCGAGCGGTTCGGAATGTCGATCAGCACCTTGTCGCCGTCCTGCACCAGGCCAATTGCGCCACCGGCAGCGGCTTCCGGCGAAGCGTGGCCGATGGACAGGCCCGAAGTACCGCCGGAGAAGCGGCCGTCGGTCAGCAAGGCGCAGGCTTTGCCCAGGCCCTTGGATTTCAGGTAGGACGTCGGGTACAGCATCTCCTGCATGCCCGGTCCGCCTTTCGGGCCTTCGTAGCGGATGATCACGATGTCGCCTTCCTTCACTTCGTCGGCGAGGATGCCGCGCACGGCGCTGTCCTGGCTTTCGAAGATCTTCGCGTTGCCTTCGAACACATGGATCGACTCATCCACACCGGCGGTTTTCACCACGCAGCCATCCAGGGCGATGTTGCCGTACAACACGGCCAGGCCGCCTTCTTTCGAGTAGGCGTGCTCGACACTGCGGATGCAGCCGTTTTCACGGTCGTCGTCGAGGGTGTCCCAACGGGTCGACTGGCTGAACGCGGTTTGCGTCGGGATACCGGCCGGGCCAGCCTTGAAGAAGGTGTGCACGGCTTCGTCGTCAGTCTGGGTGATGTCCCACTTGGCGATGCCTTCGGCGATGGATGGACTGTGCACGGTCGGCAGATCGGTGTGCAGCAGGCCGCCACGAGCCAGCGAACCGAGGATCGAGAAGATCCCGCCGGCGCGGTGCACGTCTTCCATATGGTACTTCTGGATGTTCGGCGCGACCTTGCACAGTTGCGGCACGTGACGGGACAGGCGGTCGATGTCGCGCAGGTCGAAATCGATCTCGGCTTCCTGGGCCGCGGCCAGCAAGTGCAGGATGGTGTTGGTGGAACCGCCCATGGCGATGTCCAGGGTCATGGCGTTCTCGAACGCCTTGAAGTTGGCGATGTTACGCGGCAATACCGACTCATCGTTCTCGCCGTAGTAGCGCTTGCACAGCTCGACGATGGTGCGGCCGGCCTGCAGGAACAGCTGCTCGCGGTCGCTGTGGGTGGCCAGCGTCGAGCCGTTGCCCGGCAAGGCCAGGCCCAGGGCTTCCACCAGGCAGTTCATCGAGTTGGCGGTGAACATGCCGGAGCACGAGCCGCAGGTTGGGCAAGCGCTGCGCTCGTATTCCGCGACCTTCTCGTCAGAAGCGCTGGAATCGGCGGCGATGACCATGGCGTCGACCAGGTCGAGGCCGTGGGAGGCGAGTTTGGTCTTGCCGGCTTCCATCGGGCCGCCGGAGACGAAGATCACCGGGATGTTCAGGCGCAGGGCGGCCATCAGCATGCCAGGGGTGATCTTGTCGCAGTTCGAGATGCAGACGATGGCGTCGGCGCAGTGAGCGTTGACCATGTATTCCACGGAGTCGGCGATGATCTCGCGGCTCGGCAGGGAATACAGCATGCCGTCATGGCCCATGGCGATGCCGTCATCCACGGCGATGGTGTTGAATTCCTTGGCGACGCCACCGGCGCGTTCGATCTCGCGGGCGACCAGTTGGCCCAGGTCCTTGAGATGGACGTGGCCGGGTACGAACTGGGTGAACGAGTTGGCAATCGCGATGATCGGCTTCTTGAAGTCGTCATCTTTCATCCCCGTGGCACGCCATAGTGCGCGCGCGCCGGCCATGTTGCGGCCGTGGGTGGATGTTTTCGAGCGGTAATCTGGCATGGAGCACTCCGGGCGGCTAATCGGTATCAAAAGGGAGTGAGCTTCTATTGACGTCTGGAACACCCGAAAAATGGCCGTGTGTCCGGAAGTTGCCACTCGCGTCGCGGGATCGCCGCTTGCTTGGGCCTCGAGCTCATAAACCCGCCGGGGGATGACTGGCGATGAATAGGCCGATTCTACACCGCTGGCGGCGGGAGGGAATGACCGAAACCGTGAAGATAGCGGCTACGGGACGTGCGGGTGACGCCGCGCCCATGCGTTCAGGGCCAGGGCGACGGCGCTCAGCATCAGAAAGCACAGACCCAGCGCGGTACTCAGATGGTGGGTAAAGGTGCTGATGAATGCACTGATAAGACCACCGGCAATGAATAGCACTGCCGCCACCGCTGAGGCCGCCGTCCCTGCATTGTCCGGAAACAAGCTCATGGCCTTGGAATTGGAAATGGGGCGGGTGATGGTCGTGCCTGCTGTGCAGAGCAGCATGGGCACCAGCACGGTCGGGGTTGATAAGCCGAACTGATAGGCGAGGACCAGCATGACGATGCCCGAGATCGCGATCAGCACCAGCCCGGTGGCCATCTGGGTCGCGGCCGGTAGTCGCTTGTGCAACAAGCCCGCACTGACACCGCCCAGTACATAAGCGGCGCCGTAGAGGAGCAGGGTCAACGAGTATTCGTGGGGCGTCAGCTGCAACTGGTCCATGAAAATCAGCGGTGACACAACGATGAACGAGAAATGACAGGCGAAGGTAATCGCGGAGATCGTGGCATAGCTGGCGAAGTGCCGGCTGGCGAAGACCTTGGTGTAGGCCTTGAACATGCTTTGGCGGCTTGGTGCCGCTTGAGGCAAGCCGCCATGGAGTAGCCGGTGAGCCATGATCAGGGTGGCTGCACAGAGCGCTATAAACAGATAGAAGCTGGCTTGCCACCCCCCGTGCAGTTGCAGCCACGCGCCCAGCAGCGGGGAAACCGAAATGAAAATTCCCCCGGCCGTAGCCATGGCGATCCGCAACCGCTCTTGTTCTCTGCCGAAGAAAAGGTCCTGCACCAACGCTTGGGACAGTATGAAACCGCCGCAACCCATGGCCTGGATGACGCGAAAGAACAGGAATTGGGCGGTCGTGCTGGCGGTTAAACACCCGGCCGCACCCATGATTGCGACGAGCATGCTGGCCAGTAGCAGCTTCTTGCGGCCGATCCTGTCGGACAGCGGGCCGATCAACAGCATGGCGCAGGAAAAGCCAATGGCGAACAGGCTGACCGAGCGGGCGACCTGGGTGGTGGAGGTGGAGAAGTGTTCCGCCAGGGCGGGAAAGGAAGGCAGCACGACGTCAAGCGGGAAGACGCCCAGCAGGGTCATGGTCATCAGCCAGAAAACAATGAAAGGTTTTTCAGCCTGTGTGATTGCCGTCGACATGGGCGAGCCTCGATTCCGTGAGGGAGTCGAGGATCGAGTCTGAGTAGAGGAAAGTCAAAGCCTGGTTTTGAGCGAAACTTCCTGAAAGCCTGTAGGAACCCGGAGGCCCCTACAGGCCAGCGGCATCAGCTATTCGGCAACAACCGGCACGTAATGCTCTTGATATACCGCGTCTCGGCAATCGCCGGATGCACCGGATGATCCGGACCCTGGCCACCACGTTCGAGCATCTGGATATTACGGTCCAGGTGACGGGCGCTGGTCAGCAGGATGTTTTGCAGGTCATCTTCCGGCAAGTGCATGGAGCACGACGCGCTGACCAGGATGCCGTCCTTACTGAGCAGGCGCATGGCTTGCTCGTTGAGGCGGCGGTAGGCGCCTTCGCCGTTTTTCATGTCTTTCTTGCGTTTGATGAAGGCCGGTGGATCGGCGACGATCACATCGAAGCGTTCTTCGCTGGCTTTCAGTTCTTTCAAGGCTTCAAACACGTCGCCTTCGATGCAGGTCATCTTCTCGGCAAAGCCGTTCAGCGCGGCGTTGCGCTCCACGCCGTCGAGGGCGAAGGCGGAGGCGTCGACGCAGAACACTTCACTGGCGCCGAAGGCCGCAGCCTGCACGCCCCAGCCACCGATGTAGCTGTACAGGTCCAGCACGCGCTTGCCCTTGGCATACGGGGCCAGGCGGGCGCGGTTCATGCGGTGGTCGTAGAACCAGCCGGTTTTCTGGCCCTGGATTACCGGGGCTTCGAACTTCACGCCGTTTTCTTCCAGCGCTACCCACTCCGGCACCAGGCCGAACACGGTTTCGACGTAGCGGTTGAGGCCTTCGGCATCGCGCGCGGCGGAGTCGTTCTTGAACAGGATGCCGCTTGGCTTGAGCACTTGGGTCAAGGCAGCGATCACGTCTTCTTTATGGGCTTCCATGGTCGCCGAGGCGATCTGCACCACCAGGATGTCGCCGAAACGGTCGACCACCAGGCCCGGCAACAGGTCGGAGTCGCCGTAGACCAGGCGGTAGAACGGCTTGTCGAACAGGCGGTCACGCAGGGACAGGGCGACGTTCAGGCGGTGCACCAGCAGCGACTTGTCCAGCGGCAACTTGATGTCGCGCGACAGCAGGCGGGCGCAGATCAGGTTGTTCGGGCTCATGGCCACGATGCCCAGGGTCTTGCCGCCGGCCGCTTCGAGGATGGCCTGGTCACCCGCCTGGAAACCGTGGAGTGGGGTGGCGGCCACGTCGATTTCGTTGCTGTAGACCCACAGGTGGCCGTTGCGCAAACGACGATCGGCGTTGGCTTTGAGACGCAGGCTTGGCAGGGACATGACGTCGCTCCGGAAAAAAGAGCGGGAGTATACCTGTTGCGGCGCGGTTCATGTGGGCATGGGCTTGCCCGCGATGCAGGCGGCGCGGTGTATCTGACGTACGGCGGTGATGCCATCGGGAGCAAGCCCCCTCCCACATTTAGTCCGGTTTCAATCGGGCATTTGGGTGTCGGTCAGGTTTGCTTAGAGGTTAGAATCCCCGTCTAGCCCAGAGTATGTACTTATGTCCCAAGAGCTTTCCGCCGAACAGATCCAACAGGCCCTGCAGGGCATCAGCGTGCCGCCCCAGCCGCAAATCATGGTGGATTTGCAGATGGAGCAATACATGCCCGATCCGGACCTGGAAGTGATCGCGCGGCTGATCTCCCAGGACCCGGGCCTGTCGGGCGCACTGCTGAAGATCGTCAACTCGTCGTATTACGGCCTGAGCAACAAGATCGCGTCGATCCAGCGCGCAGTGAACCTGTTGGGCAGTCGTTCGATCATCAACCTGATCAACGCGTTGTCGATCAAGGGCGAGATGAGCGACGACACCATCGTCACCCTCAACCGCTTCTGGGACACCGCCCAGGATGTGGCCATGACCTGCCTCACCCTGGCCAAGCGCACCGGCGCCCAGGCGGTGGACGAGGCCTATGCCCTGGGTCTGTTCCATGACTGTGGCGTGCCGCTGATGCTCAAGCGCTTCCCCAACTACATGGCGGTGCTGGAGCAGGCGTATGCCAATGCCGGCCCCGATTGCCGCGTGGTCGACACCGAGAACAACGCGTTCAACACCAACCATGCCGTGGTCGGCTACTACACCGCCAAATCCTGGCGCCTGCCGCAGCATGTGACCGACGCCATCGCCAACCACCACAACGCCTTGGCGATCTTCAGCGATGAGTCGTCGCGCACTCCGCAGCTCAAGAACCTGCTGGCGATCCTGAAAATGGCCGAGCATATCTGCTCGTCCTACCGTGTACTGGGCAGCCAGACGGTGGACCATGAATGGAATACCATCGGCCACCTGGTGCTGGACTACGTGGGGCTGTCGGACTACGACTTCGAGAGTATGAAATTGTCGATCCGCGAACTGGGCGCCCACTGATCCTTCCTTAAAGAGGCACCTATGCCCGAGTTACCAGAAGTCGAAACCACCCGGCGCGGGATTGCGCCGCACCTGGAAGGCCAGCGGGTCAGCCGTGTGGTGGTGCGCGAACGGCGCCTGCGCTGGCCGATCCCGGAAGACCTCGATGTGCGCCTGTCCGGGCAGCGCATCGTGCTGGTGGAGCGGCGGGCCAAGTACCTGTTGATCAATGCCGAAGTGGGCACCTTGATCAGCCACCTCGGCATGTCGGGCAACCTGCGTCTGGTAGAGGCCGGCATGCCGGCGGCCAAGCATGAACATGTGGATATCGAGCTCGAATCCGGCCTGGCCCTGCGCTACACCGATCCTCGGCGTTTTGGCGCGATGCTCTGGAGCCAGGACCCGCACAACCATGAACTGCTGATCCGACTGGGGCCGGAGCCGCTGACCGACCTGTTTGACGGCGAGCGTCTGTTCCAGCTGTCCCGTGGGCGGTCGATGGCGGTGAAGCCGTTCATCATGGACAACGCGGTGGTGGTGGGTGTGGGCAATATCTACGCGACGGAAGCGCTGTTTGCGGCGGGGATCGATCCGCGTCGTGAGGCGGGTGGTATTTCGCGAGCGCGTTATTTGAAGCTGGCGATCGAGATCAAGCGCGTGCTGGCGGCGGCCATCGAGCGTGGCGGCACCACGCTGCGCGACTTTATCGGCGGCGACGGGCAGCCGGGGTATTTCCAGCAGGAACTGTTCGTCTATGGCCGGGGCGGCGAGGCGTGCAAGGTCTGCGGCAGCGAATTGCGCAATGTGGTGCTGGGACAGCGGGCGAGTGTGTTTTGCCCTAAGTGCCAGAGCTGATTGATGGGTGATTGCTGATATTGCCATCGGGGGCAAGCCCCCTCCCACAGTGAAAGTGTGCGCAATCCAAATGTGGGAGGGGGCTTGCCCCCGATGAGGTCATGACAGGCGCTAAAGGTGGGTCAGGCCTTACCGGTAATCTTGCGGTACTTCTCCATCAGTTGCTCTTGCGTCTCGGGATGGGCTTCATCCAGCGGGATGCAATCCACCGGGCACACTTGCTGGCACTGAGGCTCGTCGTAGTGGCCGACGCACTGGGTGCACAGGTTGGGGTCGATCACGTAGATCTCTTCGCCTTGGGAAATCGCGGCGTTCGGGCACTCAGGTTCGCAGACGTCGCAGTTGATGCAATCGTCGGTGATGATCAGGGACATGGAAACTCCTGCCAGGGCCGTCCGCCAAGGCATCTGAAAACTAATGCGCGCAATTGTGCCGCATTGGCGCCCGCAGTGCGAGCAGGCGCCGATTGGGGGCTTATTTCTTGAAGCGTAGGGTCAGTGCATCCGCCACGGCCGGGTGCACGAACTTGGTGATATCTCCGCCCAAAGCGGCAATTTCACGGACCAACGTCGAGGAAATGAACGAATAGCGTTCCGACGGTGTGAGGAACAGGCTTTCCACGTCCGGCGCCAGTTGGCGGTTCATGTTGGCCAACTGGAACTCGTACTCGAAGTCCGACACTGCACGCAGGCCGCGCAGGAACACATTGGCGTTCTGCTCTTTGGCGAAATGCGCCAACAGTGTGGAAAAGCCCACGACTTCCACATTGGGCAGGTGTTTGGTGACCTCACGCGCCAACTCCACACGCTGTTCCAGGGGAAACAGCGGGTTTTTCTTGGGGCTGGCCGCGACCGCGATGATCACATGGTCGAACAAGCGTGAGGCACGTTCGACCAGATCGCCATGGCCTTTGGTAATCGGGTCGAAGGTACCTGGGTACAACACTCGGTTCATCGCGTCGTCCTGGCGGAGTCCGTTGGGGAACCGGATGGTATCGCAGCCGTCCCGGTCGGGAAAGTCAACTTATGCAGAAGAAAGCACTATAGACACGGCGAATACCGTGTTTTTTCACGCTGTTTTCAGACGTTCGGCCAAGGCTGTCGCCAGTTGGGCGGTCAAACCGTACACCGATAATTGTGGGTTGGCCCCAATGCTGGTGGGGAATAGAGAGCCATCGTGGATCGACAGGTTGCGCAACTGATGATGGCGCCCCAGGCTGTCGGCCACTGCATTTTTCGGGTCTTCGCCCATGGCGCAACCGCCCATCACATGGGCGCTGCCCAGGCAGGTGCGATGCAGTTCCAGATTGAGGCCTTCAATCAGCGTGCGCGCTTCGCCCAGGGTTTTTACGTAGCGGGCATCGTGATGCAGCGGCTTGACCGACTTGGCGCCCGCCGCGAACTGGATCTCGGCCATGCTGTGGAAGGCACGACGCAAGCCATTCCAGGCGTAGTCCGACACCTGGTAGTCGAGCACCGGCGTGCCATCGCCACGTAGCTCCACGCTGCCGCCCGGGCTGTCGGGGTGGAAGCCGTCGCGCAGCAGTGCCAGCATCGCGTGGGTGTTGGGCAATTGGCTCATGTCCAGGGCGTTCTGGGTGCCGTAACCGCCGAGCAGGGTGCTGGCCAGCGCCGGGTGCAAGGGCGGCGCCTCCAGCTTGTACGACATTTTCCCCGTGGTGCCGTCCTGCCACTGGAAATGGTCGGAATAGATCGACTGCGGCGCGCCGTAGAACGGGTTGATCACCTCGTCGAACAGCCCGGCGGAGAAGTTCACCAAGTGCAGGAATGTGCGTTTGCCCAGCCGCGAGTGCGGGTCGGGCGCGTCCGAGCGCATCAGCAGCGCGGGGCTGTTGATGCCGCCGCCCGAGAGCACGTAATGTTTGGCCTTCACCGTGATCTTGCGTCCGGTAGGCGCCACGCAACGCTCGTCCATCGCCATACATTCCAGGCTACTGATGGTGTCGCCGCTGTATTTGAGGCGCTCGGCGCGGGCCAGGTACAACAGCTCGCCGCCTTTTTCCAGGGTGGACGGGATGGTGGTCACCAGCATCGATTGCTTGGCGTTGACCGGGCAGCCCATCCCGCAATAGCCCAGGTTGAAGCAGCCGCGCACATTGCGCGGGATCACATGCCAGCTGTAACCGAGCTTTTCGCAGCCTTTGCGGATCACATCGTTGTTGGGGTTGGGTGGCAGGGCCCAGGGCGCGATGCCCAGGCGTTGTTCCATCTTTTCGAACCAGGGCGCCATTTCGGCGCTGCTGTGGCCCTTCACGGCGTACTCGCTGGCCCAGTGGGCGAGGGTGGCGTCCGGGGTGCGGAAGCTGGACGTCCAGTTGATCAGCGTAGTGCCGCCCACGGCCCGGCCCTGCAGGATGGTGATGGCGCCGTCCTTGCTCATGCGACCGATGCCCTCCTGGTACAGGCTGGTGTAGGCCTCGTCCTCCAATAGCTTGAAGTCGCTGCTGGTCTTGAGCGGGCCTTCTTCGATCAGCAGCACCTTGTAGCCGGCGGCACTGAGGACTTCGGCAGTGGTGCCGCCGCCGGCACCGCTGCCGATGATCACCACATCGGCTTCCAGGGTCAGGTCGTTATCGAGGGTGGCGCCATTGTGGGTTTTCCAGCCACGGGCCATGCCGTCGCGGAACAGGTCGGGTACGGGCATCAGGGTCGTCTCTTGTTTTTATGGGAGGGCGGCGAATCAAATCTTCGGCGGACCGGGGTAACCGCAATGCGCCCAGGACGCCGGCTGGAAATACCAGGCCATGATCACCAGCTTGAGCAGCGAGCCCTGGCCCATGCGCAGCAGGTTCAGGTAGCTGTTTTCCCAACGGTGCAGGAAGTTGCGGATCTGCTCGCCGCTGGCGTTTTCCCAACTGCCCCAGATTCCGGTCAACGGTCCACGGGTGACGCCCATGCCCAATACGTCGAACAGTTGCTGGGTAAGCTTGAACATCTCCGGCGACAGGTGTTGCAGGCTGAAGTCGAGCTTCTTGAGGGTGTCTTCAATCCCGCTGGCAACTTCCTGGGCGCTGGCCACGCCTTCGAGCAGCACCGGGATGACCGCGCGCAGGAACGGCAAGTCACTGCTGCGCAGCATGGCAAAACCGCTGGCCGGCGTGCTGCTGGAGCAACCGCTGAGGCTGGCGCCCAACCCGGCGGTAGCCAGGAAGGCGCTGGCGCACAGGCCAATCTTCAAGACGCCGCGCCGCGACAGCACGGGTGAATCAGTCAGGCTAGGGTTCATTGTTATTGTTATCCCGTGGGTGGCGGTTTCAGCGAACGAACAGCTTCTGGATCAACGTCTGGATGGCTTTGCCGTAGGGCGGGTAGATCAGCTTCGCCGCGTTAAGGCGCTGTTTCACCAGCACCCCCTTGGCTTTGCTGAACGTCAGGAAGCCTTCATGCCCGTGATAGTGGCCCATACCCGACGGGCCGATGCCGCCAAAGGGCATGTCGTCCTGAGCCACATGCAGCAGCGTGTCGTTCAGGCATACGCCGCCGGAATGGGTCTCGTGGAGTACCCGGTCCTGCTCGCGCTTGTTGTAGCCGAAGTAATACAGGGCCAGCGGGCGAGGGCGTTGGTTGATGTAGGCAAAGGCCTGGTCGATACCGCGATACGGCACGATCGGCAGCACCGGGCCGAAGATCTCGTCCTGCATCACGGTCATGTCATCGCTGACATTCAGCAACAGGCTGTGGGCCATGCGCCGCGCCTGGCCCTGGTCATACAGCGGGATCAGGGTGGCGCCCTTGTCGGTGGCGTCCTTGACGTAGGCATTCAGCCGGGCCAGTTGTCGTTCGTTGATGATGGCGGTGTAGTCCGGATTGTCGGCCAGGGTCGGATAAAATCCGCGAACGGCCTGGGTGTAGGCCTCGACGAAGCCGTCGACGCGGTCTTCCGGCACCAATACATAGTCGGGCGCGACACAGGTTTGGCCGGCGTTCAACGCCTTGCCGAAGGCGATGCGTTCGGCGGCGTCCTTGAGTGGTACATCCGCAGACACGATGGCCGGCGACTTGCCGCCCAGCTCCAGGGTGACCGGTGTGAGGTGTTCGGCCGCCGCACGCATCACATGCTTGCCGATGCTGGTGGCGCCGGTGAACAGCAGGTGGTCGAAGGGCAGCTTGGAAAACGCCATGCCCACCTCGGCTTCGCCCAGCACTACGCACACCAGGTCTTCGGGGAAGATTTTCGTCAGCAGCACCTTGAGCAACTCGCCAGTGGCGGGGGTGGACTCACTGAGCTTGAGCATCACCCGGTTGCCCGCCGCCAACGCGCCGACCAGCGGACCAATGGCCAGGTACAGCGGGTAATTCCAGGGCACGATCACGCCAACTACGCCCAACGGTTGATAGATGACTTTGGCCGAGGCCGGTTGGAAGGCAATGCCTACAGCGCGCCGGGATGGTTTCATCCAACCCTTGAGGTGTTTGCTGGCATAGTGAATGCCATGCAGGCTGGGCATCAGTTCGGCGAACAGGGTTTCGTCGGCACTGCGGTGGCTGAAGTCCTGGCTGATCGCGTTGATCAGTGCCTGGCGCTCGTCGCTGAGCAGGTCGCGCAGGGCCTTGAGCCATTGCTGGCGCTGCGCGGCCGATGGCATCGGGTTGGCGGCGTAGGCACGACGCTGGGTGTCGAACAGGCGCTGGAGTGAGTCCAGTGCCTGGGAATCTTGCAGGTAGGCAACGTTGGCAGACATGGCGGCGTTCCCGATTGTTATAGGTCTGCCTGGATTTTTAGAGTCATTACTCTAAATTGTCAAATAACATTGCAGCAACATCCGGTTTTATCCGTGCAAGGATAGGCCGTAAGATGCCTTATCACGTGTACAGAAGCTGATCCCCTATGGCACCACGAGTAAAGACCAGCGAGCGCATTGTGCAAACCAGCCTGGAGCTTTTTAACCAGCAGGGCGAGCGCAGTGTGAGCACCAACCACATTGCCGCCCACATGGAAATTTCGCCGGGCAACCTGTACTACCACTTCCCCAACAAGCAGGCGATCATCGCCGTGCTGTTTCGTGAATACGAGGCCCTGGTGGACAGTTTCCTGCGCCCACCCCAAGGCCGCGCCGTCACCGTCGAAGACAAGCGCTTCTACCTGCAGGCCGTGCTGGCCGGTATGTGGCGCTACCGTTTCCTGCACCGCGACCTCGAACACCTGCTGGAAAGCGACCCGGAACTGGCCACCGGCTACCGGCGCTTTTCCCAGCGCTGCCTGACCCAGGGCGGCGCCATTTACCAAGGGTTTGTCGACGCTGGCATCCTCAATATGGACCCGGTGCAAACCGAAGCCCTGACCCTCAATGCCTGGATCATCCTCACCTCCTGGGTGCGCTTTCTGTGCACCACCAATGAAAACTCCGCCCACCTGAGCGCCGAGGCGATCAAGCGCGGGGTGTATCAGGTGCTGGTGCTGGAGGCGGGGTTTGTCACGCCCCAGGCGAAGGAGGCCGTGGATGCGTTGTTCAAAGAATTTTACGTGCCGTTGAATCAGGCATTGGAAGAAGTGAAGTAGGACCTTTCCCGAATCTGTTCATAGGAGTCCGTCATGCCGCTTGCCCAACTGATCAGCCCCCAGCAATTGGCCGAGCGCCAGAAGGCCGGCGGGTTGGTGATCCTCGATTGCCGTTTTGCCCTGGAAGACCCTGACTACGGGCTCTGCAGCTATGCCGAAGGGCATATCGAGGGCGCGCAGTACGCTGACCTGGAACGCCACCTCAGTGGGCCGGTGATCAAGGGCGTGACCGGTCGCCATCCGTTGCCGGCCGCAGATACCTTCGCCGAGCAATTGCGTGCCTGGGGGATCAACGCCGACACCGATATCGTGCTGTATGACGACGGCCCCGGTGCCTATGCCGCACGGGCCTGGTGGTTGTTGGCGTGGCTGGGCAAGCGCGATGGCGTGTTTATTCTGGATGGTGGCCTCAAGGCCTGGCATGCGGCGGGTTTCCCGCTGAGCCTGGACGCGCCGGTGGTTGAGCCGGGCGCCTTCGTTGGTACGCCAGATAATCGCCTGGTGCTGGATGCCGAACACCTGCAAAAACGCCTGGGCCAACCCGGCCTGACCTTGCTCGACGCCCGTGCACAGCCGCGCTTTCGCGGTGAAGTCGAGCCGATCGACCCGGTGGCCGGGCACATCCCTGGGGCGCAGTGCGCGGCGTTCAACGAAAACCTGGGGGCTGACGGCCGCTTCCTGCCGGCAGACCAACTCAAGCAACGCTTCGCCGCCCAACTGCAAGGTCGCTCGCCGGATGAACTGGTGGCGTACTGCGGCTCAGGGGTGACGGCGTGCCACAATCTGTTTGCCCTGAGCCTGGCCGGTTACCCGTTGGGCAAGTTGTATGCAGGGTCGTGGAGCGAGTGGATCACCGATCCGGCACGGGCCATCGCTACCGGCGACTGAGCAACCAGGCCGGAATACGGCGCTCCAGGTAATAACCGGGGCGCTTCAGTGTTCCATCGACAAAACCGACATGCCCGCCCTTGGCCAGCAATTCGAATTCGGTGCAGTCCGACAGCTCACTGGCCTCGGGCAGGCTGTGGGCAAACACAAACGGGTCATCGGCGGCCTGGATGATCAGGGTCGGCGTGCGGATATCGCTCAGGTAATAGCGACTGGAGGCGCGGCGGTAATAGTCCTCGGCGTTCAGGAAACCGTGCAGCGGCGCGGTGACCCGGCCGTCGAAGTCCCAGAACGTGCGCATCTTGTCCAATGAGCCCAGGGCCTCAAGCGTCTTCAACCCCTGCGCACGACCATCCTCTAGAAAGCGCCGTTGCTTGACGCGGATATAGGCCAGCATTTCCCGCATGAAATGCTTCTGATAAACCCGCGAGAATCCCAGGCCGATGCGATCCGCGCACTGGTCCAGGCGAAACGGCACCGATACCGCCGCCGCGCCTTGCAGCCCTGATGCTTCGCCGGTTTCGCCCAAATGCTTGAGCAGCACATTGCCGCCCAGTGAATAACCCACCGCATACAGCGGCGCCAGCGGTCGCTTGGCGCGCAGATGGGCAATCGCCGCGGCCAGGTCTTCGCTGGCGCCGGAGTGATAGCTGCGCGCCAACAGGTTTGGTTCGCCCGAGCAGCCACGCCAATTCAGCGCCGCGCTGGCCCAGCCTTGCGCAGCCAGGGCTTTTTGCAGACCGGCCACGTAGGGCGAATTGGAGGAACCGGTCAACCCATGCAGCACCAGCACCAACGGTGCTTGCGCGTCATGGGGGCCATGCCAATCGAGGTCGAGGAAGTCGCCGTCTTCCAGCCACAGGCGTTCGCGTTGGCGTTCGATGTGGGTGGTAGGGCGCCACAGCGGCCCCCACAGTGTTTGCAGGTGGGGGTTGCCGAGGCCGAAGGCGGGGGTGAACAGGTCGGAAGAAGGGGTCATGACACTCTCTGCTGCGGATGCATTCAACCGCATTCAACTGTGGCGAGCGGGCTTGCCCCGCGTTGGGCTGCGAAGCGGCCCCAAAACCAGTAATGATGTTCTAACTGAGCAATCGCGGTGTTCTTGGTGGGGCTGCTGCGCAGCCCAACGCGGGGCAAGCCCGCTCGCCACAACAAGCCCGCTCACTACAGAAAGCCCGCTCGCCACAAACAGAGGTCAGGCGGCGCTGCGTTGCCACAACGCGTAATACACCCGTCCGGACTTCTGTTCCCGGTGCAGGCGCCAGGTGGCCGGCAAGCCCAGGGTAGAAGGGGCGGTCTCGCTTTCAGTGTAGATCCACGAATCCGCTGCCAGCCATTGGCGATCTTCCAGCAATGCGCACACGGTTGGCAGCAAGTTCTGGTTGAACGGCGGGTCGAGGAACACCACGTCGAACTCGCTGGCCGGCTGGGTTTCCAGGTAGCGCAGGGCGTCGGCGGTTTGCACCTGGCCGGTGGTGCAGCGCAGGGTGCCCAGGTGTTCCTTGAGGCTGGACACCGCCACATTGCTGGCGTCCAGCGCCTGGCCCAGGGCGGCGCCACGGGACAGCGCCTCCAGGAACAGCGCACCACTGCCAGCGAACGGGTCCAATACCTTGGCGCCTGCAATGTATGGAGCCAGCCAGTTGAACAGGGTTTCACGCACGCGGTCAGGCGTCGGGCGCAGGCCTACGACGTCGGGGAAGCTCAGCTTGCGGCTGCGCCAATCGCCGCCAATGATGCGCAGCTGGCCCACACCGTTATGCACGTTGTGGACAGGTTTTTTCGGGCGAGATGAACTGGCCATTAATGCTCCGGAACCCCGAGCGGCTGCTCGGCGGGTTTATCAGTGGGGGGCGGTAGTGGCTTTTGCGCAATCGTCGGGCCGGCGGTCACGATGACCATCTTGTCGGCGCTCAAGTGTTTATTCATTGCAGCCTTGACCTGCTCTACGGTCAGGGCCTGGGATTGTTTCATGAAATCTGCCAGATAGGTCAGCGGCAGGTCGTAGAAACCCATCGCGCCCAACTGCCCCGCGATATCGGCGTTGCTGGCGGTCGACAGCGGGAAACTGCCGGCCAGCTCGCGCTTGGCGTCATCCAGTTCTTTTTGCGTCGGGCCGGTCTTGAGGTAGTCGGCCACCACGTCCTCGACCAGGCGCAGGGTGCCGCCGCTCATTTCGGCGCGGGTCTGCAGATTGATCATGAACGGGCCACGCACCTGCATCGGCGAGAAACCGGAGTACACGCCGTAGGTCAAACCACGTTTTTCACGCACTTCGCTCATCAAGCGAGTGCCGAAACCGCCACCGCCGAGGATCTGGTTACCCAGGGACAAGGCTGCGTAGTCCGGGTCGGCACGGTCGATGCCCAGTTGCGCGAACAGCAAGTGAGTCTGTTTGGACGGGAACTCGATACGAGTCAGGCCCGGTTTGGGTTCGGTCGGCTGAGCAATTTTTGGCAGCGCCGGGCCCTTGGGCAGCGATGCAGAAACCTTGGCCGTCATGGCTTCGGCTTCGGCGCGGGTCAGATCGCCCACCACCGCAATCACCGCGTTGCCTGCTGCGTAAGCCTTGGCGTGGAACGCCTGCAACTGCGCGATGGTGATCTTTGGCACGCTCTCGGGCGTGCCTTCGCTCGGGTGCGCGTAAGGGTGATCGCCGTACAGGCGCTTGAACAGTTCAAGGCTGGCCAGCTTGCCGGGGTTCTGCTTCTGGTACTCGAAGCCGGCGAGGATCTGGTTCTTGATCCGGGCCAGGGAGTCGGCCGGGAAGGTCGGTTTGCCGATCACCTGGTCAAACAGGCTCAGGGCGGCGTCGCGTTTGCTACTGTCGCTGAGGCTGCGCAGGGACACCAGCGCCATGTCGCGGTATGCACCATTGCCAAAGTCCGCGCCCAGACCTTCGAAATCACGGGCGATCTGGCTCACATCCTTGCCCGGTACGCCTTCGTTGAGCATGGCGTTGGTCATCAGCGCCAGGCCGGGTACGTTGCCGTCCTGGCTGCTGCCGGCGGCGAACAGGATGCGCATGTCAAACATCGGCAGTTCATGGGCTTCGACGAACAGCACCTTGGTGCCTTCGGCGGTGGTCCAGGTCTGTACGTCGAGCTTGCGGTTGGTCGGCGCCTTGTCGTCCAGTTCCGCCAGGGATTGCAGCTTGCTGCTCGATTGGGCTTTTTCCAGTGCCTGGCTGGCGACGGACTCGCTCGGACGCAGGAAATACACGGCGCTCGCCGCAATCAGGGTGACGACGATCAGGCCGGGGAAGATCAGGCGGCTGCTTTTGCGATCACTCATGAGCGGTCTCCTCAGGCAAAACATGGGCGACGCTCAGACGTTCGCGGGTGAAGTAGGTGCGCGCGGCTTTCTGGATATCTTCCGGGGTCACGCTTTGCAGGTCGGCGAGCTCCGTGTCCATCAGTTTCCAGGACAGGCCGACGGTCTCCAGGGAGCCGATGGCCGTGGCCTGGCTGGTGATGGAGTCACGCTGGTAGACCAGGCCGGCAATGACCTGGGCGCGGATGCGTTCCAGTTCTTCGGCGGTCGGCGGCTTGGCCTTCAACTCTTCCAGCAGGCGCCACAGGCCGGCTTCTGCCTGGGCGACGGTTTTCTTCTTCTGCTGATTCGGTGTGGCGCTCAGCATGAACAGGGTATCGCCACGGGTGTAGGCGTCGTAGTTGGTGGACGCAGCGGAAACCAGCTCTTCACCACGCTCCAACTGTTCGGAGATGCGGGCGCTGTAGCCGCCGTCCAGCAAGGCCGAGATCAGGCGCAGGGCCTGTACCGAACGTTTGTCTTCGGCGGTGGCCAGGCCTGGCACGTTGAAGCCCAGCATTACGCTCGGTAGTTGGGTTTTCACATGCAGCGTCAGCAGGCGCTCGCCGGGCTCGGCCAGTTCCATCGGGATCTTGGCCGGTGGTACGTCACGCTTGGGGATCGGGCCGAAGTAGCGCTGGGCCAGGTTTTTGACCTCGTCCGGGGTGACGTCGCCGACCACCACCAGGGTGGCATTGTTCGGGACATACCAGGATTGGTACCAGTGGCGCAGCTCTTCGACTTTCATGCGGTCCAGGTCGGCCATCCAGCCGATGGTCGGCGTGTGGTAGCCGCTGGCCGGGAATGCCATGGCCTTGAAGCGCTCGTAGGCCTTGGACATCGGGTTGTCGTCGGTGCGCAGGCGGCGCTCTTCCTTGATCACCTCGATCTCGCGGCTGAACTCGTCGGCCGGCAGGCGCAGGCTGGCCATGCGGTCGGCTTCCAGCTCGAAGGCGACGCCCAGGCGGTCGCGGGCCAGCACCTGGTAGTAAGCGGTGTAGTCATCGCTGGTGAAGGCGTTCTCTTCGGCGCCCAGGTCGCGCAGGATCAGCGAGGCTTCGCCGGGGCCGACCTTGGCGCTGCCCTTGAACATCATGTGTTCCAGGGCGTGGGACAAACCGGTCTGGCCCGGGGTTTCGTAGCTCGAACCGACCTTGTACCAGACCTGGGAAACCACCACCGGGGCGCGATGATCTTCGCGCACGACCACCTTGAGGCCGTTGTCCAGGGTGAATTCATGGGTGGGTTGTGTGTCGGCAGCCAAGGCTGAAAGAGGCAGACAAACTGTGCTGAACAGCAGGCCTGCGGCGCGGCGGGCTAGAGCATTCATTCGTTTTTAAACCTGTTGGGCTGCCCGCTTGGTCTTAGCGTCGGCGGGCGAGGAGGTGCTAGGATACTGATCCGACTGAGGGACGGCCACTGCGGCCGTCTTGTTGAGGCCCTATTTTGGCCTTCAAAATGTTGCGCATGAACGAGCTGGCTAAAAAACAGTCTGTTACGCATCGAATTTTATTTACCGGCGCGCCCCTTGGCGCGTCGCTACCTTGAGATAGCCGTCTCCATGTTTGGTTCCAACGACGACAAGAAGACCCCAGCCGCGGCTGGCGAGAAGAAAGGCCTGTTCGGATGGCTGCGCAAAAAACCGCAGGAAACCGTCGACGAACACCCGCCGGTTCAACCTGAACCTATCCCTGAGCCAACAGTAGAAGCCGAACCGGTTGCCGAAACCCCGGCGCCGGTGGTATTGCCGATGGCCGAGCCGGTGTTGCAGCCGGTCGTCGAGGCTGTCCCGGAACCCGAGCCGGAACCCGAGCACAAACCGTGGCCGGAACTGCCGGTGGCTGAAGAGCCCGTGGCGCTGGTCGAAGATGTGCAGGCTGAGCACATCGCCCCGCCGATTCCGGCTGTGGCCGAGGTGGCAGTGCCTGCTGTTGTCGAGCCGGAGCCCGTCGTCGCACCTGTCGAAACCAGCAAGACCGGCTTCTTCGCCCGTCTCAAGCAAGGCCTGAGCAAGACCAGCGCCAGCATTGGCGAAGGCATGGCCAGCCTGTTCCTGGGCAAGAAGGTCATCGATGACGAACTGCTGGAAGACATCGAAACCCGCCTGCTCACCGCCGACGTGGGCGTCGAAGCCACTGCCGTGATCATCCAGAGCCTCACCCAGAAGGTCGCGCGCAAACAGCTGACCGACGCCGACGCGTTGTACAAATCCCTGCAGGCCGAGCTGGCCGCGATGCTCAAGCCGGTGGAAGCGCCGCTGGTGATCACCCCGAAAAAACCTTTCGTGATCCTGGTGGTGGGCGTCAACGGCGCCGGCAAGACCACCACTATCGGCAAGCTGGCCAAGAAGCTGCAGTCCGAAGGCAAGAAAGTCATGCTGGCAGCCGGCGATACCTTCCGTGCCGCCGCGGTTGAACAACTGCAGGTGTGGGGCGAGCGCAACAAGATCCCGGTCATCGCCCAGCACACCGGCGCCGATTCCGCCTCGGTGATCTTCGATGCCGTGCAAGCCGCCAAGGCCCGTAACATCGACGTGCTGATCGCCGATACCGCCGGTCGCCTGCACACCAAAGACAATTTGATGGAAGAGCTGAAAAAGGTTCGCCGTGTGATCGGCAAGCTCGACGCAGACGCGCCGCACGAGGTTCTGCTGGTACTGGACGCTGGCACCGGCCAGAACGCCATCAGCCAGGCCAAGCAATTCAACCAGACGGTACAACTGACCGGCCTGGCATTGACTAAGCTCGACGGCACGGCCAAGGGCGGCGTGATCTTCGCCCTGGCCAAGCAGTTCGGGTTGCCGATTCGTTATATCGGCGTCGGTGAAGGCATCGACGACCTGCGCACCTTTGAAGCCGAACCCTTTGTACAGGCACTGTTTGCCGAGCGGGAGCGTTCATGATTCGATTCGAACAGGTCGGTAAACGCTATGCGAACGGGCATGTCGGCTTGCATGAGCTGAGCTTTCGAGTGCGTCGCGGCGAGTTTCTATTTGTAACCGGTCACTCCGGCGCAGGCAAAAGTACGTTGTTGCGCCTGCTGCTGGCCATGGAGCGTCCGACCACCGGTAAGTTGCTGCTGGCGGGCCAGGACCTGGCCACCATCAGTAACGCGCAGATTCCGTTCCTGCGCCGCCAGATCGGCGTGGTGTTCCAGAATCACCAGTTGCTGTTCGATCGCACCGTGTTCAACAACGTGGCGCTGCCGTTGCAGATCCTCGGGCTGTCCAAGGCCGAGATCGTCAAGCGCGTGGACTCGGCCCTGGAGCGCGTGGCGCTGTCGGACAAGACCGATCTCTACCCTGGCGACCTGTCCACCGGCCAGCAACAGCGCGTCGGTATCGCTCGCGCTATCGTCCACCGCCCGGCCCTGCTGCTGGCGGACGAACCCACCGGTAACCTCGACCCGCGCCTGGCGGCCGAGATCATGGGCGTATTCGAAGACATCAACCGCCTGGGCACCAGCGTGCTGATCGCCAGTCACGACCTGGCACTGATCGCGCGCATGCGCCATCGCATGCTCACTCTGCAACGTGGCCGCCTGATCGGTGACGGGGAGGCCGGCGTATGAGTGCAACACGCAGCCCTAAAGTCTCCGAACGCGTGGCGCCGAAACCGGCCGACCCGCAACCGCCGAAGAAAAAACACGACCACGATGACGACGGGCCGGACTTCAGCACCTTGCTGCGCGCCTGGATCGAAAGCCATCGCGCCAGCCTGGTCGACAGCCTGCGCCGCCTGGGCAAGCAGCCGATCGGCAGCTTTTTCACCTGCCTGGTGATGGCAGTGGCCCTTAGCCTGCCGATGGGCCTGTCGCTCCTGCTTAATAATGTGGAGCGCCTGGGCGGTTCCTGGCAGCGCGCAGCGCAGATTTCGCTGTACCTGAATATCGACGCCAGTGCCAAAGATGGCGAAGCATTACGCGACGACATCAAGAACATCCCCGGCGTGGCGGATGCCGAGTACATCAGTCGCGATCAGGCGCTGGAAGAGTTCCAGCAACAATCCGGCCTGGGCGAGGCGCTCAAGGAGCTGCCACAGAACCCGCTGCCGGGCGTGGTCCTGGTGACGCCGAACGAAGTCGACAAGCCGGCGCTGGAAGCCCTGCGACAAAAACTCGCAGAGATGCCCAAGGTGCAACAGGCGCAACTTGATCTAGTCTGGGTAGAGCGCCTGGCCGCGATCCTCAAGCTGGGCGACCGCTTTGTGTTCGGTCTGACAGTGCTGTTGGTGTCTGCATTACTTTTGGTGATAGGTAATACCATTCGTCTTCATATTGAAAACCGTCGCACCGAGATAGAAGTGATTAAACTGGTCGGCGGCACGGACAGCTATGTGCGTCGGCCTTTTCTGTACATGGGCGCGCTTTATGGCTTTGGTGCCGGGATTTTGTCCTGGGGCGTGCTGGCTTTTGGCCTGGACTGGCTGAACGACGCGGTTGTCGGGCTTGCCGGACTCTACGGCAGTGATTTCGCCCTGGCTGGCGTGCCGGTAGCCGATGGTCTGAGTCTCTTGCTTGGCGCGGTATTGTTGGGGTATATCGGTGCTTGGATTGCGGTCGCTCGTCATTTACGTGAGCTGGCACCGAAGTAGTTAATGTCAGATTAATGTGGTTTCGTTTGTATTGACCGTATTGGTGGTTTAGGGAACTTGTCCTACGGTTCCCGGTCAATTTTCGCAGTGCTTCACTGCACGAGTTATGTGAGTCGGAGGTTTTTTCGTATGACCACTTCTTTGCAACCTGCTTATGCCTTGGTCCCGGGTGCGAACCTGGAAGCCTATGTGCACACGGTCAACAGCATTCCGTTGCTGACGCCCGAGCAGGAGCGTGAACTGGCCGAGAGTCTCTACTATGAGCAGGATTTGGGGGCGGCTCGGCAGATGGTGCTCGCCCACCTGCGTTTTGTCGTACATATCGCCCGTAGCTATAGCGGCTACGGCCTGGCTCAGGCTGACCTGATCCAGGAAGGCAACGTCGGCCTGATGAAGGCTGTAAAGCGCTTCAACCCCGAGATGGGTGTGCGCCTGGTATCGTTTGCCGTGCACTGGATCAAGGCGGAAATCCACGAGTTCATCCTGCGCAACTGGCGCATCGTGAAAGTCGCGACCACCAAGGCCCAGCGCAAACTGTTCTTCAACCTGCGCAGCCAGAAAAAACGCCTGGCGTGGCTGAACAACGAGGAAGTCCACCGCGTGGCCGAAAGCCTTGGTGTGGAACCGCGTGAAGTGCGCGAGATGGAAAGCCGCCTGACCGGCCACGACATGGCCTTCGACCCCGCTGCTGAAGCGGACGACGACAGTGCCTTCCAATCGCCGGCCAACTACCTGGAAGACCACCGTTACGACCCGGCGCGTCAGCTGGAGGATGCGGATTGGAGCGACAACTCCAACCACAACCTGCACGAAGCGCTGGAAGTGCTGGACGACCGCAGCCGTGACATCCTCTACCAGCGCTGGCTGGCAGAAGAAAAAGCCACGCTGCACGACCTGGCGCAGAAGTACAACGTGTCGGCCGAGCGGATTCGTCAGCTTGAGAAAAGCGCGATGAACAAGCTGAAACTGTCCATCGCAGCCTAAAAATATGGGAGGGGCGGTGCGACGATTCGACTTGCCCCCCGATAGCAGAGTGTCAGTCAACATCAAGGTGACTGGTCCATCGCTATCGGGGGCAAGCCCCCTCCCACATTTGTTTTTGTTGTGTCAGTCGGACCAGGGCGCCTTGCGGGAGTTGTTCAGTTCGACCAGGTAACCGTCTCCACCCAACTGACTCATCTGCTGACGAATCCAAGCCGCGCGCCTTGCCACATACGCCGTCGGATGGCTGGCACTCCACACCCGTGGATTGGGCAAAACAGCCGCCAGATAGCTGGCCTGCTGCCGCGATAACCCCTTGGCACTCACCCCAAAGTGATGCCGCGCCGCCGCTTCCGCGCCAAACACGCCTTCGTCCCACTCCACGCTATTGAGGTACACCTCAAGAATCCGCTGCTTGGGCCACAACACCTCGATCAACCCGGTAAACCAGGCTTCCAGGCCTTTGCGCAAATAGCTGCGGCCGGCCCACAGGAACAGGTTCTTCGACACCTGCTGGCTCAACGTACTGGCACCGCGAATCGAGCCGCCGCGCTCGTTGTGCAGGATCGCCGCCTGGATCGCACCGAAATCAAAGCCCCAATGCTGCGGGAAGCGCTGGTCTTCACCGGCCATCACCGCCACTTTGAGGTCATCGGAGATCTCGTCCCACGGTACCCAGGTGCGCTGCAGGTCAATGGGTTCGCCGTCGAACCAGGATTCGACCTTGCGCTCCACCATCAGCGCGGTGAAGGGCGGCGGGACGACACGAAACAGCAGCACCAGCAGCACACTGCCGATGGCAAACCATTTGACGACGTTGAGAAAGCGTTTGAAGAGGAGACGCAGCATAGAGATGGCTTGGCCGAACCCGTTGAGCGGGCCATTATACAGACCCGGCCCTTTGAGTCTGACTGGAGTTCCTCATGCTGCGTGGCTTTCTGATGTTGGCTGCCTTTTTCGGCTTCACCGGTGTCGCCCTTGGGGCCTTCGCCGCCCACGGCCTGAAAAACCGCCTGAGCGCCGAGTACCTCGCAATTTTCCACACCGGCGTGACCTACCAACTGGTGCACACTCTGGCGCTGTTCGGCGTGGCGCTGCTGGCGGCGCACATCCCCGGCCGGTTGGTCAGATGGGCGGGCATCTCGTTTACCGTTGGCATCCTGCTGTTCTCCGGCAGCCTGTATGTGCTGACCCTGACCGGCATCAGCAAGCTTGGGATCATCACGCCGTTTGGCGGCCTGGCCTTCCTGCTTGGCTGGTTCTTCCTGGGCCTGGCGGCGTGGCGCTTGCAGGCAGCCTGACCAAGGGACTTGGGCCGGCAACCTCAATCGGGCTAGAATGCCGCCCCCTAAAAACGATGGCGGCCCGTGGCATGCGCATTCAGTTGAACGGCGAATCCTTTGAACTGCCCGACGGTGAAACCGTTGCGGCCCTGCTGACCCGACTGGACCTGACCGGGCGGCGCGTCGCAGTGGAACTCAACCTGGATATCGTCCCGCGTAGCCTGCACGCCGAGACCGCACTTGCCGAAGGCGACCAGGTCGAAGTGGTCCACGCCATCGGCGGCGGCTGATCGCGCAGTTTCCTGAATTCTGCAGAACCTCACCCCATTCCGAGGATTTCCCATGAGCATCGTTCGTAGCGACAAGCCTTTCGTCCTGGCCGGGCGTACCTACCAGTCCCGCTTGCTGGTCGGCACCGGCAAGTACCGCGACATGGAAGAAACCCGCCTGGCCATCGAAGCCTCGGGTGCCGAGATCGTCACCTTCGCAGTGCGCCGCACCAACCTCGGCCAGATCGAAGGCGAGCCGAACCTGCTTGAAGTGCTGTCGCCGGACCGCTACACCTTCCTGCCGAACACCGCCGGTTGCTACGATGCCATCGAGGCCGTGCGCACCTGCCGCCTGGCCCGTGAACTGCTCGACGGCCACAACCTGGTGAAGCTGGAAGTGCTGGCCGACCAGAAAACCCTGTTCCCCAACGTGATCGAAACCCTCAAGGCCGCCGAAACCCTGGTCAAGGAAGGTTTCGACGTGATGGTCTACACCAGCGATGACCCGATCATTGCGCGCCAACTGGCGGAAATCGGCTGCATCGCGGTGATGCCACTGGCCGGCCTGATCGGTTCCGGCTTGGGGATCTGCAATCCGTACAACCTGCAGATCATCCTCGAAGAAGCCAAGATCCCGGTGTTGGTGGATGCAGGCGTGGGCACGGCCTCCGACGCAACCATCGCCATGGAACTGGGCTGTGACGCGGTGCTGATGAACTCGGCCATCGCCCACGCCCAGCAACCGATCCTGATGGCCGAAGCCATGAACCACGCCATCGTCGCGGGCCGCCTGGCCTACCTCGCCGGCCGCATGCCGAAAAAACTCTACGCCAGCGCCTCCTCGCCGCTGGATGGTCTGATCAAGTAAGAGCCATTGATGACTGAATCAAACGAAACGCCGAACACCCTGGAAGCAGGCGACGAGTCCAAGCACCGCCGCATCAAGAGTTTTGTGATGCGCGCCGGTCGCATGACCGAAGGCCAACAAAAGGGCCTGGAGCAAGGCACGCCGCTGTTCGTGTTGCCATTGGCCGACGCGCCGGTGGACTACGACCAGGTGTTCGGCCGTTCGGCCCCGCGTTCCCTGGAAATCGGCTTCGGCATGGGCCACTCCCTGCTGGAAATGGCCGCCGCTGCGCCGGACCAGGACTTCATTGGCGTGGAGGTCCACCGCCCAGGTGTCGGCGCGCTGCTCAACGGCGTGTTGACCCAAGGCCTGACGAACCTACGGGTCTATGACTGCGACGCGATCGAAGTGCTCAACCGCTGCATCGCCGACAACAGCCTCGATCGCCTGATGCTGTTCTTCCCGGACCCATGGCACAAAGCCCGTCACCACAAGCGCCGCATCGTCCAGGCCTCCTTTGCGGAGCTGGTGCGCAGCAAGCTGAAAGTGGGCGGCATCCTGCACATGGCCACCGACTGGGAACCCTACGCGGAATACATGCTGGAAGTGATGAACGTCGCCCCCGGCTACCGCAACCTGGCTGAAGACGGCAAATGCGTGCCACGCCCGGCCGAGCGGCCGATCACCAAGTTCGAGCGTCGTGGGGAGCGGTTGGGGCATGGGGTGTGGGATTTGAAGTTCGAGAAGTTGGCGTAACCGGCCCCTGGCTTCAAATGCAATCAAATGTGGGAGGGGGCTTGCCCCCGATAGCGGTGGATCAGTCAGCTTATCTGTAGCTGACCCAAAGCAATCGGGGGCAAGCCCCCTCCCACATTTGTTTTCGCAGTGTGCCTTGGATCAGCGGCGGTCTGCGACTACACCAATCAGTACCAGCACCACAATCAACACCGGCGCCAGGCTGTAGTTATTGAACTGGCTCAACCCCCGCACAATCCACGGCGTGGCATAGATCAGCGCCGCGCCGCTGCCGATCATGCACACCAGCGCCATCAACGGCACGCGCAACGCACCCGCGATGCTGCCCAGGCGTGCTTCGATCCAGCCCTTGATATCGGCGCCGAACAGCACCAGCAGGCAGCCCACGAGGGCCAGGGAGATTTCCGACAGGTTGCTGCGGCTCCAGCGGGATACGGTGGCGAGCAGGTCGAGTACCAAATCCATTCGATTTCCTTAAGAGCGTCAGCTCAAAAACTTCTGCAACAGATCATTGAGAAAGAGTTGCCCGCGGTCGGTCGCCGCCAGGCGTGACGGTTCGACCTGCATTAAGCCACTTTGTTCTGCCTCGCGGCGGCCTTCATCGAGGCTCGCCAGATCCAGACCGGTACGCTCGGCGTAGAGCCTGGCATCGACCCCTTCGGTGAGGCGCAGGGCGTTCATCAGGAACTCGAATGGCAACTCTTCGTTGGTCAGCTCCTTCGCGCCGGCCTGGAAGCTTTTGGCCGGGTTGAGGTAGTCCTTCGGTGCACGGGTCTTCCAGGTGCGTACGATGCGCCCGTCCGGATGGCTGAGCTTGCCGTGGGCGCCGGCACCGATGCCGATGAAGTCACCGAAGCTCCAGTAATTGAGGTTATGCCGCGCCGGGCGACCTGGTTGGGCATAGGCCGATACTTCATATTGCGCGTAGCCGTGTTCGGCGAGCAACGCCTGGCCGGCTTCCTGGATGTCCCACAGGGTGTCGTCTTCCGGCAGTGCAGGCGGCTGGTTCCAGAACACGGTGTTGGGTTCCAGGGTCAACTGGTACCAGGACAAGTGCGTCGGCTTCAGCGCGATGGCCTGGCGCAAGTCGCTCAAGGCATCGTCCAGGGACTGATCGGGCAGCCCGTGCATCAAGTCCAGATTGAAGTTATCGAACCCGGCCTGGCGCGCCATGCCGGCGGCACGTACGGCTTCGTCGCCATTGTGGATGCGGCCCAGGGCCTCAAGCTTTTCCTGCTGGAAGCTCTGGATACCGATGGACAGGCGATTGATCCCCAGCTTGCGATAGGCCACGAACTTTTCTTGCTCGAATGTGCCGGGGTTGGCTTCCAGGGTGATCTCGATATCGCCGGCAAACGGGATGCGGGCTTCCACGCCCTTGAGCAACCGCCCCAACGCTGCGGCGCTGAACAGGCTGGGCGTGCCGCCGCCGAAGAAGATCGAACTGAGTTCGCGGCCATGCACTGCGTGCAGGTCCTGATCGAGGTCGGCCAACAGGGCGTCCACATACTCCTCTTCCGGCAGCACTTTACTGGCGGTGTGGGAGTTGAAGTCACAATAAGGGCATTTGCGCACGCACCACGGGATATGGATATACAGCGCCAGGGGCGGCAGCACAGGCAAGGCCGCCCGAGGTGTTTGCGCGCCGCCGTGGATTAGCGGCTGCGCAGAGGTGTTCAGGGTCATTTCAGGCTCAGGCGTTGGCGCAGCAAATCCATTGCGCGGGCACGGTGGCTGATCTGGTTCTTGTCGGCCGGGCTCAGTTCGGCACTGGAAACGTTACGTTCCGGCACCCAGAACAACGGGTCATAGCCAAACCCATGCTCGCCGCTGGCCGCATGCAGGATGCGCCCGTGCCACAGGCCTTCGCACAGGATCGGCAGCGGGTCATCGGCATGTCGTACCAGGGCCAGCACGCAGACGAACTGTGCGCCGCGCTCGGCGTCCGGTACGTCCTTGAGCGCGTCCAGCAGCTTGGCGTTGTTGGCGGCATCGCCCTTGCCGTCGGCGTAGCGTGCCGAATAAATGCCCGGTGCGCCGCCGAGGAAATCGACGGCCAGCCCCGAGTCATCCGCCAGCGCCGGCAGGCCGGAGATGCGTGCGGCGTTGCGTGCCTTGAGGATAGCGTTCTCGACGAACGACAGGCCGGTCTCTTCCGGTTCCACCTGGCTGAACTCGCCAATCGAGCGCAACTGCACGGAGTCGCCGAGCATGGCTTGCAGTTCTTTGAGTTTGCCGGCGTTATGGCTGGCCAGTACGAGTTGGGTGAGGTTCATTATTCCGCCGGAAACAGTTCCTGGTTGAACTGGAAGCTATGGGCTTTGCCGCCGGTTTCAACGTTGATGGTAAACGTCTTGTATTCGCGCTGCGTCACGGAGTAGGGCGCCAGGTAATTGATGCCGCCTTTCTCGTTGATCTGCTTGAACGTCAGGACTTCGCTCTTGCCGCCCAAGTCCTTGATGGTGCCGGTCACTTGCGCGGCCACCGGGGTCACGCCCTTGATCACCGTCACGTTGATCAAGCCCTTTTCCTTGCTGCGCACCACGCCGACGGCCTGGGCGGTTTCCGGTTGCAGGAAGCTGGAGGTGAATGTGTTGTAGTGGACGGTGATATCGCCGAAGTCTTTCTTGCGATTGGCATCGATAGCGTCGGCGGCCAGGGCGCTGGCGCCCAGGCACGCGGTCAATAGAAATACAGCCAGGCGTTTCATGAGCGTCCCTCTTGAAGATGATTAGACGGCAATCTTGTGGTCCGTCAGGCCAGGACTGCTGACCCGGTAAATACCGATTTCGCCCAACAGATTGGGCCATAGTTTACTTGCCCAGCCGTGACGATGCTGTTGATCGACGGCAAGGCGGTTGATCACCTTGGCTTCACGCTCACTGCACAGGGCTTCGAAGTCTTCGAAGGTGCAGAAATGGATGTTCGGCGTGTTGTACCAGGTGTACGGCAGGAAGTCCGACACCGGCATGCGGCCCTTGGTGGCCAGGTACCAGCGGCAGCGCCAGTGCCCGAAGTTGGGGAAGGTGATGATGCACTGGCGGCCTACGCGCAGCATTTCGTCGAGGATGCGGTCCGGGTAGTGCACCGCCTGGAGGGCCTGGGTCATCACCACGATGTCGAAGCTGTTGCTGGCAAAGTTGCCCAGGCCCTTGTCCAGGTCCTGCTCGATCACGTTGATGCCCTTGGCCACGCACTGGGCGATGTTGTCCGGGTCGTTTTCCAGGCCGTAGCCAGTGACTTGCTTGTTGTCGCGCAGCCAGCTCAGCAGTTCGCCATCGCCGCAGCCCAGGTCGAGCACGCGGCTGCCGGCGGGGATCCAGTCTTGGATGATTTCCAGGTCGGCTCTCATGGCGTTCTCACACAGTAATCCGGTTCATGTAATTGCCGAACGCCTGCAAGTAACGCGGGATCGGGATCAGGAAGGCGTCGTGGCCTTGCGGTGCATCGATCTCCAGGTAGCAGACGTCCTTGCGTGCAGCCATCAGCGCGTCCACCAGCTCGCGGGAGCGGGCCGGCGAGAAGCGCCAGTCGGTGGTGAAGGACATCACGCAGAACTTGGCCGTGGCGCCTTCGAAGGTTTTCGCCAGGTCGTCGTCGTGGTTGGCGGCCGGGTCGAAGTAGTCCAGCGCCTTGGTCATCAGCAGGTAGGTGTTGGCGTCGAAACGCCCCGAGAACTCCTCGCCCTGGTAGCGCAGGTAGCTTTCCACCTGGAACTCGACGCTGTGGAAGTCGTAGTTGAGCTTCTCGCTCTTGAGGCCACGGCCGAATTTCTCGCCCATGGAATCATCGGACAGGTAGGTGATATGCCCGACCATCCGCGCCAGCATCAGGCCGCGCTTGGGAATCACGCCGGCTTCCTGGAACGAACCACCGTGGAACTCCGGGTCGGTAAGGATGGCCTGGCGTGCCACTTCGTTGAAGGCGATGTTCTGCGCCGACAGCTTGGGGGCCGAGGCGATTGCCAGGCAATGGCGCACGCGGTCCGGGTAGGTGATGGTCCATTGCAGCGCCTGCATGCCGCCCAGGCTGCCGCCGATCACTGCCGCCCACTGGTTGATACCCAGCAGGTCGGCGAGGCGCGCCTGGCTGTGCACCCAGTCTTCCACGGTGAGCACCGGGAAGTCGGCGCCGAACGGCTTGCCGGTTTCCGGATTGAGGCTGCTGGGGCCGGTGGAACCGTTGCAGCCGCCCAGGTTGTTCAGGCTGACCACAAAGAACTTGTTGGTGTCGATGGGTTTGCCGGGGCCGATGCAACTGTCCCACCAGCCGGGCTTGCGATCCTCGGCAGAGTGAAAACCGGCCGCGTGGTGATGGCCGGACAAGGCGTGGCAGATCAGCACGGCGTTGCTCGCCGTGGCGTTCAGTTGGCCATAGGTTTCATAGATCAGGTCGTAGGCGGGCAGCGAACGGCCGCAGGCCAGGGCCAGCGGTTCGCTGAAGTGCGCCACTTGGGGCACGACCAGTCCAACAGAATCGGGGGGAAAGGCAGCTGGCATCGACCCTGCTCTCGTTTAAATGAGGCGTAAGTCTAAAGACCGCTGCACCTAGCGGCAAGCAATGGCCTGAGCGGTTTGAAATGTGGGAGGGGGCTTGCCCCTCTCACATTTGCTTTGCGTCAGATCAGCAGACGCAAAATCTCCGGCATCCCGGTCATGGCCGCCAGGTTGTTGATCACCAGCATGTCCAGCAACTTGAGCACCATGAACGCCAGGATCGGCGAGATATCCAGGCCGCCGAGGTTCGGCAGCAGGCGGCGGAATGGCGCCAGGGCCGGCTCGCAGATCTGGTTCACCAGCTCGGCGCCAGGGTTGTGGCTACCGGGGGCGACCCAGGACAGGATCACGCTGATGATCAGGGCGAAGAAGAAGATCTTCAGGAACAGCGCGGTCACGCCGATGATGGCCCAGATCAGCAACTGTACGAAATTGCCGGTGGTGCCGTAGGTCAGCAACAGGGTCAGCGCCATCAAGGCCAACTGCACCAGGATTGCCAGCACCAGCGACGACATGTCCAGGCCGAACAGGCTCGGGATGATCCGGCGCAATGGCTTGAGCAGCGGCTGGGTGGCCTTGACGATGAACTGGCAGAGCGGGTTGTAGAAGTTCGCACGCACCAGTTGCAGCACGAAGCGCATCAGGACGATCAGCAGGTACAGGCTGCCGAGGGTTTGCAGCACGTAGACGGCTGCGGTGTTCAAACCAATCATGTTGGCTCCTTATTTGCCCAGTTGTTCGGCGAGTTCCGCCGAGCGGCGCGCAGCGGCACCCAGTGCTTTTTCCACCAGGGCTTCAAAGCCCCCGGCCTGGAACGACTCGATGGCCGCCTGTGTGGTGCCGCCCGGCGAGGTCACGCGGCGGCGCAGCTCGGCGGCGTCCACATCGCTGGACACCGCCATGCGCGCAGCACCCAGGGCGGTCTGCTCGGCCAGTTGTTCGGCAATGTCCTTGGACAGGCCCAGCTTCACGCCGGCGGCGGTCATGGCTTCGATCAGCAGGAAGAAATACGCCGGGCCGCTGCCGGATACGGCGGTGACCGCGTCCAGTTGCTGCTCCTGTTCCAGCCACAGCGCGACGCCCACGGCGGACAGCAGTTCTTGCGCCTGGTCGCGTTGTTCGGCGCTCACTTGGGCGGTGGCGTACAAGCCGCTCACGCCCTGGCTGACCAGGGCTGGCGTGTTGGGCATGCAGCGCACGATCGGCTGTGCGCCGAGCCAGGTGTTCATGCTGGCGCAGGTGATGCCGGCCGCAATCGACACCACCAGCTGATGCGGCTGCAGGCTTGGGCGCAGGCTTTCGCACACCGCCTTCATGGCCTGCGGCTTCACTGCCAGCACGATCACGTCGACGCCCTGGATGGCCTCGGCGTTGTCGGCAAAGGTTTCAATACCGTGCTCGGCGCTGACGCGGGCACGGGTGTCTGCGCCCGGGTCGCTGGCGCGGATCTGCGCGGCATCCAGGCCCTTGGCCCGCAGGCCACCGATCAGGCTGGCCGCCATGTTACCGGCGCCGATAAAGGCTATACGCGTGTCTCTCATGACAGGTCCTTAGCTAAATGGAAGTCAGCCATTTCATGGCTGGCCGTAGTCGCGGGCGCCAAACAGGGCGGTACCGATCCGCACCCAGGTGGCGCCTTGGGCAATGGCCGACTCAAGGTCGTGGCTCATGCCCATGGAAAGTGTGTCCAGCGGCAGGTTCAAACTGGCTTGCAGCTCGCGCACGGTGGCGAAGGCTGCATCTTGCGCGGCGCGCTCTTCGGTCGGCTCGGGGATTGCCATCAGGCCACGCAGCTTCAGGCGCGGCAGGGCGCTGATAGAGTTGGCCAGGGCTGGCAGGTCGGCGGGTGTACAGCCGGACTTGCTGGCTTCGCCGCTGACGTTGACCTGAATGCAGATGTTCAGCGGTGGCAGGTCGGCCGGGCGTTGTTCGGACAAGCGTTGAGCGATTTTCAAGCGGTCCACGGAATGCACCCAAGCGAAGTTCTCGGCAATAGCGCGCGTCTTGTTCGATTGAATGGGGCCGATGAAGTGCCAACTCAAGGGCAGGTCGGTTAATTCGGCCTGTTTGCCCAGGGCTTCCTGCAGATAGTTCTCGCCAAAATCGTGCATCCCGGCGGCATAGGCTTCGCGCACGGCTTGCGCGGGTTTGGTCTTGCTCACGGCCAGCAGGTGGATGCTGCTTGCGTCACGTTGCACGGCGTCGGCTGCGGCGCGGATGCGCTGGCTAACCTGGCCGATGTTGTCTGCTATCGTCGACATTCAAGATGCGCCCGTGGATATGGAGTCCGCGGCATTCTACTGGAAATGGAAAGCCCTATGGATATCACTGAATTACTCACGGTCAGCGTGCGCCGTGGCGCCTCCGACCTGCATTTGTCCGCCGGACTGGCGCCGATGCTGCGGGTGGATGGGGAGGTCTGGCCGCTGGACGGCCCGGTGCTTTCACCCCCGCAAGTGGCCGACTTGTTGAGCCCATTGCTCAATCAGCACCAACAAAAGGATTTCGAAACATCTCTTGAAACGGATTTTGCCTTCGAACTGCCCGGTGTGGCGCGGTTCCGCGCCAATGTGTTCCGGCAGGAGCGGGGCATGGGCGCGGTGTTTCGCGCCGTACCGTCCGAGGTCCAGAGCCTGGAGCGCCTCGGCCTGGGGGAAGTGTTCCAGCGTATCGCCCAGCTGCCGCGCGGCCTGGTGCTGGTGACCGGCCCTACCGGCTCGGGCAAGTCCACTACCCTGGCGGCGATGATCGACTTTCTCAATCAGCATCGACGCCAGCACATCCTCACCCTTGAAGACCCCATCGAATTTATCCACACGCCGAACATGGCGTTGATCAATCAGCGCCAGGTGCACCGCGACACCCATAGCTTTTCGGTTGCCCTGCGCTCGGCGCTCAGGGAAGACCCGGATGTGATCCTGGTGGGTGAACTGCGCGACCTGGAAACCATCCGCCTGGCCCTGACGGCGGCTGAGACCGGGCACCTGGTATTCGGCACCTTGCATACCTCGTCGGCGGCAAAGACCGTGGATCGGCTGGTGGATGTGTTTCCGGCGGGGGAAAAGGCCATGGTCCGCTCGATGCTGTCGGAGTCGTTGCAGGCAGTAGTGTCCCAGGTGCTGGTGAAGAAGATCGGCGGGGGGCGGGTGGCGGCCCATGAAATCATGTTGGGTACGCCGGCTATTCGCAATCTGATCCGTGAGGACAAGGTGGCGCAGATGGTCTCGGCGATCCAGACGGGTGGGGCGCTGGGGATGAAGACGTTGGATATGAGCTTGAAGACGTTGGTCGGGGAGGGGGTGATCAGTCGGGAAGAGGCGCAGCAGAAGGCGAGGGTGCCTGGGGAAATATGAAGGTCCAAATGTGGCAGGGGCTTGCCCCCGATAGCAGTGGATCAGTTAGCTTATTTGTAGCTGATCCACGGTAATCGGGGGCAAGCCCCCTCCCACATTGTTCACCCACCGCACTCCAGCCTGGAATCAGCGCTGGACCACCCGCAGGTTGTTCTGCTCTTTGGGCAATACCCGCTTGGCAATCACGTAGTTCTTGTCCCAGAACGGTTTCTTCAGCGTGTCGATGCTGACCGCTTTGCCACGGCGTGGTGCGTGGATGAAACGGTCGTTGCCCAGGTAGATGGCAACGTGGTTCACCTGGCGGCTCTTCAATTTGAAGAACAGCAGGTCACCCGGTTTCAAGTCCTTGCGATCAACCTTCTGCCCGTGGCCGGCGGCCATGGCGTTGGAGGTGCGTGGCAAATCCACGGCGGCTACGTCGTTAAACGCATATTTCACCAAGCCGCTGCAGTCGAACCCTTTACTTGGGCTGCTGCCGCCCCAACGATAAGGAGTACCGAGCACGTTGACGGCACGGCTGAGCACGGTGCTGCTCTGCCTGGTGTTGACGCCTACCAGGCCGGCCGTTGCCTTGCCGTGGGCCTTGCTCAGTTGAGTCGGGCGGTTGACGGTCAGCTTGACCGACTTGGCGGTGCTTGGCGTGCTGTGGACTTTAGGGGTGAAACCGTTAACGTTGGGAAGTCGTTGCTCACGATTGGTGGCGTGGGCGGCCAGTGGCATTAATAGGCAAATGGTTAGCCATGTCTTGAAAAATGGTCGCATTAGGCGTGGCTCTTATGGGTTTGCGCGCAACTTTATAACAGCTTTTTGTGTCGTTCTCAGGCCGTTTGTCGACTGAACCTTGACGTCAAAATCAGGAAAAACGCGACGATTCGCCGCAATTGTCCTACACAAGTCAGGTGGCATAAGGCTTTCAGGGCAGGGAAGATACCATTTGCCGTACGTCGGGCGCCCGTAAAAAAGTCACAAAGAAAATGAAAAAATTTATCTATCGAGGCAAAAGAGGTACGCGATGAACACCTATCAGCAGATTGGCGAGCAGCAAGACACCCACAGCAAGGTCATCGGTTACCTGCTGTGGATTTTCGGTTTTACCGGGGCGCATCGCTTCTATTACGGCAAGCCGGTGACCGGAACGATCTGGTTTTTCACCTTTGGCTTGCTGGGTATCGGCTGGCTGATCGACCTGTTCCTGATCCCGGCCATGGACCGTGAAGCGGACCTGAGGTTTACCGCCGGACCCATCGAATACAACGTGGCCTGGATCCTGTTGGCGTTTCTCGGGGTATTTGGCGTGCACCGCATGTACCAGGGCAAATGGATCACCGGCCTGATCTACCTGCTGACCGGCGGTTTGTTCCTGGTTGGGGTGCTGTATGACTTCTGGACGTTGAATACGCAGATATCGATCCGCAATGCCGAGCGCAACAGCGGCCGCTGATCTTTAACTTCTGGTGGAGATCAACATGTGGGAGGGGGCTTGCCCCCGATAGCGGTGGATCAGTCAGCTTATCTGTAGCTGACCCACTGCAATCGGGGGCAAGCCCCCTCCCACATTGATCATGCCCACATTAGAGGTGGGATTTTTCAGGCCGGGTAGCTGATGCGGCCATCCACCAGGGTGTAACGCACCGTCGCCGGCAGGCTATGGCCGATGAACGGGCAGTTTTCACCTTTGGATAGCCATTGCTCCCCCGCAATCGTGGAACTGGCCGGATCAAAAAGCACCAGGTCCGCCGCCGAACCCACCGCCAACTTGCCCGCTGGCAGGCGCAAGGCCTCGGCCGGGCCGCGGCTCAGGCGTGCCAACAATGTCGGCAAGTCCAGCAACCCATCCTCTACCAACGTCATCGCCAGAGGCAGCAACAGTTCGACACTGCTGATGCCCGGCTCTGTCGCGCCAAACGGTGCCAGCTTGGCATCCCTCTCATGGGGCTGGTGATGGCTGGAAATCGCCGAGACCACACCGGATTTCACCGCCGCGCGCAAACCGTCGCGGTCAGCCAGGGTACGCAGTGGCGGTTGCACGTGGTACAGGCTGGAGAAGTCGATCAGCGCTTCGTCCGTCAGGATCAGCTGATAAAGCGCCACATCCGCTGTCACCGGCAAGCCACGGGCCTGGGCCTGGGCGATCAGGGCCACGCCCCGCGCGCTGGTCAGCTGGCTGAAGTGCGCGCGCACGCCGCTTTGTTCCACCAGCAGCAGGTCACGGGCCAGGGCCACGGTCTCGGCGGTTTCCGGGATGCCCGGCAGGCCGAGGAAGCTGGCCACGGCGCCTTCATGGGCCAGGCCGCCTTCGGCCAGGTCACGGTCCTGGGAATGGAAGATCACGGTAAGGTCGAAAGTCGCCGCGTATTCCAGGGCACGTAACAGCGTGCGGGTACTGCGAAAGCTATCCAGGCCGTTGCCGAAGGCCACGCAACCGGCGTCGCGCAGGGCGATCAGTTCGGCGAGTTGTTCGCCTTCCAGGCCTTTGCTCAAGGCGCCGATAGGGAACACTTTGCAGTTGCCGGCTTCACGGGCGCGGTCGAGGATCAGCTCGGTCACGGCCGAGGTGTCCAGCACCGGCCTGGTGTGCGGTGGGCAGCACAGGCTGGTTACCCCACCGGCTGCGGCAGCGCGGGTTTCGCTGGTGATATTGCCCTTGCGGCTGTAGCCCGGCTCGCGCAGGGCGACGTTCAGGTCAACCAGGCCAGGCGCGGCCACCAGGCCTTTGGCGTCGATCGTTTCGCTGGCGCTGAAGCCTGCGGGCGCGGCGCCAATGGCGATGAGCTTGCCGGCGTCCAGATGCAGATCGGTAACTTGATCCAGGCCACTGGCCGGATCGATGACGCGGGCGCCGAGGATGCTGAGCTTCACTGGGCGTTCTCCTGCTCGAATTGACGTTGCGCGGTTTGCCCGCTCATGGCCATGGACAGCACGGCCATGCGTACGGCGATGCCGTAGGTCACCTGGTTGAGGATCACCGACTGCGGACCGTCGGCCACCGCCGACTCAATCTCCACGCCACGGTTGATCGGGCCCGGGTGCATCACGATGGCATCCGGCTTGGCGCCGGCCAGGCGTGCGGTGGTCAGGCCGAACAAACGGTAGAACTCGCCTTCGCTCGGTAGCAGGCCACCGGCCATGCGCTCGCGTTGCAGGCGCAGCATGATCACCACGTCCACGTCCTTGAGGCCTGCGGCCATGTCGGTGTAGACCTTCACGCCGTACTGTTCGATACCGATGGGCAACAGGGTTTTCGGCGCAATCACGCGGATATCCGGGCAACCCAGGGCTTTGAGGGCCAGCATGTTCGAGCGCGCGACCCGCGAATGCAGGATGTCGCCGACGATGGCCACCGAGAGATTCTCAAAGCTGCCTTTGTGCCGACGAATGGTGAGCATGTCGAGCATGCCCTGGGTCGGGTGGGCGTGGCGGCCGTCACCGCCGTTGATGATCGCCACCTGCGGGCACACGTGTTCGGCGATGAAGTGCGCGGCGCCGGAGTCGCCGTGGCGTACCACGAACATGTCGGCGGCCATCGCTTCCAGGTTGCGCAGGGTGTCGAGCAGGGTCTCGCCCTTGCTTGCCGACGAGGTGGACACGTTCAGGGTGATCACATCGGCCGACAGCCGCTGGGCGGCCAGTTCAAAGGTGGTGCGGGTGCGGGTGGAGTTCTCGAAGAACACGTTGCAGATGGTTTTGCCGCGCAACAGCGGGACCTTCTTCACCGCCCGGCCACCGACTTCGAGGAACGAGTCGGCGGTGTCGAGGATTTCGGTGAGCAGTTCGCGGGGCAAACCGTCGAGCGACAAGAAGTGTCGCAACTGGCCCTGAGCATTGAGCTGCAGCGGGCGCTTGGCATCTAGAGGCGTCATCGCGGGGACTCTTTACAAGGCGGTTTAAAGGGCGAGGTCTTGCAGTTCGAGTACGAGCGGCGTGGGACCGAGCAATTTTACCCGTTGATGGGCTTCTAGCGACAGGGTGGCGCCGACCACATCCGGGCTGATCGGCAATTCGCCGGCGTCCAGGTCCAGCAGGCACACCAGGGTCACGCTGGCCGGGCGGCCATAGTCGAACAGTTCGTTCATGGCGGCACGGATGGTGCGACCGCTCATCAGCACGTCGTCGATCAGCACCAGGTGCTGGCCTTCGATCTCGAAAGGCAGGGCCGACGGACGCACTTGTGGGTGCAGGCCGTTCTGGCTGAAATCGTCGCGGTAAAAGGAGACGTCCAGGGTGCCCAGGGGCGAATCGCTGCCCAGTGCTTCCAACAACGCCTGGGCCACCCACACACCGCCGGTGCGAATACCGATGAAGCGCGGCTCGCTGATGTTGCGGTGTTGCAGATGGGCCGTGAGGCTGGTGGCCATCTGGCTGATCAGTTCGGCGGGGTTCGGCAGGCTCATGCAGGCTCCTTCAGGACCTGGCGCAGGCAAGGTCCGGGCTCAAACGTAAAAAGACGCGGCAAGCCGCGTCTGTCAGGATTCAAATAAAGCGGTGTTTTCATCCAGCCAACCCTGCAACAGCAGGGCGGCGGCGATGGCGTCTACCGGGTTGTCGCGGTAGCTGCCTTTCTGCCCGCCACGGTCGCGTCGCTCGCCTTTGGCTTCAAAGGTGGTGAGGCGTTCGTCGTGGGTATAGAAGGGCAGGTTGTAGCGGCCATTGAGGCGGCGGGCGAATTTTTCGGCACGCAGGCACATGTCGCTGGGGGTGCCGTCCATGTTCAGGGGCAGGCCGACCACGACCGCGTCGGGCTTCCACTCTTTGATGAGGGCTTCAACCTGGTTCCAGTCCGGCACGCCGTTCTGGGCTTTCAAGGTGCACAGCTCACGGGCCTGGCCGGTGATCACCTGGCCTACGGCTACGCCGATCTGTTTGGTGCCGTAGTCAAACCCGAGGATCAGACGCAAAGCCATCAGGCGTGTCCCGCCTGGCTGGTCAGCAGGTTGAGGTTGATCCCCAGCGTCGCCGCAGCTGCGTCCAGGCGCAGTTCACTGGCGGTATTGAACAGGATGTCGGCGTCGAACGGGCAGGTCAGCCAGGCATTGCTGGCCAGTTCGGCTTCCAATTGGCCGGCTTCCCACCCCGCGTAACCGAGGGTGATCACGCTTTGCTCAGGGCCCACGCCGTCGGCGATGGCGAACAACACGTCCTGGGAAGTGGACAGCGATACGCCGTCCAGATCGACCGTGGCCTGGAACTTCGGCCCGCTCGGGTGCAGTACAAACCCACGATCAGTCTGCACCGGCCCGCCGATGTAAATCGGCACGCCCTGGCACCGGGCCGGCGGGTCAAGCTCGGGGCGCAGTTGCTCAAGGATATCTGCCAGGTTCAGCTCTTGCGGGCGGTTGACCACCAACCCCATGGCACCATTGGCCGTGTGCTCGACGATGTAGGTCAAGGTCTGCGCAAAGTTCGGGTCGGCCATATGGGGCATGGCGATCAGGAATTGATGCTTGAGGTAGGTCGGGCTGACGTTTTTCATGTTCGATAGTGTGGCGGTGGAGGGGCGAACTGACAAGCTGGTGATGTGCCACAGCTGGTAATTGTCATCAATTGCTCGACAGCCGATCACCCTTGGCAAACTTCCAGGTGCGGATGATTTCCAGGCGGTCGACGTCGTTCAAATCGCCGCTGAACGGCGCAAAGGGCGCGGCCAGGCGCACGATGCGCTGGGCGGCCTGGTCCAGCAACGGCTGGCCGGACGACTCGAGCACCTGCACTTCATAGAGCGTGCCGTCGCGGTTGATTGACACCAATAGTCGCAAATTTCCGTAAATCTGCTGGCGTCGGGCTTCCTCAGGGTAATTGAGGTTACCGATACGCTCGACCTTCTTGCGCCACTCGTCTTTGTACCAGGCGCCTTTGTCGCGCATGGTCGATGCGGCGTTCAGCCGATAGATGCGCGGGCGCTTGGCGTACAGCTGCTGTTCGTTGGCCAGTTCGGCTTCGAGGCTGGAAATTTCGTCGGACAGGGTCGAACTGTCGAAAGTCGGCGCCGGTTTTACAGGCTCGGGCGTGGGTTCGGTCTTGGATTTTTCGCGCTGGGCCGGGGCTTTCTGAGGTTTGGGTGCGATGGTGGTCACGGCGGGCTTGGGCGCTGCCTGCTTGACCTCCGGCTTGGGCGCCGGTGGTGGGGTGACTTTGTTGACCTTGTTGTCCTGGAACGGCGCCACTTCGGTGGTCTTCGGCACGGCTTTCTTGTCGAGGGTGCCGCTGCCTTGCTGGTTGTCCTGGGCGAGAAAGTCAGCCTTCTCGGGCTTCTTTTCGCTCTTGAACGTGGCGAGGGTGATTTCCAGGGTCTGGGTGATTTGCTTGGGTTCGACCATGGTGAAACCCACGCCGAGGATCAGGGCCAAGTGAATCAACGCTGCCAGGAACAGGGTAAATCCGAGCCGATCAGCCGGGCGCACGCCGCTGTGGGAGAGTTCGGGGGGTAGCTCGGACGGGAGTGTCATGACAAAAAACCAACATCGCGCGTTTCACAGGTGGGGCATGATAGCGCAATGTTGGTGCGTGTCCGGCTGTTCTATATCACTTGGCTTGCAGCTTGCGCTCAATGGCGGCCATCAACATTTCGCCGATGTTCGTGCCAAATGCGTTGTCGATCTCGCGAATGCAGGTGGGGCTGGTGACGTTGATTTCGGTGAGGTTCTCGCCGATGACGTCCAGTCCCACGAACAGCAGGCCTTTTTCGCGCAGGGTCGGGCCAACCTGGGCGGCAATCCAGCGGTCCTTGTCCGATAGAGGGCGGGCTTCGCCACGACCACCGGCCGCCAGGTTGCCACGGGTCTCGCCGGCGGCCGGGATGCGCGCCAGGCAGTAGTCCACCGGCTCGCCGTCAATCATCAGGATGCGCTTGTCGCCGTCCTTGATCGCCGGCAGATAGGCCTGGCCCATGATCTGCTGGGTGCCCAGGGCGGTCAGGGTTTCCAGGATCACCGACAGGTTCGGGTCGCCGGCGCGGTGGCGGAAGATCGAGGTGCCGCCCATGCCGTCCAGCGGCTTGAGGATCACATCACCATGCTTGGCAGCGAACTCGCGCAGCACATCGGCGCGGCGGCTGACCACGGTCGGCGGTGTGCACTGTGGGAACAGGGTGGCGAACAGCTTTTCGTTGCAGTCGCGCAGGCTCTGCGGCTTGTTGACGATCAGCACGCCGGCGCGCTCGGCCTGCTCCAGCAGGTAGGTGGAGTAGACGAATTCCATGTCGAACGGCGGGTCCTTGCGCATCAGGATCACGTCCAGGTCGCTCAGTGGGCTGTCGATTTCGTCTTGCAGCTCGAACCACTTCTCAGGGTTGGCAAACACCTGCAGCGGGCGCATGCGTGCGCGGGCCTCGCCGTCACCCTGGTAAAGATCGCGCTGCTCCATATAGAACAAGGTCCAGCCGCGGGCCTGGGCGGCCAGGAGCATGGCCAGCGAGCTGTCCTTTTTATAGGAAATGCTGGCGATAGGGTCCATGACAATGCCGACGCGAACGCTCATGGGGGATTTCCTCTAGCAAATTAGGGCGCATAAAAGTGGCGTCAGAGTGGCGCTGCGGCTGTTGTGGGTCAAGGAAAAACCACCTGGCCGGTTGCTCGATAGATTGCGCCCGGAGACTGTGCTAAAAAGACTGCCACGGCGCAGCAGCCCTTGAATTCCAAGGCTTGCGGCGCTCATCCTGTGCAACATCAGGCAGTACACACCGAAAACCGATTCGCTGTGGCGATGGCAGAGCAGATATGGAACAGCATTCCAACGCCTTGAGAGTGATGGTGATCGACGATTCGAAGACGATCCGCCGCACCGCCGAGACCTTGTTGAAGAACACGGGGTGCGATGTCATCACGGCCATCGACGGTTTCGATGCCCTGGCCCGGATTGTGGATCATCACCCGCACATTATTTTTGTCGACATCATGATGCCGCGCCTGGATGGCTATCAGACCTGCGCGCTGGTGAAGAACAACCCGGCGTTCAAGTCGATCCCGGTGATCATGCTGTCGTCCAAGGACGGCTTGTTCGACAAGGCCAAGGGGCGCATCGTGGGTGTCGATCAGTTTTTGACCAAGCCTTTCAGCAAGGAAGAACTGCTGGGCGCGATCAAGGCCTACGTGCCAGGGTTCGCCGTAGTAGAACAAGCACACTGACGCCGCCTCACAAGGGCCGGCGTCCACCTATGTAGTGGGGAAAACCATGGCACGTGTTCTGATCGTCGACGATTCGCCGACCGAAATGTACAAACTGACCGGCATGCTGGAAAAGCACGGCCACCAGGTCCTCAAGGCTGAAAACGGTGCGGATGGCGTGGCCCTGGCCCGCCAGGAAAAACCCGACGCCGTCCTGATGGACATCGTGATGCCGGGCCTCAATGGCTTCCAGGCCACCCGCCAGCTGTCCAAGGAGCCAGAAACCAACGGCATCCCGATCATCATCATCACCACCAAGGACCAGGAAACCGACAAGATCTGGGGCGCACGCCAGGGCGCCAAGGACTACCTGACCAAGCCGGTGGATGAAGAAACCCTGATCGCCACCCTGAACAAGGTGCTGGCCGGCTGACGGTTCGCCATCATGACCGAGTCGCAAACCGCCTTTGAGCTGCTGCTGGACATCGACCGCCGCTGTCGCCTGTTGGCCGCCGACCTGCCGTCCCAGGAAACCCGCCTGCAACGCTGGAGCGGGATCGGCTTTCGCCTGGGGCAGCACTGGTATGTGGCGCCCATGGGCGAAGTTGCCGAAGTCCTGCATGAACCGCGCTGCACGCTGATGCCCGGGGTCAAGGCCTGGGTCAAGGGTGTGGCTAACCTGCGTGGGCGCTTGTTGCCGGTGATGGACCTGGGCGGGTTCCTCGGCCTCGAGCTGTCCAAGGCACGCAAACAGCGGCGCGTACTGGTGGTGGAATTCAACGATTTGTTTGTCGGGCTGCTGGTGGACGAGGTGGTGGGAATGCAGCATTTCGCACAAGACGCACTGCTGGCGAGTGCCGCCCCCGGCGCGCCGTTTATCCAGGGACGTTTCGAGGGCAGCCCGCAGTGGCAGGTCTTCAGCCCCTTCGCCCTGGCCCAGGCCCCAGGCTTCATGGATGTTGCCGCATGACCACCGTTACCCCGACAAAACCTCAGGCCGCGTCGCGCAGTCGTTCCCAGATCATTGTGCTGTTCATTGCACTGATCGTGTTCATCATGTTGCTGTTTGCCAACTTTGCGTACCTCAACACCCAGTCCACCTATGACAAGCAGTACATCGGCCACGCCGGTGAGTTGCGCGTGCTGTCCCAGCGCATTGCCAAGAACGCCACCGAAGCCGCCGCCGGCAAGGCTGCTGCGTTCAAGTTGCTGGGCGATGCGCGCAACGACTTCGCCCAGCGCTGGGGCTACCTGAAAAAAGGTGATCCGGAAACCGGCCTGCCGGCTGCGCCCAGTGCGGTACGTGCCGAAATGCGTGCGGTGCAGACCGACTGGGAAGCGCTGCTGAAAAACACCGACGCGATTCTCGCCAGTGAGCAGACCGTGCTGTCCTTGCACCAGGTCGCGGCGACCCTGGCGGAAACCGTTCCGCAGTTGCAGGTGGAGTCGGAAAAGGTCGTCGACATCCTCCTGCAACGCGGTGCCCCGGCCAGCCAGGTCGCCCTGGCCCAGCGCCAGTCGTTGCTGGCCGAGCGTATCCTGGGGGCGGTGAACACCGTACTGGCCGGCGACGAAACCGCCGTGCAGGCCGCCGACGCCTTTGGCCGCGATGCCAACCGTTTCGGCCAGGTGCTCAACGGCATGCTCCAGGGCAACCCCGGCCTGCGCATCACCCAGGTCGAAGACCGCGATGCCCGCGCGCGGCTGGCGGAAATCGCCGAGCTGTTCGAGTTTGTCTCCGGCTCGGTGGATGAAATTCTCGAAACCTCGCCGCAACTGTTCCAGGTGCGCGCTTCGGCGAGCAACATCTTCAACCTGTCACAAACCCTGCTCGATGAAGCCTCGCACCTGGCCACCGGTTTCGAAAACCTGGCCAGTGGCCGCAGTTTCGACACCATCGGCGGCTATGTACTGGGCCTGCTGGCGCTGACCTCGATCATCCTGATCGGCCTGGTGATGGTGCGCGAGACCAACCGCCAACTGCATGAAACCGCCGAGAAGAACGAGCGCAACCAGAACGCGATCATGCGCCTGCTGGATGAAATCGAAGACCTGGCCGACGGCGACCTCACCGTGACGGCCTCGGTGACCGAAGACTTCACCGGCACCATCGCCGACTCCATCAACTATTCCGTCGACCAGCTGCGCGATCTGGTTGCTACCATCAACCTCACCGCCGGGCAAGTCGCCGGTGCGGTGCAGGACACCCAGGCCACTGCCATGCACCTGGCCCAGGCCTCGGAGCACCAGGCCCAGCAGATCGCCGAAGCGTCCATGGCGATCAACCAGATGGCCCAGTCCATCGACCAGGTGTCAGCCAACGCCGCCGAATCGTCGGCGGTGGCGGAGCGCTCGGTGGAAATTGCCAACAAGGGCAACGAGGTGGTGCACAACACCATCCACGGCATGGACAACATTCGCGAACAGATCCAGGACACCGCCAAGCGCATCAAGCGCCTGGGCGAGTCGTCCCAGGAAATTGGCGATATCGTCAGCCTGATCGACGATATTGCCGAGCAGACCAACATCCTCGCCCTCAACGCAGCGATCCAGGCGAGCATGGCCGGGGACGCCGGGCGCGGCTTTGCAGTGGTGGCCGATGAAGTGCAACGCCTGGCCGAGCGTTCGTCGGCGGCGACGCGGCAGATTGAAACCCTGGTGCGGGCGATCCAGGCCGACACCAACGAAGCGGTCATTTCCATGGAGCAGACCACCACCGAAGTGGTGCGCGGCGCACGGTTGGCCCAGGATGCCGGGGTGGCGCTGGAAGAGATCGAAGGCGTGTCGAAAACCCTCGCAGCGTTGATCCAGAGCATCTCCAATGCGGCGCAGCAGCAGACGAGTTCGGCGGGGCAGATCTCCCTGACCATGAACGTGATCCAGCAGATCACCACCCAGACCTCTTCGGGCTCCACGGCCACCGCAGAAAGCATCGGCAACCTGGCGAAAATGGCCAGCCAGCTGCGCCGGTCGGTGTCGGGGTTCACCTTGCCAGCGGCTAAACAGGCTGATGATTGAAATGCACTACACATGTGGGAGGGGGCTTGCCCCCGATAGCAGTGGGTCAGTCACCCAATCTTTGACTGATGCACCGCCATCGGAGACAAGCCCCCTCCCACATGTGATCTCTATCTGTCTTGATATCTCGCACCACCAGCAACCCATGAATTCCAAGCGGAGCAGTTATGGTTGATCGGCACGACTACGTGGCCCTCGAATGGGTCAAGGGCGACATTGCCGAAACCCTGAAACAGGCCCGTTCGGCGCTCGATGCGTACGTCGAAACCTCAGACGGCGATGCCATCGGCGAGTGCCTGGCGTGTGTCCATCAAGTGCATGGCGCGCTGCAAATGGTCGAGTTCTATGGCGCAGCCCTGCTGGCCGAGGAAATCGAAGAGCTGGCGCAGGCCCTGCAAGCCGACCGCGTGAGCCAGCGCGACGAAAGCATCCGCCTGCTGCAACAGGCCCTCAACCAATTGCCGCTGTACCTGGACCGTGTGCACAGCGCCCGCCGCGACTTGCCGCTGGTGGTGTTGCCATTGCTCAACGACCTGCGCAGCGCGCGTGGTGAAAGCCTGCTGTCGGAGACCAGCCTGTTCAGCCCGCAACTGCTGAGCATCGCGCCGCTGCCTGATGAGGCCCTGGCCCAACGTGCCGTGCCCGACCTGAAAGAACAACTGCGCCAGTGGCACCAACTGCTGCAACAGGCCTTGGCCGGGTTGCTGCGCGAAGACCATGGTCCCAGCAACCTGGAAGACATGGCGCGGGTGTTCGCGCGCCTCGAAGCCTTGTGCCAGGGCGCGCCGTTGTTGCCATTGTGGCAAGTCACCTCGGCGCTGGTCGAAGGCATGCTCACCGGCGTGATCGCCAACAGTCCGGCGCTGCGCAGCCTGCTCAAGGCCAGCGACAGACAGCTCAAGCGCCTGCTGGCCCAGGGCATCGGCGGGATCAATCAGGCAGCGCCGGATGAACTGCTCAAAAGCCTGTTGTTTTACGTCGCCAAGGTCACTCGGCCGACGCCGCGCATGCAAAGCCTCAAGGAACGCTACGGCCTGGATGAGGCCTTGCCCGACAGCGCGGTGGTCGACGCCGAGCGCGCGCGCCTGGCCGGGCCGGACCGCAACGCCATGGGCTCGGTGCTGGGCGCGTTGTGCGAAGAGCTGGTGCGGGTCAAGGAGCGCCTCGACTTGTTCGTACGCAGCGACCGCCAGCACACCAGCGACCTGGATGCGCTGCTCGCACCGCTGCGGCAGATAGCCGACACCCTGGCGGTGCTGGGTTTCGGCCAGCCGCGCAAGGTCATCATCGATCAACTCGCCGTAGTACTGAGCCTGGCCCAAGGCCAGCGCGAGCCTAACGACGCTGTGCTGATGGACGTCGCCGGCGCCTTGCTCTACGTCGAAGCCACACTGGCCGGCATGGTCGGCACCGTCGAGCCGGAAAGCCGCGAAGAAAGCCGCCTGCCCACCACCGATCTGACCCAGATCCACCAATTGGTGATCCGCGAATCCTGCCAGTGCCTCAAGCAAGCCAAGGAACTGGTGATCGACTGCATTGAAGCCGACTGGGACCGCCAGCGCCTGGAGTCCCTGCCCGAGCTGCTGAGCCAGGTGCGTGGCGCCCTGGCGATGATCCCTTTGCCCCGTGCGGCGAGCCTGATGCGCGGATGCACGGATTACGTCGACGAACAGTTGATGGGCAGTGATGCGCCACCGTCCGAGATGCAATTGGCGCATTTCGCCGACGTGATCAGCAGCCTGGAGTATTACCTCGAGCGCATGCTCCAGGACCCCGATGCCGCAGGTGAGCGCGTGCTGGAGTTGGCCACTCAAGGCTTGGCGGCGCTGGGTTACCTGCCCGTCGAGAAACCCTGGCGCCAGGCGTTGGTTGCACCCGATGCCACACTGCCGGCCGAGCTTGCGCCGAGCCAATCGCAGTACGACGCCCTGGCCAGTCCGACGTCGCGCCTCAACCCGCCGGCCCTGCAACGCCCCGGCAGCCTGTTGCCGCCGCCCGCCGACGAGGAGCCCATCGACGACGAACTGCGCGAAGTCTTCCTCGAAGAGACCGACGAAGTCCTCGAGGTGCTGCACCGTCATCTGCCCAACAGCGCGGACAAAACCGCCCAGGGCGAAATGCGCCGCGCTTTCCACACCCTCAAGGGCAGCGGCCGCATGGTGCGCGCCCTGGTCTTGGCCGAGCTGGCCTGGGCCGTGGAAAACCTGCTCAACCGTGTGCTGGAGCGCAGCGTGGTGCTCGGCCCCGAGGTGCAACAGGTGCTGGATGAAGCGGTGGCCCTGTTGCCGGAATTGATTGCTGACTTTGCCATCGACGGCCAGCGCCAACGTGATGAAGTCGACGCCCTGGCCGCCCGCGCGCACGCCTTGGCCAGCGGTACACAAGTAGCGGCCGCCGAACCCCATGACCCGATGTTGCTGGAGATTTTCCGCAACGAAGCCCAGAGCCACCTGGACAGCCTCAACCACTTCCTGCAACAGGCCGCCGAGCATGTGCCGCTGCAAGTCAGCGATGAGCTGCAACGCGCCCTGCACACCCTCAAGGGCAGCGCCTACATGGCCGGCGTGCTGCCGATCGCCGAACTGGCGCGCCCGCTGGACCACCTGACCCGCGAGTACAAGGCCCACCGTCTGCCGCTGGACCTGGATGAAGTGGAGTTGCTGCTGGAAGCCGAAGGTCTGTTCCAGCGTGGGCTGCGCGACCTGGACAGTGATCCCTTGGCGCCGATCAACGGTGCAGAGGGCCTGATCAAGCGCACCCAAAGCCTGTTGGATCAGCAGCTTGAAGCGCTGCTCGACGTGCGCATCAAGCGCGATCCGCAGCTGATCGCCAACTTTCTGGCCCAAGGCATGGACATCCTGCTCGACGCCGAAAGCCTGCTGCGCCGCTGGCAGCAGCACCCCGGCGAGCGCCAGGAGCTGACTGCGCTGCTGGATGAACTGACCACCCTGGGCGAGGGAGCGCATGTTGCGGATCTGCACGCCATCGACGAACTCTGCGAAGCCCTTCTCGACCTCTATGGCGCGGTGGAGGAGAGCAGCCTGGCGGTGAGCGAGCGGTTCTTTCACGAGGCCGAGCAGGCCCATGAAGCACTGATCAGCATGCTCGACCAACTGGCCGCCGGCCAGGAAATCAGCCCGGCGCCGGCCCGTGTCGAGGCCTTGCGCGAGCTGCTCGATGAAGCCCTCGACCCGTCCGCCACCGGCTTGATCAAACGCGATGGCAGTCAAGTGCTGAGCATTGCCGAACTGGGCGCCGCTACCCAGCAGTTGGATCACGAAATCACGATGGACGACGAGATCGTCGAGATCTTTCTCGAAGAAGCCGTGGACATCCTCGACAGCGCCGGCCAGTCGCTCAAGCGCTGGTTGCTGGAACCTGACAACGCCGCGCCGTTGTCGTCGTTGCAGCGCGACCTGCACACCCTCAAGGGCGGTGCACGCATGGCCGAGATCGGCCCGATTGGCGACCTGGCCCATGAGTTGGAATGCCTGTACGAAGGGTTGGTGGACCGTCGCTACAGTTACTCCACCGAGCTCTCCCAGGTGCTGATGGCCAGCCATGAGCATCTGGCCTTGCAGCTTGAAGAGCTCCAGCATCACCAACCCTTGAGTGACAACGCCGAGTTGATCGCCAAGGTGCGGGCGTTGCGCCAAGGCAACGCGCCTGCCGCATCCGCCGCTGCGCCAGCAGCGTCGGGCGCCGACCCGGAATTGCTGGATATCTTCCTCGAAGAGGCGGCCGACATTCTCGACAGTTCCAGTGCAGCGCTGTCGCGCTGGCAGGCCGAGCCCGGCAACCGCCAGGAAGTGGAAACCCTGTTGCGCGACCTGCACACCCTCAAGGGCGGCGCGCGCATGGTCGAGATCACCCCCATTGGCGACCTGGCTCACGAACTGGAATTCCTCTACGAAGGCCTGTCTGCCGGCTTGCTCGCGCCGTCGCCTGAGCTGTTCGCGTTGCTGCAGGGCTGCCACGACCGCCTGGCGCAGATGATCGATGCCGTGGCGGACGGCTTGCCGGTCGGCTCGGTTGACAAGCTCATCGAGCGCATCAAAAGCCTGGTGCACCCAAACCAGGAGCCGGTGACGCCGGTGGCGTTGCCCGCAGGCAAGGCGGAGGCCGTGGTGGACCCGGCTGCCGACATGGTGAAGATCTCCGCCGAGCTGCTGGATGATCTGGTCAACCTGGCCGGTGAAACGTCTATTTTCCGCGGCCGTATCGAGCAGCAGGTCAACGACGCACGCATCGTCCTCACGGAAGTGGAAACCACTCTCTCACGCATGCGCGACCAGCTGCGGCGTCTCGACACCGAAACCCAGGGCCGCATCCTCAGCCGCCAGCAGGCCGAGGCCGAGCGCCTGGGCTACGAAGAATTCGACCCGCTGGAGATGGACCGCCATTCGCAGTTGCAGCAACTGTCCCGTGCGCTGTCCGAATCGGCCTCCGACCTGCTCGACCTCAAGGACACCCTTGAACGCCGCAACGAGGACGCTCATGGCCTGTTGCAACAACAGGCACGCATCAATACCGAGTTGCAGGAAGGCCTGATGCGCACGCGCATGGTGCCGTTCGAACGCATGCTGCCACGCCTCAAGCGCATCGTTCGGCAGGTGGCGGGCGAGTTGGGCAAGGACGTGGAATTCATCGTCGGCAACGCCGAAGGCGAGATGGACCGCAATGTGCTGGAACGCATGGCGGCGCCCCTGGAACACATGTTGCGCAATGCCGTCGACCACGGCCTGGAGTCCCGCGATGCGCGACTGCTGGCCGGCAAGCCGGAGAAAGGCCGCATCACCCTGGACCTGACCCACGAAGGCGGCGATATCGTCTTCGATATGCGCGACGACGGCGCCGGCGTGCCGCTGGAAGCCGTGCGGCGCAAGGCGATCAAGCGTGGCCTGCTCGGGGCGCATCAAGAGATGAGCGACCGCGACGTGTTGCAGTTCATCCTGCAGCCGGGGTTCTCCACGGCTGAAAAGATCACGCAGATTTCCGGGCGCGGCGTGGGCATGGACGTGGTGCATGAAGAGGTTCGCCAGCTCGGCGGCTCGATGGTCATTGACTCGACCCCGGGCGAGGGTGTGCATTTCCGCATTCGTTTGCCGTTCACCGTGTCGGTCAACCGTGCACTCATGGTGCAGTGCGCGGACGATCAATACGCGATCCCGCTCAACACCATCGAGGGCCTGGTGCGGGTGCTGCCCCATGAACTGGCCGGGCATTACCAGCAAGACCCGCCGTATTATGAATACGCCGGCCAGCGTTACGAACTGTTCTACCTGGGCGACCTGCTGCACACCGTCAGCCGCCCCAAACTGCTGGGCCAGTATCAACCGGTGCCGGTACTGCTGGTGCAGTGCAATGAACGGCACGTGGCCATCCATGTGGACGCCATGGCCGGCACGCGGGAGATTGTGGTCAAGGGCCTGGGGCCGCAGTTTGCCGGTGTGCAGGGCTTGTCTGGCGCGACGATCCTGGGCGATGGTCGCGTGGTGCTGATCATTGACCTGCTGGCGCATATCCGTGCGCGGCAACCCGCGCTGCCGGCCCAGCCGGTCAACGCGCCACTGATCCTCAACGACCCGCTGAAAAAGCGCCCGTTGCTGGTGCTGGTGGTGGACGACTCGGTTACCGTGCGCAAAGTTACCAGCCGCCTGCTGGAGCGCAACGGCATGAACGTGCTCACCGCGAAAGACGGCATCGATGCGCTGGCAGTGCTGGAAGAACATACACCGGACCTGATGCTGCTCGACATCGAAATGCCGCGCATGGACGGCTTCGAAGTCGCCACCCAAGTGCGCAACGACCCCCGGCTGATGCGCCTGCCGATCATCATGATCACCTCGCGCACCGGCCAGAAACACCGCGACCGCGCCATGGCCATCGGCGTCAACGACTACCTCGGCAAGCCGTACCAGGAATCGGTGCTGCTCGAAAGCATCGCCTACTGGAGCAAGTCCCATGCTTGACCACCGCACCAGCCAACTCACCGGCCTGCTGCTGCCCCTGGCCGATCGCCACCTGGTGCTGCCCAACGTCGCCATCGCCGAGCTGATCGACTTCCAGCGCGGCGAACCGGCCAGCGACGCGCCGCCGTGGTACTTGCGACAAGTGACCTGGCGCGACCGGCAGATCCCGCTGATCAGCTTCGAAGCGGTGTGCGGCGAAGCAAGCGTGACCGGCGAACGCTCGCGGATCGTGGTGCTGAATGCGCTGGGTGGGCGGCCGACGTTGAAGTTTATTGCGCTGGTGATCCAGGGGATTCCACGGTCGTACAAGCTCGACAGTGAGTTGAGCTACGTGGATGTGCCGCTGTGCCCGCTGGAGCTGGCGGCGGTGCAGGTGGGCGAGCATGTGGCGAAGGTGCCGGATTTGCTCGGCCTGGAGGCACTGCTGGTAGAGTCCGGCCTGGCCTGATCCCTCATTCTCAATCCCAGTGAATATCAAAATGTGGGAGGGGGCTTGCCCCCGATGGCTGACTGTCAGTTGATACTTCTATACCTGACCCACCGCAATCGGGGGCAAGCTCTGTCTTACATTTGATCCTCTGTGTTTGACAGGCCGTCGCGACCCAAACCGCCCAAAAATGTCGGAACTGAATGTTATTTGTGTAAGTAATTTCTTTAACTGGATTGGGCCGGTTTTCTGGCCTGAGTGGGATGCCAGGTTCGGCGCTTCCCTTTGCCAGTAAGGACACGCAAATGGCTGTGCCGTTAATGCCTCCCGGTGTTTCAATGTTTGAAAATATGGCGATTGCCAAGTGCAAGCGCATCCATCTCAGGCCGGGTTCGGCGTTTGCCTATTCTTGGTTTTATTCGCAGGTCAGAGCTGCAGGGCCGTGGAACTACAAGAAGCAAGGGCGTCAATACGAGGCTTTTGGTAATTTCAATTACGGTGCCACGGGCACGGTGTTAGGCATTCCCGATCATGTGTTACTGCGGGCTGCAGGAGTTGCTCAAACCATCGCCAAAACCACCCTGCCGGATTTTGGCTCATGGTGGGGAGATGATCCTTTTGGTGATGACCCGCGAGATCAATATTGGATAAGGAGAGGTATCGAGTATGCGATTTCACAAGGCTACTGAAGGCCTCATACCGATCCTGCGTAACTGCCTGCTGGTGGGCTGCCTGATTTATATCGCAGGCAGTTGGTTACTATCACCCGGAACACCGGATTTGGACGAAGTGGTGTTGAAGCATTCCTTGGGCAACGGCTCCTCGATCTATGGCGCGCGGGATGGCCAAGGCGGTGCAACGGTGGGCTTTTCATACCGCTACTACGTGCATAGGAACTTGAGTAACGATCGGGAAATACTCACCACATTGGTGTCGGCGCATCCTTTTCTGAAAACCAAGGAACCCAATGTTCAAGTGAGTGAGCATGAGGGCGTGCTTACATTGGATATTCAGGGGCGAGTGTACGAGTACAACAGCTATGCCCTCGAAGGTCTTGGCCCGATCAAGGTGGTGATGGGGCTGTGATGGACTGGGCTTCGGATTTTTCCTGCAAGATTTTGGGCTGTGCATGAACTTGTCGGGCGCGGACAGCGCGCCTAGTCTTCGTCCCGTCATCGCAAAAAACGGTGACACGGACGTGCAAGTCCGGTTACATGTCGGCGCACAAACGCCCATAGCCATTCAACGGGCGTTTTTTATGCCTGCTGTACTCGTTATGGCGGCTGTGCGTGGGAGATCCCTCGGGGTCTGCCGGGGTCCGATATGCCCGGTCTTGCACACCTGCGCACAGCTGCCACCTTAATTCGCGTGCAAGCGGAAGAGGGCAGTCTCCATCACATATCGGAGTTGTAGATCATGATCAAACCCACCCCCAATCCGCCCCTCTTCACCGTAAACCCTCACCAAGACACCGAAACCCTGCTGGTCAACGCCAGCGAAACCCTGTCTTCCCTCAACGCACTCACTTGCAACCTCGCCTTCGACCTGGACACCTCCCAGCGCGCAATCATGCTCGGCATCCAGCAAATGGCGGAGTTGGGGCAATTGCTGGTGGATCGTGCCCTGGAACAGATTTCCCCTTATCCAGCCGCTTAAAACTTGATCGTTCCCAAAAAGGGACCTATCGTTCCCTTTTTGGGACTCTTTGGCCGCTGCCATGCAAACCTTGCCGCTCAGCACCGCGCTCTTCACCGCTACCCAGCAAAAAGTGCTGGGTCTACTTTTCGGCAAGCCCGACCAAAGCTTCTTTACCAATGAAATTGCACGCTGGGCCCAGGTTGGCAAGGGTAGCCTTACGCGTGAACTGGAACGTTTGCAGTTGGCAGGCATCTTGAGTATGACGCGCCAGGGCAACCAGACCCATTACCAAGCAAATCCTCAATGCCCGATCTACTCGGAATTGTTAGCCATCGTGCGCAAGACCCTGAGCCTGGACGAGCCCTTGCGTAATGCACTGGCATCTTTCGCCGAGCAGATAACCTGGGCCTTTGTCTACGGTTCCATCGCCAAGGGCGAAGCACACTCATCCAGTGACATAGATCTCATGTTGATCGGCGAAAGCCTCAACTACAGTGAAGTCATGGAGCAGCTCATGCCGCTGGAAGAGCAGCTGGGCCGCACCATCAACCCGACGCTTTACACCCCTGAAGACTGGATCGGCAAATGGAATGCGGGGAACAGTTTTGTGCAGCGGGTCGTGCAGCAGGACAAGATCAATCTGATTGGGGGCAACCCCCTGGAATCCACGGATGGACAGCAAGGTAAACCTGGAGAATCTGCAACGTAGCGGCGGTTTGAAGGCTGAGCCGCCGGATCGCAAAGAGTGTGATGGGCTGATGCGTTCAGCCAGGGATCGGCTGAGGGATGCCGGCAACCCACAGTTATCATTCGCCAGTCGTTTCGACCTGGCTTACAACGCGGCTCATGCTATCGCCCTCACGGCCTTGCGCTTGCAGGGGTATCGCTCGGACAAACGCTATCTGGTGTTTCAATGCCTGGTTCACACCACAGGTGCCGGCAAGGTGCAGGTGAGGTTGTTGGCGCTGTGTCATGAGCGTCGGAACCTGGCGGAGTACGAAGGGTATATGGATGAGGACGAGCCGCTCTTAGCCCAGTTGATTGACAGCACGACCACGTTGCAGGGAAACGTGGAGGGCCTGTTGGCTGGATATCAGTGGGCATGACTCGATCAAAAATGTAGGAGAGGCGTCCTGGTGAATTGTGACGGGGTGCGGATCACTTGTTCCTTTCCCATCGTAAAGATCCCCACCCCACTGCCGATAGCCAAGGAAGTTTTTCGACAGAAGTATCGACGCAATGTGGCTTTTGGATGGGTTTGCCTGGCTGTACGACCTCAACCGGTTTACCGGCACGCTTCTGATGTGGTTTGGCGTGCTGGTGCTCACGGCAGCGGTGACCATGAACGTGCAGTCCAATCGTGGGAAGCTGTGGGGGTTCATGATTACCACCGCAGGCGCGGTGTTTATCCTGGTGTACCTCGAAAGCCTCAAGCTGGTCGGCGCCGATAAGGCTATCAAAGGCGTGGTGAGCAACTTTGTGGTCATGACCCTGGGCGGTCTTGGCTCGGGCCTGCTGGCGGTGGCGATAACCCAAGGACCCACCCCTGAAGAAGACAAACAGGCTCGAGGGTTTATCCGTGATCGTCTGCTGGACGCGCTTGAATACGCCTTTGTGTACGTCGCGATTTGCGCGTTCACCGTGTTCGCGGTGTGCTTGCCACTCAACCTGCTGGGCTGGCCTCCCGTCGACGAGCACGACTTGCTGAGCCTGCTGATGGTGTGCCTGGGTGCCCTGCTGGGTTACGCGATAACCTCCCGTCCCAATCGCTTGAGAAACTGGGAGCAACTGGGCGGCTGTGCGCTGGTGGCGCTGCTCTTGCTGCTGTCGCCGGTTTACGCCCAGGCGCTGTCGGGCCTGTGGGAGTGGAGTTGGGCGGCTGTGTTGGGGCTGCACGGTTTTGCCGCGTTGGCGTTGTTAAGAACCATATGGTTCCACCGCAGCGAATGGCACAGCACCTGAACGCCCGGGTTCATTGAGCCATCATTAATCCAGGCGTAACAGTCCAGCGCTCAGCTTGATTGATGGCCCCCTCAATCACTCCTAAGGTAAGCCCCACGACAGCAAACCCGTGGAGCGACCATGACAACAACAATCACCCCCGACTCACGCTGGACGCGGCGGCGCGACGAGAAGCAGCGGCGGCTCGGGCTGGTCAGGCAATACGCAGACGGTGCGGTGCTGCCCAGCGACAGGATCGTCGAGGCGCTTGAGGCGCTGATCCTCCCCGGCGACCGCGTGGTGCTGGAAGGCAACAACCAGAAACAGGCTGATTTCCTCTCGCGCTCCCTGGCCAAGGCCGACCCGGCCAAGCTCCACGATTTGCACATGATCATGCCCAGTGTCGGCCGCTCCGAGCACCTGGACCTGTTTGAAAAAGGCATCGCCCGCAAGCTGGACTTTTCCTTCGCCGGCACCCAATCCCTGCGCATCAGCCAGTTGCTCGAAGACGGCCTGCTGGAAATCGGCGCGATCCACACCTACATCGAACTCTATGCGCGGCTGGTGGTGGACCTGATCCCCAACGTGGTGCTCTCCGCCGGTTTCATGGCCGACCGCGCCGGCAACATCTACACCGGCGCCAGCACCGAAGACACTCCGGCGCTGATCGAGCCAGCTGCGTTCAGCGATGGCATCGTCATCGTGCAAGTCAACCAGTTGGTGGACGACGTTACCGACTTGCCCCGCGTCGACATCCCCGCGAGCTGGGTGGACTTTGTGGTGGTGGCCGACAAGCCGTTCTATATCGAGCCACTGTTTACCCGCGATCCCCGCCACATCAAGCCGGTGCATGTGTTGATGGCGATGATGGCGATCCGTGGCATCTACGAAAAACACAACGTGCAGTCCCTCAACCACGGCATCGGTTTCAACACCGCCGCCATCGAGCTGATCCTGCCGACCTACGGCGAATCCCTCGGCCTCAAGGGCAAGATCTGCCGCAACTGGACCCTCAACCCGCACCCCACGCTGATCCCCGCCATCGAAAGCGGCTGGGTGGAAAGCGTGCATTGCTTTGGCACCGAACTGGGCATGGAAAACTACATCGCCGCCCGCCCGGATGTGTTCTTCACCGGTCGCGACGGCTCGATGCGTTCCAACCGCATGTTCTGCCAGCTCGCCGGCCAATACGCGGTGGACCTGTTTATCGGCGCCACTCTGCAAGTCGACGGCGACGGCCATTCCTCCACCGTGACCCGTGGCCGACTCGCCGGTTTTGGTGGCGCGCCGAACATGGGCCATGACCCACGCGGTCGCCGCCATGGCACACCCGCATGGCTGGACATGCGCCACGACGATGCGCCCGAAGCCTTGCTGGAGCGCGGCAAAAAACTCGTGGTGCAAATGGTCGAGACCTTCCAGGAAGGCGGCAAACCCACCTTCGTCGACACCCTCGACGCCGTGGAAGTCGCACGCAAAAGCGGCATGCCCCTGGCGCCGATCATGATCTACGGTGATGACGTCACCCATCTGCTCACCGAAGAAGGCATCGCCTACCTGTACAAGGCGCGCTCCCTCGAAGAGCGCCAGGCGATGATCGCCGCTGTCGCGGGCGTCACGGCCATCGGCATGCGCCACAACCCCAAGGACACCGCACGCATGCGCCGCGAAGGCCTGATCGCCTTGCCCGAAGACCTGGGGATTCGCCGCACCGACGCCACCCGCGAGTTGTTGGCCGCCAAGAGTGTAGCCGACCTGGTGGACTGGTCTGGCGGCCTGTACAACCCGCCCGCCAAATTCAGGAGCTGGTAAATGCGCGCCCTCAAACTGCATGAACTCAGCCTTGCGGATCGCCTGGCTGACATGGCCGTCGATGCGCTGATCGATGAAGCCGACCTATCGCCCAAACCGGCCCTGGTGGATAGGCGTGGCAACGGCGCCCATAGCGATTTGCACTTGGGCCTGATGCACGCTTCGGCGTTGTCGCTGTGGCCGATGTTCAAGGAAATGGCCGAGGCCGCGATTGAGATCGGTGAAGTCGGTTTGCCCCTGCGTGAAGCCCTCGGGCGTCTTGGCCGTGACGGTGAGCAGGCAATGCTGACCACCACCAACGGCGTGAACACCCATCGTGGCGCGATCTGGGCACTCGGGCTGCTCACCGCCGCCGCCGCGCTGCAACCACGCGCCGTGACGCTGACTGCCGCCAGACTGGCCCTGCTCCACGACCGCTTCGCCCCACAACCCATGAGCCATGGCGCCCAGGTTGCCCAACGCTACGGCGCACGCGGTGCCCGTGAAGAAGCGCAGCTCGGCTTCCCGTCCGTGGTGCAACGTGGCCTGCCGCAACTGCGTAAAAGCCGCCTGCACCATGCCGGTGAACAGAACGCTCGCCTGGACGCCTTGCTCGCGATCATGACCGAGCTGGCCGACACTTGCGTGCTCTACCGCGCCGGCACCGAAGGCCTTCAGGCCATGCAGCACGGTGCCCAAGCCGTGCTGGACGCTGGCGGCAGCGCAACCCTGGCCGGTCGCCGCCAACTGCATGAGCTGGACCAGCAACTGCTGGCCCTGAATGCCTCCCCCGGCGGCGCCGCCGACCTGTTGGCCGCCTGCCTGTTTATCGACCGCCTCGACGGAGCGTTGTGATGGAAACCTTATCCTTTGAATTCCCCGCCGGGCAGCCGCCAAAAGGCCGTGCGCTGGTGGGTTGCGTCGGCTCGGGCGACCTGGAAGTGCTGCTGGAACCGGGCACGCCGGGCACCCTGACCATCCAGGTGCAGACTTCGGTGAACGGCGCCGAACAACGCTGGCAACATCTGTTCGAGAGGATGTTCCAGGAGCAGACGCCACCGGCCTTGAACATCGATATTCACGACTTCGGTGCCACCCCTGGCGTGGTGCGCCTGCGCCTGGAGCAGGGTTTCGAGGAGGTCGGCCATGACTGACTTGCTCGCCAGACACAGCTTCGTCGAGCTGGGCGCTCGGCAGCGCGCCAAGGCTTTGCTGGACGTTGGCTCTTACCGCGAATTGATCGACCCGTTCCAGCGTGTCATGTCGCCGTGGCTCAGCCGCCAGGGTGTGGTGCCCCAGGCCGATGACGGTGTGGTGATCGCCAAGGGCAGCCTCGGCGGGAAACCGGTGGTGATTGCCGCCATCGAAGGCAACTTCCAGGGCGGCAGCCTCGGCGAAGTGGGCGGTGCGAAAATCGCCGGCGCATTGGAACTGGCGGCCGAAGACAATCGCAAGGGTATCCCGACCCGCGCTGTGTTGTTGCTGGAGACTGGTGGCGTGCGCTTGCAGGAGGCCAACCTGGGCCTGGCGGCGATTGCGGATATCCACGCGGCGATTGTCGACCTGCGTCAGTACCAGCCGGTGATCGGCGTGGTGGCGGGCAGTGTCGGTTGCTTTGGCGGCATGTCCATCGCGGCCGGGTTGTGCAGTTACCTGGTGGTCACTCGCGAAGCACGCCTTGGCTTGAATGGCCCGCAAGTGATCGAACAGGAAGCGGGGCTTGAAGAGTACGACTCCCGCGACCGGCCCTTCATCTGGAGCCTTACCGGCGGCGAGCAACGCTTCGACAGTGGCTTGGCCGACCGTTACGTGGCGGACGATGTGGCCGAGATTCAACAGACTGTGAGTGCGCTGCTGCAACAAGGCCTGCCCGCCCGACAACGCAGCCGCCAATCCGAATATTACCTGGCGCGCCTGGCCGAACTGGACGCTACGCCGCAGATCGACCCGGCGACGGTGCGCGCGCTGTATCAAGGAGAACGCTCATGAGAGGTTTGCAGTGGTTCAACGCATTGAGCGCCGGCGCCACGCCTGTCGAGGGTTTGCCGAACTCCGTGAAAGTGGCCGACGGCCTGCTGGGCGAACAAGCCGTACGCTTTATCGCCGTGGTCACCGACGCCCAAAACCGTTTCCCCCGCGCACGCAATGGCGAAGTCGGTTTGCTGGAAGGTTGGGGTTTGGCGAAGGCTGTCGATGAAGCCATCGCCCGTGGCGACAAGCGCCCAATCATCGCCATTGTCGACGTGCCCAGCCAAGCCTACGGCCGGCGCGAAGAAGCCCTCGGCATCCACCAGGCGCTGGCGGCCGCCGCCGACAGCTACGCTCGCGCACGGCTGGCCGGGCACCCGGTGATCGCGCTGCTGGTGGGCAAGGCCATGTCCGGCGCGTTCCTCGCCCACGGTTACCAGGCCAACCGCCTGATCGCCCTGCGCGACCCCGGCGTGATGGTGCACGCCATGGGCAAGGCTTCGGCGGCGCGGGTGACCCTGCGCAGCGTCGAAGAGCTGGAAGCCCTGGCCGCCAGCGTGCCGCCGATGGCCTATGACATTGACAGCTATGCCAGCCTCGGTCTGTTGTGGGAGACGCTCTCGGTCAGCCAGATCGAACAGCCCACTGCGGACGACGTGGCGCGGGTCGGCGATTGCCTGGTGCATGCGATCAAGGATATCGGCAACACCGACTTGAGCAGCCGCCTCGGCGCTACCAACCGCGCCGCCTCCAGCCACGTGCGCCAACTGCTGCGGGAGCAATGGTGAACGCCCACGACCTGCTCTGGGGCATGACCCCGGCGCACCTGCCCGCTGACGCGCCGGGGTGGGCGAAGGATGCGGTTGGCACGGTAGTCGTGCGTCGCGCCATCGTCGCGCCTGGCTTTGTCGCGGTGGGCGTGCGTGGGCGTTTGCGCGAGCAGCGGTTTGCCGCGTTGATGCCGATGGCAGCCGTACAGCGGCGGGTCGCGCCGGAAGCGTTGCGCGATGTGGTGTCGACAAGGGATCTACCGGCATTGCAGGCCCTCGATCAACTGCGGCCCGTGCTGGCGCCATTGAGTTGGGGCGTCACGGGCAGTGCAGGTTTTGAGTTGGCAACGGGCATTGAAGCCCTGCATGCCCAGAGCGACCTGGACCTGATTCTGCGCACGCCCGAGCCGCTGGATCGCAACGATGCACGCGACCTGCTGGCCACTTTGGATGAAGTTACGTGTGCCGTGGACCTGCAACTGCAGACACCTTTCGGCGCCGTCGCCTTGCGCGAATGGGCCGGTCCATCACGGCGGGTGCTGTTGAAAACCGCCAACGGTGCGCATTTGGTCATTGATCCCTGGCAGGCCGTGGCATGAGCAGCCTTCTGGTGTTCCCAGGGCAGGGCGCCCAGCGCCCGGGCATGCTCCAGGCGGTGCCGGCGGACGTGCTGGAGCAGGCCAGCGATGCCTTGGGTGAAGACGTTCGCACCTTGGATTCGGCCGAGGCCCTGGCCAGTACCCGCGCTGTACAACTCTGCCTGCTGATCGCCGGCGTCGCCCATGCCCGCCAGCTGCAACAAACCCCGGATTACGTTGCAGGCCTGTCCATCGGTGCTTACCCGGCAGCGGTGATCGCTGGTGCCCTGGACTTCAGCGATGCAATCAAGCTGGTCAGCCTGCGCGGTGAGCTGATGCAAAACGCTTATCCACAGGGCTACGGCATGACCGCGATCATCGGCCCCGAGTTATCCACCGTCGAAAACCTGCTGGCCGAAATCCACAGCCCTGAAACCCCGGTGTATCTGGCCAATATCAATGCCGATAATCAGACCGTCATCGCCGGCAGCGACCAGGCCATGAAATGCTTCGCCGACCGCATCAAGGGCAACGGCATCGCCAAACGCCTGGCCGTCAGCGTGCCCTCCCATTGCGCATTGTTGGACCAACCGGCCCAGGCCTTGGCGCAAGCCTTCGGTCCGCTCAAGGCGCCGCGCATCACCTACCTGAGCAGCACCCGCGCACGGCCGATTCACAACCCCGAGCAATTGCGCGACGACCTGGCCTTCAACATGTGCCGCGTCGTCGACTGGCGCGGCACCGTGCAAAGCGCCTACGAGCGCGGCGTGCGCCTGCAAATCGAACTGCCACCGGGCGCGGTGCTCACCGGCCTGTCACGCCGGGTGTTTGAACAAGGCACGGTGATCGCCTTTGAGGGCGCACGCCTGGACACCTTGCAGGCCCTGCTGCAAGAGGAGGAGCGCCGCCACCGATAAAGCACTGCCCAAGGCTTTCGAAGCACAACAACAACAATTTCGATCGAGCACTTTGAGGACAACAACAATGATTATCTACGGTGTGGCATTACTGGCGATCTGTACGCTTGCGGGCGTGATCATGGGCGACATGCTCGGCGTGTTGCTGGGTGTCAAATCCAACGTGGGCGGGGTGGGGATCGCGATGATCCTGTTGATCTGCGCCCGCCTGTGGATGCAAAAACGTGGCGGCATGACCAAGGACTGCGAAATGGGCGTGGGATTCTGGGGTGCCATGTACATCCCGGTGGTCGTGGCGATGGCTGCGCAACAGAACGTCGTCACCGCCTTGCACGGCGGCCCGGTAGCGGTGCTGGCGGCGATCGGTTCGGTGGTGGTGTGTGGTTGCACGATTGCCCTGATCAGCCGCACGCACAAGGGCGAACCGTTGCCCGATGAAGAGCCGCTGATTGCTCCAGTGGGAGGTCGCTGATATGTGGGATCTCATCGAAAAAGGCCTGGAACACAACGGCCTGATCACCGCGTTTGCCTTCGTGGGTGTGGTCATGTGGCTCTCCGTGGTGCTGTCCAGGCGCCTGACCTTCGGGCGCATTCATGGCTCGGCGATTGCCATCGTTATCGGCCTGGTATTGGCCTGGGTCGGTGGCACGATTACCGGCGGTCAGAAAGGCCTGGCGGACCTGGCGCTGTTCTCCGGCATCGGCCTGATGGGCGGCGCGATGCTGCGCGACTTTGCCATCGTCGCCACGGCGTTCGAGGTGCAAGCCACCGAGGCGCGCAAGGCCGGGATGATTGGCGTGATCGCGCTGCTGCTGGGGACGATCCTGCCGTTCATCGTAGGCGCGAGCATGGCTTGGGCGTTTGGTTATCGCGATGCGATCAGCATGACCACCATTGGCGCAGGGGCTGTGACCTACATCGTCGGCCCGGTGACCGGCGCAGCGATTGGCGCGACCTCGGATGTGATGGCGCTGTCGATTGCCACCGGCTTGATCAAGGCGATCCTGGTCATGGTCGGTACGCCGGTCGCGGCGCGCTGGATGGGCTTGGACAACCCGCGTTCGGCGATGGTGTTTGGTGGGTTGGCCGGCACCGTCAGCGGTGTGACGGCGGGGCTGGCGGCGACGGATCGGCGGCTGGTGCCGTATGGCGCGCTGACGGCGACGTTCCACACCGGGCTGGGCTGCCTGCTTGGGCCTTCGTTGCTGTATTTCATTGTGCGCGGCCTGGTTGGGTAAGGGGTCTATCAGGGCCTCATCGGGGGCAAGCCCCTCCCACATTTGAACTGCGAACACATTCAAGTGTGGGAGGGGGCTTGCCCCCGATGGCTGTGTGTCAGGCTGACACTTGGCGATTGGCATACATCCGACACTCCGCCAACAACGCCAGCAGGTTCGGGTCCCTTTCCTTGGCCTTCAGGAACACCACCCCGATATGCTGCTGCAACCGATACCTGGGTTGCAGCGGTATCAGCTTCACGCGGTTCTCATACACCGCCGCGATCCGCCCCGGCAGCAGCGCATAACCCACGCCCGAGCTGACCATGCTCAGCAGCGTGAAGATATCATTGACCTGCATCGCCACCTTCGGCTCGAACCCCGCCTGCTTGAACACACGGTTGCCATCCTGGTGCGTGGCGAAGCCTTGGGTGAGGGTGATGAAGGTCGCGTCGCGCACGTCGGCGAGGTCGATTTCTTGCTCGCGGTCGAAGGGTGAGTCGGCCGGGGTGGCGAGGAAGATGTCGTCGGAAAACAGCGCGATCTGTTCGCAGTCGGGGTCGTTGGCGTGCTCATCCAGGGAGATGAGGATCGCGTCTACTTCCATGTTCTTGAGCTTGTAGAGCAGGTCGAAGTTGGAACCCAGGATCAGGTCGATATTGAGCTCGCTGCGGCGGATCTTCAGGCCCATGATCAATTGCGGCACGGTCTTCACTGTCAGCGAATACAGCGAGCCCAGTTTGAAGCGTTCGGCGGAGAACCCGGCGGCTTCGCGGGTCAGGCGTACGCTGTCGACCACGTCGGCCACCAGTTTCTGCGCACGTTCTTCGAGGACGTAGGCGCTTTCCAGCGGGGTGAGGTTGCGCCCTTCATGCTTGAACAGCGGGCAGCGCAGGGCGTTTTCCAGGGAGTGGATGGCGCGGTGTACGCTCACATTGCTGGTTTGCAGCTCGGCGGCGGCGCGGGTCAGGTTGCCGGTGCGCATGAACGCCAGGAAGATTTCCAGTTTCTTGAGGGTGAATTCTTCGTCGATCAGCATGGCCGTGGCTCTTGTTCGAATGCCGTCGATTGTGCCCGCAAAACCGTTCGGCGTCGCCGGAACGTCATAAGCCGCTTGCACTCTTATGCGCAAGGCTGGACGCTTGCCAGCCAGTCCTAACGGTTACAGGAGGCCAGTGACAGATGTACCACGGGGAACGATTCAACGCCTGGAGCCATTTGCTCGGTGCAGTCGCGGCGTGTATTGGCGCCGTGTGGATGTTGGTGGTGGCGAGCCTGGACGGCAGCCCCTGGAAGATCGTCAGCGTGGCGATCTATGGGTTTACCTTGATGGTGCTGTACAGCGCGTCCACCGTGTACCACAGCGTGCAGGGGCGGCGAAAAGAGATCATGCAGAAGGTCGATCACTTTTCGATCTACCTGTTGATCGCCGGCAGCTACACGCCATTTTGCCTGGTGACCCTGCGCGGGCCGTGGGGCTGGACGCTGTTCGGGATTGTGTGGGGGCTGGCGGTGATCGGGATTTTGCAGGAGATCAAGCCGCGCTCGGAGGCGCGCATCCTGTCGATCGTGATCTATGCGGTGATGGGCTGGATCGTGCTGGTGGCGGTCAAGCCGTTGCTGGCAGCATTGGGGACGGCCGGGTTTATCTGGCTGGCCTCGGGCGGGGTGTTGTACACCGTCGGCATTATCTTTTTTGCCTTGGAGGATCGCCTGCGGCATTCCCATGGCATCTGGCATTTGTTTGTGATCGGCGGCAGCCTCCTGCATTTTGTGGCGATCATGCATTACGTCTTATAGCCGCTCCAGAAGCTCCCTGGCACGGTGGCCAAAAATCTCCAGCAGATTGGCCAACATATGCGGCGGCGCCTCGTCGGCGCGGGTCAGGGCGTACAGGGTGATTGGCAGCGGCGGGGTCAGAGGGCGGATGCAGGTAGTGGTTGTCGACGCGCCCAGCGCGGTGAAGGGGTCGATCACCGTCAGACCCGCGCCGGATTCCACCATGGCGCGGGCCAGGGAATAGGTTTGCACCGAGATTGTCACCCTGGGCGGTGGGTCGACGTTTTCCAGGTAGCTGTCGAGCTTCGCCGCCAATGGGTCGGCGCTGGAGAGGCCGATCAGCGGTGCGCCTGCCAGGTCAGCCAACGGCAAGGGCTGGCTCAGTTCGGCTGGCGGCCAATAGTCTTTGGACGCCAATGCCACCAGCACACCGCCCGCCAGCACCTGCGTGGTCAACCCCGGATGGCCGGAAAAGTTGAGCGTCAGCGCCAGGTCAATCTCACGCATCAGCAGCTTCTGCACCAGCTCGCGGCTATGGTCGCTGGACAGCTCGCAGGCCATGTCCGGGTAATCGTTTTTCCACTGCAGAATCGCCGGCGGCAGCAGCGACAGCGCCAGCGCCGGGATCGCGCCGATGCGCACACTCTGGCCCGGTTCTCGGCGCAAGGCCTTGGCCAGGCGCCGCACACCTTGCAGGCTATCGGTGACTTTCTCCACTTCGCTTTCCAGCGCCAGGGCTTCCGGGGTGGGCAGCAACTTGCCGCGTACCCGCAGGAACAGGGGGAAACCCAACTGCAATTCGGCGTGTTGCAACACTTTGGTCACCGCCGGTTGCGAGACATGCAGCAACTGCGCGGCGGCGCTGACCGAACCGGTCTGGCGAATGGCCTGGAAGATTTCGATATGACGCAAGCGCATGGCAAGTCCATAACCTTTGTTTATAGGTGACCCATCTTTATTCATTGTCGGTGGCCTGTCACCTGCTCTTAGGCTTGAGGCCTCTTGATTCAACGGTGGGCGGCAAAGATGGTGTGCATCATTGGCGGTGGGGTGATTGGTCTGGCCAGCGCATACGCGTTGGTGCGTGCAGGTCATGAGGTGACGGTGATCGATGCACGCGAGACCCTGGGCAGTGAGACCAGCTTCGCCAACGGCGGGCAATTATCCTATCGCTACGTGGCACCCCTGGCCGATGCTGGCGTGCCGCTGCAAGCCATTGGCTGGTTGCTGCGTGGTGACTCGCCGCTGAAGCTGCGCCCGCGCCTCGACCCCCGGCAATGGCGCTGGATGGCGGCGTTCCTGGGTGCCTGCCGTGGCTCGGTGAATAAACGCAATGCCGCGCACCTGTTGCGCCTGGCCTGCCTGAGCCAGGACACCTTGCAGCAGTGGCGCGAGCACGACCACCTGGACGGTTTCGACTGGCGGCGCAACGGCAAGCTAGTGACCTTTCGCAACGCCAGCTCCTTTGAGCATGCCCGCGGCAAGGTCACCGATATCCTGCAACAGCAGGTGCTGTCGGCCGCTGATTGCGCTCGCCTGGAGCCGGCGCTGGCGGGCGGTGGATTTGTCGGCGGGATCTATACACCCAATGAAGAGGTCGCCGATTGTCATGCCTTCTGCCAGCGATTGGCGGCGCGGCTGGAGGCATCGGGGCGTTGCACCTTCTTGTTGGGGCGCAAGGTCACCGGGATCCGCCATGCCGAGGGCGCGGTGCAGGCCATCGAGATCGATGATGAAGTGATGCCGGTCGAACACCTGGTGCTGGCGGCGGGGTATCGCAGCGCCGAGTTGGGCGTGTCGCTGCCGCTGTACCCGCTCAAGGGCTACAGCCTCAGCGTGCCGATTGGCGCTCGGCACCAGGCGCCGAACGTGAGCATCACCGACTATGACCGCAAGATGGTCTACGCACGTATCGGCGAACAACTGCGGGTCGCCGCCATGGTCGATATCGTCGGTTTCGACGCCCGCCTCGAACCCAAACGCCTGGCGCTGATGAAACGCCAGGCCGTGCAGACGTTTCCGCTGGCGGGGGATTACGCCCACGCAGTGGAATGGGCCGGCATGCGCCCGGCCACCCCGACCGGTGTGCCGCTGATTGGCGCGGGTGTCTACCGCAACCTGTGGCTGAACCTGGGTCACGGCGCACTCGGCTTCACCCTGGCCTGTGGCAGCGGCCAGTTACTGGCCGAGTTGATCGGCCGGCGAACGCCTTCCATTGATATGCAGGGCCTTACGCCTCGCGCTGCGTAAAGACTCACAAACCGAAAACCAACGGAGAATAACAATGAAAAAGATCCTGTTGACCGGCTGCACCCTGGGGCTTTTGCTGGCCGCGCAGGCCCATGCCAATCAAACGCCGCTGGACGGTACGCTGGGCAAGATTGCCGACGCCAAGACCATCACCTTGGGCTATCGCGATGCGTCGGTACCGTTTTCCTACGTGGGGGATAACAGTGGCAAACCCATGGGCTATTCGGTGGAGTTGGCGAACAAGATCGTCGAGCGCATCCAACAGAAAACCGGGGTGGCCAAGCTCACTGTGAAGTACAACCTGGTGACGTCTCAGACCCGTATCCCGCTGGTGCAGAACGGTACCGTCGACCTGGAGTGTGGCTCCACCGGGGTGACCGCCGAGCGCCAGAAGCAAGTAGCGTTCTCCTACGGGTTTATCTATGTGAAGGGGCAGTTGCTCACGGCAAAAGACAGTGGCATCCAAGGCTTTGCGGACCTTGCAGGCAAGAACGTGGTGACCACGGCCGGCACCACCAACGAGCGTTTCCTCAAGAGCTACAACGCCGAGCACAAGGCCAATATGTTCGTGATCAGCGCCAAGGACCATGGCGAAGCCTTCAAGATGCTTGAGACCGGCCGCGCGGCGGCGTTCTACATGGACGACGCGTTGCTCTACGGCGAACGCGCCAAGGCCAAGGACCCGCACAACTGGGTGGTGGTGGGCGAGGAGCAATCGCGGGAAATCTACAGCTGCATGGTGCGCAAGGACGACCCGCAGTTCCTGGCGGTGGTCAACGAGACGCTCGCAGACCTGTACCGCAGCGGCGAGATCAATGGGATTTACCAGCGCTGGTTCGAACAGCCGATTCCACCCAAGGGCCTGAACCTGGAGTTCCCGATGACCAGCGAGTTGAAGGCGATCATTGCCCAGCCGATCAGCGATCCGGTGGAGTAACCCCTAGAAGTCGCCCCACAACTGCTGGGCGACGGCCAGCGCCACCACCGGCGCCGTCTCGGTACGCAACACCCGCGGGCCGAGGCGGGCGGCGTGGTAGCCGGCGCCTTGGGCGGTATCGACTTCATGGTCGGTCAACCCGCCCTCGGGGCCGATCAGAAAGGCCAGGCTGGCAGGCTTTGCATGGCTGATCATCGGCTCGGCCACCGGGTGCAGCACCAGCTTCAACTGCGCCTCGGTCTGCTTCAACCAGTCTGCCAGCAGCAGCGGCGGGTGGATCGCCGGCACCGTCGAACGCCCGCATTGTTCACAGGCGCTGATCGCCACCTGGCGCCAGTGCAGCAAGCGTTTGTCGGCACGCTCGTCCTTGAGGCGTACTTCGCAACGCTCGCTGAAAATCGGCGTAATCGCGTTGACGCCCAGTTCGGTGGCTTTCTGGATCGCCCAGTCCATACGCTCGCCCCGTGACAGGCCCTGGCCGAGGTGGATATGCAGCGGTGATTCGGCCTGGCCTGCGAAGCACTCTGTCAGTTGCACAGTGACGCGTTTCTTGCCGACTTCCAGCAGCGTGCCCAGGAACTCCTGGCCGGAGCCGTCGAACAATTGCACGGCATCGCCTTCGCCCATGCGCAGCACGCGGCTGATGTAGTGCGCCTGGGCTTCGGGCAGTTCGTGGTCGCCGATGCTCAGCGGGGTGTCGGTGAAAAAGCGGGACAGTCTCATTTCTGTTCTCTGAAAAAGGAGTGCGGGCAATCAGCCCGGATCACGGAAGCCTGGGTGGAAGTCTTTTGGCACCGCCACACTGACTGTGCTGTTGGTGGCGATATCGATGCCTTCGCTGGCGACCTCGGCAAGGAAGTCGATCTGCTCCGGGGTAATCACATAGGGCGGCAGGAAGTACACCACACTGCCCAGCGGCCGCAACAGCGCACCGCGCTCCAGGGCGTGCTCGAATACCTTCAAGCCACGGCGTTCCTGCCACGGGTAGGCGGTCTTGGTGGCTTTGTCCTGGACCATCTCGATGGCCAGCACCATGCCGGTCTGGCGTACTTCCGAGACGTGAGGGTGGTCCACCAGGTGCGCAGTGGCAGTGGCCATGCGCTGGGCCAGGGCCTTGTTGTTCTCGATGACGTTGTCTTCTTCAAAGATATCCAGCGTTGCCAGTGCCGCCGCACACGCCAGCGGGTTGCCGGTGTAGCTGTGGGAGTGCAGGAAGGCGCGCAGGGTGGGGTAGTCGTCGTAGAACGCGCTGTACACGTCTTCGGTGGTGACCACGGCTGCCAGCGGCAGGTAGCCGCCGGTGAGCGCCTTGGACAGGCACAGGAAATCCGGGCGGATACCGGCTTGCTCGCAGGCGAACATACTGCCGGTACGGCCGAAGCCAACAGCGATTTCGTCGTGGATCAGGTGCACGCCGTAACGGTCGCAGGCTTCGCGCAATAGCTTGAGGTAAACCGGGTGGTACATGCGCATGCCGCCAGCGCCCTGGATCAACGGTTCGATAATCACAGCGGCCACGGTGTCGTGGTGCTCGGCGAGGGTCTGTTCCATCACCCGAGCCATCGTGCGCGAGTGGTCTTCCCAGCTCACGCCTTCGGGGCGCAGGTAACAGTCCGGGCTTGGTACTTTGATGGTGTCGAGCAACAGCGCCTTGTAGGTCTCGGTAAACAGCGGCACGTCGCCCACCGACATCGCGGCGATGGTTTCGCCGTGGTAGCTGTTGGTCAGGGTGACGAAGCGCTTCTTGTTCGGCAGGCCGCGGTTGAGCCAATAGTGGAAGCTCATTTTCAGCGCGACTTCGATGCACGACGAGCCGTTGTCGGCATAGAAGCACCGGGTCAGGCCTTCGGGCGTCATCGCCACCAGACGCTCGGACAGCTCGATCACCGGCTGGTGGCTGAAACCGGCGAGGATCACGTGTTCCAGTTGATCGACCTGGTCCTTGATGCGCTGGTTGATGCGCGGGTTGGCGTGGCCGAACACGTTGACCCACCAGGAGCTGACGGCGTCGAGGTAGCGCTTGCCTTCGAAGTCTTCCAGCCATACGCCTTCACCGCGCTTGATCGGGATCAGCGGCAGTTGCTGGTGGTCTTTCATCTGGGTGCAGGGATGCCACAGCACGGCAAGGTCGCGTTGCATCCACTGGTTGTTCAAGCCCATCGGTGATCTCCTCGAAGCGGTCCTGCGGCCGGCGCAGGTGAAACAATCGCGCAAGCCTATGCAATGGGCGGCTGTGTCACAAGCCATTACCGGTGAATTCGCAGTAAACGCGAGACGGTCTGTCACGTTTCTAAGGAATAGTCCTTAATCCATTGTTAACGTACTGTGCATAACCTCTTGGTCGTATTTCTCGATATTTCAAAGCGAAATTTTCGGCTTTAATTCGATAGGTAAATCGCTAGTCTTGGGCACAGTTCTTACGGGATTAAGTACATGCAGCTACGCAATTCACCGGCCCGCTATGGTTGGGTCAGCATGGTTTTGCACTGGGGCGTGGCCCTGGTGGTGTTTGGCTTGTTCGCCCTGGGCCTGTGGATGGTCGGCCTCGACTACTACAGCGCCTGGCGCAAAGAAGCGCCGGACCTGCACAAGAGCATTGGCATCACGCTGTTCGCCATCATGCTGGTGCGTATCGTCTGGCGCCTGGTGAGCCCGCCGCCACCACCGTTGGCCAGTTACAGCCGCATGACCCGTATCGGCGCGGCCTTTGGTCACGCCTTCCTTTATCTCGGGCTGTTTGCCGTGATGATCGCCGGTTACCTGATTTCCACCGCAGACGGTGTCGGTATCCCGGTGTTTGGTCTGTTTGAGATTCCTGCCGTGGTTTCCGGGCTACCGGACCAGGCAGACACCGCCGGCGTGGTGCACTTGTACCTGGCCTGGGTGTTGGTGGTCTTCGCCGGCTTGCACGGCGTGGCTGCATTGAAACACCACTTTATCGATCGTGATGCGACCCTCACGCGAATGCTGGGGCGCAAAGCCTGATGTTCAACCTCGACTCACAAGGAATAGAAAGCATGTTGAAAAAGACCCTCGCTGCTCTGGCAATCGGTACTGCCCTGCTGTCCGCAGGCCAGGTGATGGCTGCTGACTACAAGATCGACAAAGAAGGCCAGCACGCCTTCATCGACTGGAAAATCAGCCACCTGGGCTACAGCTACATTCACGGTACCTTCAAGGACTGGGACGGCACCTTCAGCTGGGATGCCGCCAAGCCAGAGGCCAGCAAAATCGCGGTCGATGTGAAGACCGCCAGCCTGTGGTCCAACCACGCAGAGCGTGACAAGCACATCGCCAGCAAAGACTTCCTGGACGTTGCCAAGTTTGCCGACGCCAAGTTTGTGTCCACCGCAGTCAAGCCCACTGGCGAAAAAACCGCTGACGTAACCGGCGACCTGACCTTCCACGGCGTAACCAAGCCTGTGACCTTCAAGGCCACTTTCAACGGTGAAGGCAAGGATCCATGGGGCGGCGAACGTGCCGGCTTCAATGCCAAGACCACCGTCAACCTGAACGACTTCGGTATCAAAGGCCCAGGCCCGTCCTCGCAGACAGTGGACCTGGACATCTCGCTGGAAGGTGTCAAGCAGAAGTAATTTCTGGCTGCACAAAAAAAGCCCCGCATCGAAAGATGCGGGGCTTTTTTATGGGGCTGTAAAACTCAGCGATTGCGTGTCAGCAGCGCTGGCTTCTCACCACGAGGACGGCCTGGCAACTGATCCAGTTGCTCCGGTGTCGGGAAGCGATCTACTTTCGACTCCTTGTGGATGATCTTCGGCGCCGGGCCACCGCGCGGGTTCTGCACAGCCGGTTCGGACAAGCGAGGCTGGTCGTCACGGGCCGGGCGGCGATTGTTGTTGCGCGAGTCTTCGCGACGGGCCTGGCCGTCACGGGGTGCGCCATTGCGCGGGCCATTGCGCTTGGCAGGCGGCGTACCGGTGGTACCGCCGCTGCTGTTGCGAGGGCCATTCTGACGGCCGCCCTGTGGCTGGCCGCCACGTGGAGCGCCTGCACCCGCGCCCTGCGCCGGAGCACCAGGGCGACGGCCACGGCCTTGGGCCGGTTTGGCCTGGGGCACGTAGTCAACGCGGTTACCGAAGTTATCCACATCGTCGTCGAGGAACTCGTCCGGAGCACGGTCGGCAGCAGCGCGTGGCGGTTGGCTCGGCTGGCGCTGTTCGCGGGCCGGGGTGCCTTCGCGGGGTTTCTGCTCACGGGCCGGGCGTTCGCCACGGCTGCTGGTGGCGGATTTTTCCTTGCCCTTGTCCTTGCCCTTGTCGCGACGACCACCGCCACCCCCGCCGCCGTTCGGGCCATCGCCCTTCGGACCGCGTGGGTTGCGTGGGTTGCGCACGTCCGGGCGCTCGCGCGCTTCTGGCTTTTCGGCCTCCACGGCGCTGGCATCGAAGCCCATCAGGTCGCCATCGGCGATTTTCTGCTTGGTCATGCGCTCGATGCTTTTCAGCAGTTTTTCTTCGTCCGGCGCGACCAGGGAGATGGCCTCGCCCGAACGACCGGCACGGCCGGTACGGCCGATACGGTGTACGTAGTCTTCATCGACGTTCGGCAGCTCGAAGTTGACCACGTGCGGCAGTTGGTCGATATCCAGGCCGCGAGCGGCGATATCGGTGGCCACCAGGATGCGCACCGAGCCGGCCTTGAAATCAGCCAGGGCCTTGGTGCGCGCGTTCTGGCTCTTGTTGCCGTGGATGGCGACGGCGGTGAGGCCGTGCTTGTCCAGGTACTCGGCCAGGCGGTTGGCGCCGTGCTTGGTGCGGGTGAACACCAGCACCTGTTCCCAGGCGCCTGCGGTGATCAGGTGCGCCAGCAGCGCACGCTTGTGGCTGGCGGCCAGGCGGAAGACGCGTTGCTCGATACGCTCGACCGTGGTGTTCGGCGGCGTGACTTCGATGCGCTCCGGGTTGTGCAGCAGCTTGCCGGCCAGGGCGGTGATGTCCTGGGAGAACGTGGCCGAGAACAGCAGGTTCTGGCGTTTGGCTGGCAGGCGGGCGAGGACCTTTTTCACGTCATGGACAAAGCCCATGTCGAGCATGCGATCGGCTTCGTCCAGCACGAGGATTTCCACGTGGGACAAGTCGACGCTGCCTTGGCCGCACAGGTCGAGCAAACGACCGGGGCAGGCCACCAGCACGTCGACGCCACGGGACATGGCCTGAACCTGTGGGTTCATGCCGACGCCGCCGAAGATGCAGGCGCTGACGAACTTCAGGTCGCGGGCATACAGCTTGAAGCTGTCATGCACCTGGGCGGCGAGTTCGCGGGTTGGGGTCAGGACCAGTACGCGCGGTTGGCGTGGGCCGTGACGCTGGGATTTGTCCGGGTGACCGTTGGGGAACAACCGCTCCAGAATCGGGAGGGCGAAACCGCCGGTTTTACCAGTACCTGTCTGAGCCGCAACCATCAGGTCGCGACCTTGCAACACGGCGGGAATGGCCCGCTGTTGCACCGGAGTAGGCTCGGTATAGCCCGCTGCCTCGATGGCGCGGACTAAAGCCTCGGAGAGACCGAGGGAAGCAAAGGACATGAGTAATCCTGTTTTAGTTAGGGCTTGGCCCAAAGGGATAATCTTGCCGGGCGTGAATGGCGCTTAGGGGAGCGCAACCCCGTCCGGTCCTGCTGCGTCTGGCGGGCACTCCACCGGCTCGCGCGGGCTGAAAGCTGCGCTGTAGCGGGGTTGGGTGCCTTTTTCAAGACCTCAGCGGCCGGGCGTGAGCCTGGCGGAAAGGCCGGAGTATAACAGAGCAATCACTGTGCGCTGCTTTCCTGCTGCTCAACGGTGCGTTCAGAGGCCGTAATGGCCTGGATTCCACCATATTTGGCACTCAAGGCGCTATAGGCCGGCTCTTGCTTGAAGCGTTTGAGCTCGGCGGCAAAGCGCTGTACCAGGAGGTCCATGCCTGCGCCACGGCGTACCGCGAGAAATTGCTGCTGGCGACTGACCACGGCCGGCGCCTGGCTGACCTTGCCTTCCAGGCCCAGCGCCTTGATCACATGCTGGCCCACTCGACGGTCGGTGATCACCAGGTCGATGCGTCCCAGCATCAATTTGCCGAAGTTGGCCTCATGGCTCGGTGCCGGTTCACGATTGAACAGGGGGGAGTCGCTGAACGCCGCGCCGTACAGGTAGCCTGGCGACGTGCCGACGGTCAGGCCGCTCAGGTCTTCGAGGTTGTGCACGGGGTGGGGACGCTCATTGGCGTAGAACAGCGTGAACTCCACTTCGGACAACGGCTCACTGGGGTATAGCAGCAAGGCGTCGCGCTCATGGCTGTGGAAAATATCCAAAGCGCCATCGGCATGGCCTTGGTCCAGCATGGCCAGGCAGCGCTTCCAGGGCAGGAACTGCCATTCCACATCTACGCCCAGGCGCTGGAACACAATTACCGTGGTTTCATAATCCAGCCCCCGCATGCTGCCCTGGTCCTCATACACGTAGGGCGCCCAGGGCTCGGTGACAATGCGCAGTTTCTCGCCATAAGCGGCGAGGCTCAGGCAAGTGAAGAGGGCGGCAGTCAACAACTTCAGAATGACGGGCATGCCCTGAGGTTACGACGCTCCCGCACTAAAGAGAAGCTCTGGCACGCGCATCTGCGGGCGGGGCTATTTGCCCGGTGAGGCCATCAAGTGTTCGTAGATCGCTGCCCGCCGCTCGCCGAGGATCAGGCGTACCACGGGGTTGGCAAACCAGTGCTCCAACTGATGAGTGTCGATCGGGCGCTTCTGGCGTTCTTCCAGGTTCTGCCGGGCCTTGTCCCACCAAACCGGGCCACACGCCTGGTCGAACTCGTTCTCATGCTCGTAGCAGCCGTAGAGAATTTCACGGATGAATTGCTGCTGGTGCTTGGGCAGCACCAGCGTGATCAGCTTGTACAGAAGGCGCTGCAGGCGGGGAGGGCGTGGCAGGTGCGAGGACACCTTGCGAGTGTCGGCCAACGCCAGTGCGCTGGTGGGCGCGGCCGCATGCTTGGCGATCCAGGCCTTGACCTTGGCGCGAAACAGCTGCTTGCGACTCCAGTAGTGGTGGATCAGGTCCGGGCATTCGCGCACGTTGACGGTGCGATAGGCGGCGATCGACAGGCAGAACTCTTCGAGGGTGTACGCGCCTTGGGCATAGGGGAACAGTTCGTCCATCAAGGCGATGGAGCGGTCGAGGATGTGCGCATCCTGTTGCGTCAGGCCCATGACCCCGGAGTTGAGCGTCATCATGTCATCGTCGGCCACGCCCATGTCCAGCAGGCGCTGGCGCAAGGCGGTGTAGAGAATGCTCTCGTGGTTGTCGCCGTACTTGCTGTAGAAGGCATTGCACAGCAGGGTGCCGGGTTGCACGCGCTCGAACAGGTCCATCGGTGAGTGATGGAAGAAGGTATCGGTGTCGATCAGCATGGCCACCGGCGATTCTTCCAGCACTTGGCGCAATACCACATGCTTGGTACGGAAGTGATAGCCGTGGGGTTCGCTCCAGCGTTTGCGGGTAGCTTCGTCCAGCGGGCGTACGCGTACCGGCAAAAGGCGATAGGGCTCGGGGTTGTCGCTGAATACCTGGATATCCACGGCGGCTTCCGGGGTTGCCTGCAGGAAAGCCAGCGCACTGGCGATGCTGAACACCGCTTCCTGGTGGTAGGTCTCGGAGCCGAAGACCAGGTAGACCAGTTGTGGGCGGGACGGCGTGGGCACTGTATTCATGGACTGCTGGGTTCCGTGGGCATGTAAAACGACAAAGGCCCTCGTAGACGAGGGCCTTGGCACTGCCGGGCAACCTTCAGCGTGGCAGCTTGAGGTTGTTCCAGATTGCAAGGCTTGGTTCAGCCTGGTTCAGGGTATAGAAGTGCAACCCTGGCGCGCCACCTTGCAACAATTCTTCACACATTGTGCTGATGACCTGTTCGCCGAACGCCTGGATGCTCTTGACGTCGTCGCCATAGGCTTCCAGTTGTTTGCGCACCCAGCGTGGGATCTCGGCGCCGCAGGCATCGGAGAAACGCGCCAATTTGCTGTAGTTGGTGATCGGCATGATGCCTGGCACGATCGGGATGTTCACGCCCATGGCTCGTACACGCTCGACGAAGTAGAAGTAGCTGTCGGCGTTGAAGAAATACTGGGTGATTGCGCTGTCGGCGCCGGCGTTGGCCTTGCGCACGAAGTTCTGCAGGTCGTCTTCGAAATTGCGTGCTTGTGGATGCATCTCCGGGTAAGCCGCGACTTCGATATGGAAATGGTCGCCGGTTTCTTCACGGATGAAGCTCACCAGGTCATTGGCGTAGCGCAGCTCGCCGCTGGCCATGCCCATGCCGGACGGCAGGTCACCGCGCAGGGCGACGATGCGCTTGATACCAGCAGCTTTGTACTGGGTCAGCAGGCCGCGCAGGTCGGCCTTGCTGTCGCCCACGCATGACAAATGCGGAGCGGCGGGAACTTTGACCTGGCTTTCCAGCTGCAACACGGTGTTGATCGTGCGGTCACGGGTCGAGCCGCCAGCGCCGTAGGTGCAGGAGAAGAAGTCCGGGTTGTAGCTGGCCAACTGCGTGGCAGTCGCCATCAGTTTTTCATGCCCAGCATCGGTCTTGGTCGGGAAGAACTCGAAGCTGTAGCGACGGTCTTGGGACATGGTAATAACCCTTTGAAACTCAGATACCGGAAGTCATGCACCGATTTAATGTGGGAGGGGGCTAGCCCCCGATGAGGGTGTGTCAGTCGACATATCTGTTAACTGGCATTTCGTTATCGGGGGCACGTCGAATCGTCGCAGCGCCCCTCCCACATTAAAGGCCCGCCCTCACAAGGAGAGCGGGTGGTAAGCAAATCAGTAGCGATAAGCGTGCGGCTTGAACGGACCTTCGACGGTCACGCCGATGTAGTCAGCCTGGGTCTTGGTCAGTTGAGTTACCACGCCGCCGAAGCCGCGGACCATTTCCAGGGCCACTTCTTCGTCGAGTTTCTTCGGCAGTACTTCCACGGTCAGGCGCTCGGCTTTCTGGGCAGGCGACAGGTCGGCGTACTTCTGGCCGAACAGGAAGATCTGGGCCAGTACCTGGTTGGCGAACGAGCCATCCATGATGCGGCTTGGGTGGCCAGTGGCGTTGCCCAGGTTAACCAGGCGGCCTTCAGCCAGCAGGATCAGGTAGTCGTCGTTCTGTGGGTCGAAATCACCCGCGCCGGTACGGTGAACCTTGTGCACCTGAGGCTTCACTTCTTCCCATGCCCAGTTCTTGCGCATGAAAGCGGTGTCGATCTCATTGTCGAAGTGACCGATGTTGCAGACCACGGCACGTTTTTTCAGGGCGGCGAGCATGTTGGCGTCGCAGACATTCACGTTACCGGTGGTGGTGACGATCAGGTCGATCTTGCCCAGCAGGGCCTTGTCGATGCTGGCGGCGGTGCCGTCGTTGACGCCGTCGATGAACGGCGAAACCACTTCAAAACCGTCCATGCAGGCTTGCATGGCGCAGATCGGGTCGACTTCGGAAACCTTGACGATCATGCCTTCCTGACGCAGGGACTGGGACGAACCCTTGCCCACGTCGCCGTAGCCGATCACCAGGGCTTGCTTGCCCGACAGCAGGTGGTCGGTGCCGCGCTTGATGGCATCGTTCAGGCTATGACGGCAGCCGTACTTGTTGTCGTTCTTGCTCTTGGTCACCGAGTCGTTGACGTTGATGGCCGGGATTTTCAGCTCGCCCTTGGCCAGCATGTCCAGCAGGCGGTGCACGCCGGTGGTGGTTTCTTCGGTCACGCCGTGGACGCGGTCGAGGATCTGCGGGTACTTCTTGTGCAGCAGCTCGGTCAGGTCGCCGCCGTCGTCGAGGATCATGTTGGCATCCCAAGGCGCGCCATCTTTGAGGATGGTTTGCTCCAGGCACCACTCGTACTCTTCTTCGGTCTCGCCTTTCCAGGCGAACACCGGGATACCGGCAGCAGCGATTGCGGCAGCGGCCTGGTCTTGAGTCGAGAAGATGTTGCAGGACGACCAGCGCACTTCGGCACCCAGGGCAACCAGGGTTTCGATCAGCACGGCAGTCTGGATAGTCATGTGGATGCAACCGAGGATCTTCGCGCCCTTGAGCGGCTGCTCAGCGGCGTACTTGCGACGCAGACCCATCAGGGCAGGCATTTCGGATTCGGCGATAAAGGTTTCGCGACGGCCCCAGGCAGCGAGGGACATGTCGGCGACTTTGTAGTCGTTGAAATCTGCAGGCGTGTTGACAGCGCTCATGAAGAGCCTCCATTCGTAGTGTGCGAATGGGCGCCGTTGAGCGTTTAGTATCAGGCCAGGTGGACCAGGCCGGACAACGCCCCATCCGAGCCTGACAGGTTGAACCTGCTGCAGCGCCCCTCGGACAGGTGGCGGGAGAACGGTATCAACCGAAGATAACCGTTTTGAAGCGGGGGCGATTATAGCCGTGTGCGCCAGACTTCCCAAGCCTTTCTGTCGGCCATATGAAGATCGCTCATGGGGTTGATAGGCAATGGCGCGTAGAGCTTGGGGCGGGCGTCTGCCATGATGTTGCCCATCATTGGGCAACACGCTTTGGAGTGAACATGAACTTCCACACCCGCAAATGGGTAAAACCCGAAGACCTCAACCCCAACGGCACCCTGTTCGGCGGCAGCCTGCTGCGCTGGATCGACGAAGAAGCGGCCATCTACGCCATTGTTCAACTGGGCAACCAACGCGTCGTCACCAAGTACATCTCCGAAATCAACTTCGTCAGTGCCTCGCGCCAGGGCGACATCATCGAACTGGGCATCACCGCCACTGCGTTCGGCCGCACCTCCATCACCCTGACCTGTGAAGTGCGCAACAAGATCACCCGCAGTAGCATTCTTACCGTGGAAAAAATGGTTTTCGTCAACCTTGGTGAAGATGGCCTGCCAGCGCCTCATGGCCGCACTGAGATCAGGTATGTGAAGGATCAGTTCAAGGACGACATTCCTCCACTGTAATCTCGGCCCGGGTCGATTTGCTTTACCAAATCATTCCGGATGGACCTGTCCCGGCTCTCGCGTCACTCAGGATGACATCCTGTAGAGAATGGCGCGTATGAATATGAAAGTGTCCAGCTCGCATTTCACTGCTCAGTCTCAGCCGCCGGAGAATGTAGAAAAGAATATAAAGACATCGCTGGTCAAAGACGTGGGCGAGCGCAAAGTGAGCCTTGAGCGATTCAGCGATGGCCGGGTGGAAGTGGTTTCGTCACCGCCGCCGCTTACGCATCTGGTATTGAGTGGGGGTGGGGCCAAGGGCATTGCTTTCCCGGGCATGGCCCAGGCACTTGAAAACCACAAAGCACTGGCGGGCGTCAAAGTGATCTCCGCGTCCTCCGTGGGCGCGATTTCTGCTGTGTTGCTGGCCAGTGGCATGGATGCCAGGACCTTTGAAAACCTGTCGAACAGACTCAACCTGCCTGAATTGCTGAACAGCAAGAATTCTTTTATGGCAAAGCTACAGAATGCCAGTACTGAAATTGGAAAACTGGCAGGGCGCTTGCCAGGTACGGCGGGAAATATCGCGCAGTTATTGTTCACCCTGATACCGCGCCTGCAAACCGAAGCGCAGGCCCTGAAAGACCTGATCGGCAATGAGGCGCGCAAGTCGCTGCTGGCGAAGGTCGCCGGGACCCGGCGGGTAGACCGGCCCGCTGGCGTCATGAAGATTGCAGACCGGCTCAGTGCCGGGAAAGGACCGACGTTTCGCGACATTGAGGTGTTGAGTCGTCACATTGCTGCGGTCAAGCAGCTCAACATCACGGGAACCGGTCTGTTCGATGGCCGACCGCAGTTGGTGGTGTTCAATGCGAGCACCACACCGGACATGGACATTGCCCAGGTGGCTCTTATATCTGGCTCATTACCTGGGTTGTTCAAAAGCCCGATAGAGCGGGGCCATGCCTTTCAGGAGCACGCTGAGCAAACGGCATTTCTGGATGGTGGACTGCTGGTCAACACGCCGTCTTCTGCGGTGATTGATCCGCCTTTTCCAGAAAGCCCTCTGAGCAAGAGCGAGTCACTGGTCGTCAGGTTCGAGTCCGAAAACCCGGAGCCTGCCAAGGCAGGCAGCGTTGTGAGCGGCTTGCTCGATAGGATCATTGGTGTCCCGCATGCGGCTGCCTGGGGGTATCAGGAAGACAAGCTCAAGGCACAAGCGGATCAGACCGTCGTATTACCGCTGAAATCAGAAAAGGGCGACTTCCGTGGCGTGTTCGGTGGCACGGTCAATTTCACCATGACCGACGATCAGAAGAAGCATCTGCAAGCGTCGGCGCGTACGGCGGTAAGCGCGCACCTGGAAAAGCGTGCCGCGTTGCGTGAGCGTTACCAATTCCAGTCATTGGACCACGCGGTGTTGGCCATGGACGACAAAATGCTGGCGAGCGTTGAGAGTTATCTGGAGAAGGATCCCGCCGCCAAGGATGTGCTGATGTTTCGCAAGAGCGCACAGCAAGCAATGCAGGAACTGGAGGCCGCCATTACCGAAGCCAATCAGGCCAGTGACAAGCTGACGGTGACTCCCAGGTTGGCGGCTGCGTTGCGTAACCTGGATGCGCTGGCACGTCGTCCCGAGCGTGTCGAGTGGTTGGGACGGCGTCTCAACGCAGCCGGAAGGCCTAATTTTCAGCAGCTTCTGCAAGTGATGAACAGACAGCCTCCTGGCAACGAAGTGGCGATGTCGAAGGTCATGACGAACGCGGTTGTGCAGATGAACAGGCGTGATCTGGCGGTAAAGGCCGAAAATTTCACGCGGGAAGTCATTTACCCGTCGCTCTATCGGCCTGGCCAGCCGCAGGCCAATATCGAATTGCTGCGGCGTGCCGCCCGTGACTTGGCGGATGCCACGACGCCACAGGCGTTCAACAACGTGCGCGACGGCATCGTCAAATACTACAAGGCGCGTAGTAAACCCTGGAGTACCCCGATCCGCTCTACCACTGTAGAAGCCGCCATAGCCTGGCGCATACCAGTTAAATCGTCAGGCCACTGAACAGCCATCGTCGGGCCGTGTCGTAGCTACAGGTACCCCTCGGACTCTGGTAAATCATGGCCACCCAAACAGACGGCAAGACCCCCAACCTGTCGCAGGAAGAGCAGCAGGACGTGGACAAGAACCAGCCGCCTCGCGCGGCGGTGCTGCACGAAATCATCCGCACCCAGGGCGACCAGGAGCTCGAGCGCAGCGTCGCCGCCCTATGGTGGTCGGCGCTGGCTGCCGGCCTGACCATGGGTCTGTCGCTGATGGCCATGGGGCTGCTCAACTCGCGTCTGCCGGAGGGCGAAGCCTTCAAGGTGATCGCCAGCTTCGGTTACTGCGCGGGCTTCCTGGCGGTGATCCTCGCGCGCCAACAGTTGTTCACCGAAAACACCCTGACGGCCGTGCTGCCGGTGATGAGCAAGCCCACCCTGGGCAACGCCGGGCGCCTGCTGCGGTTATGGTCGGTGGTGCTGGTGGGTAACCTGTGCGGCACCTTGCTAGTGGCGTACGTGATGCTGCACCTGCCGATCTTCGATACCAGGACCGACATGGCCTTCCTTGAGATCGGGCGCAAGATCATGGAGAACGACCCCGGCCAGATGTTCGCCAAGGGCATCGTTTCCGGCTGGATGATCGCCACCATGGTATGGATGATCCCGTCCATGGAGAGCGCCAAGATGTGGATCATTATCTTGATCACCTACCTCATGGCATTGGGCGACTTCACTCATATCGTTGTCGGCTCGGCGGAGGTGTCGTACCTGGTGTTTGCCGGCGAGTTGCCGTGGAGTGACTTCTGGCTGGTGTTTGCCGGGCCGACCCTGGCGGGCAATATCATTGGCGGCAGCTTTATCTTTGCGTTGATCAGTCATGCGCAGATTCGCAGCGAAAGCAGCCTGCCGGGCAAAAAAGCTGCGGACCCGAGGCATCCGCAGCGGATCAACAAGGATCAGTGAGTGTCAGGCGCGGCCTGGGGCTCGTCCCGGGTTACGCGCTTGACCAGCTTGCCGATGCTCAACCCCTGCAACAGGATCGACGACAGCACCACGATGTAGGTGATGCTCAGCAGCAAATCGCGCTCCGGGCCCAGTGGCAAGGCCAATGCCAGCGCCACTGAAACCCCACCGCGCAAACCACCCCAGGTCAGGATGCGGATGGTCCCGCGTGGCACCGTGCGCCAGCGGCGCAGCAACAGAATGGCCGGAGCGACCGTCAGCAGGCGCGACAGCAGGATCGCCACGGCCAGCAGGCTGGCGGCGAACACGTGCAGCCAGTTGAACGGCAACAGCAACAGTTCCATGCCGATCAGTGCAAACAGCAGGGCGTTGAGCATGTCATCGAGCAGCTCCCAGAAGCCGTCGAGGTAGCGACGGGTCATGTCGTTCATTGCCAGCTTGCGCCCCAGGTTGCCGATGATCAGGCCGGCGACCACCATCGCGATCGGTGCCGAGACGTGCAGTTCGGTGGCCATTGCCGAGCCGCCGATGACCAGAGCCAGGGTCAGCATCACTTCGATCTGGTGCTGCTCGATACTCTTGATCATCAGGTAAACGAGGTAGCCGATCAGGCCACCGAACACCACGCCGCCGATGGCCTCATGGGCAAACAGCATGGCGGTAGCGCCCACGGTGGGCGTCTCGCCCAACTGTGCGATCCCCAGCAGTACGGTAAACACCACGACTGCCGTGCCGTCATTGAACAGCGACTCGCCGACGATGGTGGTTTTCAGGGGTTTGGAGGCATTGGCGGTACGCAGTACGCCCAGCACCGCAATCGGGTCGGTAGGGGAAATCAGTGCACCGAACAGCAGGCAGTAGAGGAAGCTCACATGCCAGCCAAACAAGGCAAAGATGTAATACGCCAGGCTGCCGATCACTACGGTGGCGATCAGCACGCCGAAGGTCGCCAGCAGGCCGATGGGCCAGCGGTAGCTGCGCAGGTCGTTCAGGTTGACGTGCAAGGCGCCGGCGAACAGCAGGAACGAGAGCATCCAGTTCATCAACAAATCGCCGAAGTCGATCTGGCCGATCAGTTGCTGGATGCGTTCCTCAAGACCGGGGTAGCCGAGAAAACTCAAGCCTTGCAGGATCAGTGAAAACACCAGCGCCGTGACCATCACGCCGATGGTGGGTGGCAGGCCGATAAAGCGAAAGTTCACGTAGGTGAGCAGGGTGGTGAGGCAAATGAAGGCGGCGACAAGTTCAAGCATCCGGGGTCCTTGGAAGGTGGGGAGAGAGCGTTGATGGGGGATGGACCGCAACAGCGGCACGATGTTGCAGGAGTGGGGACAAATCACCGATAGAACCTTTCCGGACGTGGCGGTTCATAGCGGTGTGTGCGGTTTTACAGGTTTAGTGCTAAAACTCTAATTTCTGTTTAAAACTTAAAACAAAATTAAAAAAGGAATCAGTGATGACGGTGGCCTTCTGGTGTGTGTTGATCGCAATTTTCCTGCCTTATCTGTGTACAGGCGTGGCCAAGTTCAGTGGTGGTAAGTTCGGGCCACGGCAGAACCACGACCCCCGGGCGTTCCTGGACACCCTCGAAGGGTTTGCCAAGCGTGCGCATAGTGCGCAGCTCAACAGCTTTGAAGTCACGCCAGCGTTTGCGGCTGCAGTGATCATCGCGCACCTGGCCGGTACGGCCGAATTGGTGACCATCAATGTGCTGGCTGTGCTGTTTATCACCAGCCGCCTGCTGTACATCATCTGTTACCTGGCGGACTGGGCGATGCTGCGTTCGCTGGTGTGGTTTGTGGGGATGGCGTTGATTGCGAGTTTCTTCTTTGTCTCGATCTGACGGTTGAAGCCGATTCCTTGGGTGTGGGCTTGTTGTGGTAAGCGCGCTTGCCACAACAAGCCTGCCACTGGCAAGCCCGCTCACCCCAATGAACCAAGTTGGACAGACCGCTTTCACGTCCCGCTAGGTGCATCCGGTACATGCGGCAGTGCTGCGCCCTTGGGCCACAGCATCCAGATCTGCCCCTGCTGTTTCATGTTGCCCGCCAATTCTCCCGCTGCGTCGCCGGTGCCCCAGAACAGGTCCGCGCGCACTTCGCCCGTGATCGCACCGCCAGTGTCCTGGGCGGCGACGGGCCTTGTGATAGGTGAACCGTCCGGTTTGGAAGTCGATAGCCACAGCAGGCTGCCCAGTGGAATCACCTTGCGATCCACCGCCACACTGTAGCCTGCGGTCAACGGCACGTTCAGCGAACCGCGCGGGCCTTCGTTACTGTCGGGGCGGGCGCTGAAGAAGATGTAGCTGGGGTTGCTCGCCAGCAGTTCCGGGATGCGCTGCGGGTTGGCCTTGGCCCAGGCGCTGATGGCGCCCATGGTCACATCTTCTTTCTTCAACTGCCCTTGCTCCACCAACCAGCGGCCGATGGGGCGATAGGGGTAGCCATTCTGGTCACCATAACCGACGCGCAGTTGGCGCCCTCCGGCAAGTTGGATCCGGCCTGAGCCCTGGATTTGCAGGAATTGCAGGTCCATCGGGTCAGTCAGCCAGGCAATCGGTTTGGCCGTGGAGCCCTGGCCATTGATGGCGCTGGCGTCGTCGTAGGGCTTGAGTACGCGACCTTCCAGGCGACCGCGCAGGCGTTTGCCCTTGAGTTCGGGGTAGATGCTTTCCAGGTTAACGATGATCAGGTCGTCCGGTACGCCATACACCGGCACATTGGCTTTGGCGGTTTTGGTCAGGCTGCCGGGGTAGACCGGCTCGTAGTAACCGGTGATCAAGCCGTTCGGGGTGTTGTCGGCCGAACGCAGGCCGAACACATCCAGGCGCTCCTTGAGAAACCCGCGTACGGCCACGGCATTGCCGGGCACCGTAGCGGCGGCTGCGCAGGTCGCGCCCCAGATCGGGTCGGCCTTGAGGCGTTGGCAGGCGCTGCGCCAGGATTCGAAACCGGCCAGCAAATCGTTGTCGGATACTGCGGGTAGCGCTTCCCACGGCGCGCTGACATAGGTCGCGACGGCGTGAGGCTTGGAAGTTTCATCTTTGGCTGCTTCTTTACCCGCATCGCAGCCGGCCAGCAGCACGATTATCGGCAGAGCCCACGCCAGGCGGCGGCTCCAGGGTTTCGACATGACATACATACAAACACTTCCTGAAGCGATTGCCCGCGCTGTAACACCTTCGGGCAACCCTTATTATTAATAGGGCTATTGGTCTTTGTGGGTGGGGCGAGGATACTGGCCGCCGTTTCCCGTGACCTCGAAGCCACCATGACTTTTAAACGACTGACTGTTGTACTGCTGGCCTGTCTGGCCCTGTCCGCCTGCGGCGGTGTTGATCCGAATTCGCCGCTGGGCCAGCGCAAGGCAATCTTCAAACAGATGCTCAAGACCGGCGAAGACCTGGGCGGCATGTTGCGCGGGCGCATCCCGTTCGACGGCGCCAAGTTTGCCGAGGGTGCGGTCAAGCTCGACGCCTTGTCCCATGAGCCTTGGAAACATTTCCCAAGCGTGCGCGAAGAAGATAACACCAGCGCCAAGGACGATGTCTGGCAGAAACAGGCGCAATTCCAGCAACTGGCTCGCAACCTTGAAGCGGCCACCGGCGAATTGGTGACCGCCAGCCAGGTGCAGCCCTACAAGGCCAGTAACCTGGGGCCGGCCGTGCAGAAAGTCGAAGATGCCTGCAGCGCCTGCCATAAACAGTTCCGGGACCACTGACCGGTTTTACTGGTCGAGTTCTTCCACCGCGTCCTGCAGTTCCTTGCGGGACTCGGCGAGCTTGTCCTTACGCTTGTTGATCTTGTCCGCGTCGCCTTTTTTCATGGCCTTGTCGAGGTCGGCCTGACGGCGGCTGACTTCGTGCTTGGCGTCGAGTACCTTGTTTTCACGCTCCTTCTTCAGGGACGCGTCGGTGCAGTTGGCGGTGACTTCACTCAGGGCTTTTTCCAGGCCGGCTTGTTGCGCGCTGTTGCCGTGGGCCTTGGCTTGTTCGATCTGGGTGCTGATGGCTTGGCGTTTGGCGGCGCAGCCGGTGAGGGGAGCGGCTTGTTCAGCGGCCAGCAACGGTGTGGTCATGAAGCTTGCGACGGTCAGCAAGGCAAAAGGGATTAGAAATTTCATGTGGGGCTCCAAAGTCGCAATCTGATGGCGAGGGGCAGCGGGGTTCAAAACCCGTCTATCCCCGCCATGCGTAATGTTTCAGCCAAGGCCTGTACATGCGGGTCGCGAAAAAAAGCGCTCAATTGCGCTGCGCGGCCTGGGCCGATGCCATCAATGTTCAGCCAGGCCTGGGTGTCTCTGGCGACCAGCGTCTGCCAGTCGCCCTCCAGGTTGTTACGTGCCGCAGGCGGTACACCCAGGGCCTTGAGCCATTGTGCAAAGGGCCGCTGCCGAGCGCTGTGAAGGCTTTCGAGTAGGCGTTCGCGGCTGCGATCACCGAAGCCATCAATGTTAGCAAGCTCTGCCGCGTCCAGGGTTAACCAATCGAGAAAGCCTGCGATTAGACCGGCCTGGATCAATACGTTCCAGGTTTCACGACCTACGTGTGGCAACGCGAGGCCCTGGTTGCCGCTGAGCCAGGTAAGGCGTGCCAGTAATTGTTCCTCGCAATCGGGGTCCAGTTGCCAGCAGCTCAGCGCATGGAATTTGGCAGGGTTGGGCACTGGCAGGTCCACCCTGGTGGTACTGCGCAAAATGACCGCGTCCAACCGAGGAATAACCTGGCCCGCCAGGCTGACCGCGACCTGGTCGCCAGGTCGGATATCCAACGCTTGCCAGCGTACCAATGAGCCGACACTTACCCGGCTGATTTTCCGGTCGTCCAAGCGTACCGGCTCCAGTTCCAGCATGGGGGTGATGCGTCCGGTGCGTCCGACCTTGAACTCAACGTTGCGCACCAGTGCCAACGCCTTGGCCGCTGGGTACTTCCAGGCGACTGCCCAATACGGCGCATTAACCTGCCAGCGTTCGGCGGGTGCGCGCTGCGCCTGGTGCAGCACCACGCCATCGCTGGCGAACGGCAATGGATGGTTGTACCAATAGGTGCGCCAATGCGAGGCTTCGGTGATGTTTCGAATGGGATGGCTGTAGCGTTGGCTATCGGTGAAGCCCCAGCGTGCCAGTGTGGCGAGGCGTTCGGTAAATGTCGCCGGCCCTTTCGGCCAAGCCCAGACGAACAGGCCAATGCCTGCGGCGTCGGTGTCGCTCAATTGCTTGCGGTTCATCAAGCCGGCCACCTTGCTGCGGGCATTGAGCCCGCCATTTGCCGACTGCACATGGTCGCCGAGGTGCCAATAGAGTTCGCCTTGCAATACGAGATCAATGGGCTCGGGCAACTGCTGGACTATGCCGGGGATTTTGCGCGCCGAGGCAGACCAGTCGTGACCCCTTGCTCCATCGCCGCGGCTGATGACTTGGCTCAGGCGCCCCTTGCGATACACCAGGGTCACCGCCACACCGTCCACCTTCGGTTGAATCCAGACATCCTCGCGGTTGACCAGCCAGGCATCAACTGCCTGTTCATCCAGCAGTTTCTCCAGGCCGGTATGGGCAACGGGATGCGGCCGGGTACCGCGTGCGCTCGCCAGTGGGTTGTCGGGCGTCAAAGGGGTGTCGGGGAAACACTGGCGCCAGTGAGCCAGTCGCTGGCGGGCCTGGTCGTAGAGCTCATCGCTCACAGGGGATTGGCCGAGCCGGTGGTAGCTGTCATCCCACTGGCGGAGTTGTTCGGCCAGGGTGCTGACCTGTGCCCGAGCATCGTCGGGGCAATCTTCGGCCCACAGGCTGAACGATAAAATACTGAGTAAAAGGGCTATCGGTAGGCGCATCATGAGCATCCTTGCTCGAAAAGGGTGCCCAGCCTAATGGAACCCTGCGGCCACAAAAAAGCCCCGACAGCGCGGGGCTTTTTACCGGGTGTTTCTGTTTACTTGAACAGGCCGCCCAGGGCTTTCACCGCGTCAGGTTTATCAGCCTTGGCTTCCTGTGTTTGTTGCTTGGCATCGGCTTTGGCCTGCGCTTCGGAAAGTTTGTCACAGCCTTTGTTGATCTGGTCTTGAGCGGCTTTGAAGGCCTTCACTTTCAAGGTGTCCTTCTGGGCTTCGGCTGCATCGATCCTGGTTTGCAGGTCTGCGGCTTGCTTCTGGCAGTCGCCGGAATTGCCGCCACCGAGCTGCGAGCTCAGGGCACCGCTCAGTGCGCTCAGGTCGGCGGCGTGGACCGGCAGGGCGAACAGGCTGAGCAGAAGGGCGGCAGGGGCGAGCGTGGAGATGCGCATGAAAAACCTCAATGTTCGATTGCCTGCGCGCTTGGAACTCCCGGGCTGGCGCAGGGCAATATCCAAATAAGGTGAGAGGCCCGAGAGGGCGCGGATTCTAGAGGGCCATCATTGGGCCTGCAAGCTTTGGATCCAAAAAGTGTGAGGGGTGTCGCGCAAAGTGCGATGCAATAAAAAGCCCCGCCAGGCGAACCTGGCGGGGCTTTTGTGCACCTTGAGCGTTTACAGGCCGGCGGCGGTGCGCAGGTCGTTGGCGCGGTCGGTTTTTTCCCAGGTGAAGGTGGTGAAGGTGTCGTCGCCGACAGTCTTCTGCGCAGGGGTACGGCCGAAGTGGCCGTACGCTGCGGTTTCCTGGTACATCGGGTGCAGCAGGTCGAGCATGGTGGTGATCGCGTAAGGGCGCAGGTCGAAGACCTCACGCACCAGCTTGACGATCTTATCGTCGCTGATCTTGCCGGTGCCGAAGGTATTCAGCGAGATCGACGTAGGCTGGGCCACGCCGATAGCGTAGGAAACCTGGATCTCGCAGCGCTCGGCCAGGCCGGCCGCGACGATATTCTTCGCCACGTAACGACCCGCGTAGGCTGCCGAGCGGTCAACCTTGGACGGGTCTTTACCCGAGAACGCGCCGCCGCCGTGACGGGCCATGCCGCCGTAGCTGTCGACGATGATCTTGCGACCGGTCAGGCCGCAGTCGCCTACCGGGCCACCGATGATGAACTGGCCTGTCGGGTTGATGTGGAACTGGGTGTCCTTGCTCAGCAGTTCGGCCGGCAGCACGTGCTTGACGATCAGCTCCATCACGCCTTCGCGCAGGTCGGCGTAGGACACGTCAGGGTTGTGCTGGGTCGACAGTACAACCGCGTCGATACCCACGACCTTGCCGCCTTCGTAACGGCAGGTCACCTGGGACTTGGCGTCAGGGCGCAGCCACGGCAGCAGGCCGGATTTGCGGGCTTCTGCCTGACGCTGCACAAGCTGGTGCGAGAAGGTGATCGGTGCTGGCATCAACACGTCGGTTTCGTTGCTGGCGTAGCCGAACATCAGGCCCTGGTCGCCGGCGCCCTGGTCTTCCGGCTTGGCGCGGTCTACACCCTGGTTGATGTCCGGGGACTGCTTGCCGATGATGTTCATCACGCCGCAGGTCGCACCGTCGAAGCCGACGTCGGAACTGTTGTAGCCGATGTCGGTGATCACATCACGAACCAGTTGCTCCAGGTCAACCCAGGCGGTGGTGGTCACTTCGCCAGCGATGATCGCTACACCGGTTTTCACCAGGGTCTCGCACGCCACACGGGCGAACTTGTCTTCAGCAATGATGGCGTCCAGCACCGCATCAGAAATCTGGTCGGCGATTTTGTCCGGATGCCCTTCAGACACGGACTCGGAGGTGAAAAGGGAGTATTCGCTCATCTCGATGTTTTCCTGATATTTACCGATGGTGAGTGTCGCCAGCCGGCCGCTGAAAATGGCGGACCTGGATCTGGAAACCATTGCGTAAACCTACATAGAGGCTATCCCCGGGAACGAGTCCCGCAGCGGTGGCCCAACGGGCCAGATCATCCTGTTCAAAACCCAACCAGAGATCACCGCAGGCCTCCCTGGCCCAATTCTGGTTGTGGCTGCATAAATCCGTAACCAGCAGGCTACCGCCGGGGTGCAGCAGCCCGGCCATTTGCTTGAGGGCCTCGGCGGGGGCGGCGAAATGGTGCAAGACCATATTCAGCACCACGCAGTCGGCCTTGATTGTCGTGCTGCTCAGTGCGTCGGCCAGTTGCAGGCGGACATTGCCCAGCGACTCGCGCTCGCAGAGCTGGCGTGCCAGGTCGAGCATCGCCGGGCTGTTGTCCAGCGCCGTGACCTGGTGAAACCGCCGCGCCAGTTCCGGCAGGAAACCGCCATCGCCCGGTCCGACTTCCAGCGCTGTGGCCTCGTCGCTGAAGCTCAGCTTGTCCAGCAGCGCCAGTACGCTGTCGCGGTATTGAGCCAGGCCAGCGATCAGGTCCTGCTGGGCGCGAAACTTCTCTGCTACCCGCGCGAAAAAGTCCTGGCTGGCGGCGGCGCGCTGCCCGTGGACCTGGCCGATGCGCGATTGCACATCAAACGGCAGGCTCAGGTTGTCCACCTCTTCGAGCAGCGCGGTGTGCAGCTTGCCGCCCAGCAGTTCGGTGTGGGGCAGGGCGCGCCGATAGAAAATCGCATTGCCTTCACGGCGGGTCGCCACCAGCTCGGCCTGGGCCAATACCTTCAGGTGATGGCTCATGCCGGACTGACCGATGGCGAAGATCTGCGCCAGCTCCAGTACGCCAAAGGAGTCGTTGGCCAGTGCGCGCAACACGTTCAGACGCAACGGGTCGCCAGCGGCCTTGCACAAGGCTGCCAGTTCATCGCCGTCGTCGGGGCGCAGTGAGGGCATGGGTATATTCATAAGGCCAGCAGTCTAGTGACGGGTGGGCATCCCCGCAAGGCCAATATCAAAAAGTTTTGATATTGGTCGATAAGTGGCGGTTATAAGCAGTCGCTATAACCTTTAGACGAAAAGCTTGAAGGGTTCTGCAAGGTATTGACGCCCAAAGCACAGGAAAAACCTCCTCAAGTGACTATCTGTCATTGCCCGCAGGCGGTGGCTGAGGGAAAATGCCGGTCCTTTTTTCCGTTTCTTTTATATTCAAACCTCAGGAGATCAGCGATGCCCAGCCGTCGTGAGCGTGCCAACGCCATTCGTGCCCTCAGCATGGATGCCGTGCAAAAAGCCAACAGCGGCCATCCCGGTGCCCCGATGGGCATGGCGGATATCGCCGAAGTACTTTGGCGTGACTACCTGAAACACAACCCGAGCAACCCGTCGTTCGCCGACCGTGACCGCTTCGTGCTGTCCAACGGCCATGGCTCGATGCTGATCTACTCGCTGCTGCACCTGACCGGCTACGACGTCACCATCGACGACCTCAAGAGCTTCCGCCAGCTGCACAGTCGCACCCCGGGCCACCCGGAATTCGGCTACACCCCAGGCGTCGAGACCACCACCGGTCCCCTGGGCCAAGGCCTGGCCAACGCCGTAGGCTTCGCGCTGGCTGAAAAAGTCCTGGGCGCGCAGTTCAACCGCCCTGGCCACGACATCGTCGACCACCACACCTACGTATTCCTGGGTGATGGCTGCATGATGGAAGGCATTTCCCACGAAGTCGCGTCCCTGGCCGGCACCCTGGGCCTGGGCAAGTTGATTGCCTTCTACGACGACAACGGCATCTCCATCGACGGCGAAGTCGAAGGCTGGTTCACCGACGACACCCCGAAGCGTTTCGAAGCCTATAACTGGCAGGTGATCCGCAATGTCGACGGTCACGATCCGGAAGAGATCAAGACCGCCATCGATACCGCCCGCAAGAGCGCGCAGCCGACCCTGATCTGCTGCAAGACCACCATTGGCTTCGGTTCGCCGAACAAGCAGGGTAAAGAAGACTGCCACGGCGCCCCACTGGGTGACGCGGAAATCGCCCTGACCCGTGAGGCCCTGAAGTGGAACCACGGCCCGTTCGAAATCCCGGCTGACATCTACGCTGAGTGGAACGCCAAGGAAAAAGGCCTGGCCACCGAAGCCGAGTGGGACCAGCGCTTCGCGGCCTACTCCGCCGAATTCCCTGAGCTGGCCAACGAGCTGGTGCGTCGCCTGGCCGGCGACCTGCCTGCCGACTTCTCGGAAAAAGCCTCGGCCTACATCGCCGAAGTCGCGGCCAAGGGCGAGACCATCGCCAGCCGCAAAGCCAGCCAGAACACCCTGAACGCCTTCGGTCCGTTGCTGCCAGAGATCCTCGGCGGTTCGGCTGACCTGGCCGGTTCCAACCTGACCCTGTGGAAAGGCTGCAAAGGTGTCTCGGCGGAAGACGCCAGCGGCAACTACATGTACTACGGCGTGCGTGAGTTCGGCATGAGCGCCATCATGAACGGCGTGTCCCTGCACGGCGGCCTGGTGCCTTACGGCGCGACCTTCCTGATGTTCATGGAATACGCCCGCAACGCCGTACGCATGGCTGCGCTGATGAAGAAACGCGTGATCCACGTGTACACCCATGACTCCATCGGCCTGGGCGAAGACGGCCCGACGCACCAGCCGGTCGAGCAACTGACCAGCCTGCGTACCACGCCGAACCTGGATTGCTGGCGCCCAGCCGACGCGGTGGAATCCGCCGTGGCCTGGAAGCACGCCATCGAGCGCAAGGACGGCCCATCGGCGCTGATCTTCTCGCGTCAGAACTTGCAGCACCAGGTGCGTACCGACGCGCAGATCGCCGACATCAGCCGTGGCGGCTACGTGCTCAAGGACTGCATCGGCGAGCCGGAACTGATCCTGATCTCCACCGGTTCCGAAGTGGGCCTGACCGTGCAGGCGTACGACAAGCTGACCGCCCAGGGCCGCAACGTGCGCGTGGTGTCGATGCCTTGCACCAGCGTGTTCGAAGCCCAGGACGCCGGCTACAAGCAGTCGGTATTGCCGTTGCAGGTCAGCGCGCGTATCGCCATCGAAGCGGCTCACGCCGACTACTGGTACAAGTACGTGGGCCTGGAAGGCCGCGTGATCGGCATGACCACCTACGGTGAGTCGGCGCCGGCGCCAGCGTTGTTCGAAGAGTTCGGCTTCACCCTGGAAAACATCCTGGGCCAGGCTGAAGAGCTGCTGGAAGACTAAGTCAGTCTGCGTTGTCTGTACTGGCGCCATCGCGGGCAAGCCCGCTCCTACATTTGGATCGCGGTCTAATGTGGGAGCGGGCTTGCCCGCGATAGCGATGGTGCTTTCAACACCGAACTCACCTTGATCGAGAACCCCATGCCTCAACCGCGTCCCTACAAAGTTGCACTCAACGGCTACGGCCGCATTGGTCGTTGCGTCTTGCGTGCTCTGTTCGAGCGAGGGACGACGGCCGGGTTTGAAATTGTTGCAATCAACGACCTGGCTGACATGGCCAGCATCGAATACCTGACACGCTTTGACTCCACCCACGGCCGCTTCCCCGGCGAAGTGCGGGTCGAGGGCGATTGTCTGCATATTAATGGCACTTGCGTGCAGGTCTTGCGCAGTGCCACCCCCGAAGCCATCGACTGGAAAGCACTGGGCGTCGACCTGGTGCTGGAATGTTCCGGTGTCTACCACACCCGTGCCGATGGTCAGCGTTTCCTCGACGCCGGCGCGCCGCGTGTGCTGTTTTCCCAGCCGATGGCCAGCGAGGCAGATGTCGACGCTACCATCGTCTACGGCATCAACCAGGATTGCCTGACCGGCGATGAGCGGCTGGTGTCCAACGCCTCCTGTACCACCAACTGCAGCGTGCCGCTGTTGCGCTTGCTGGATCAGGCGATCGGCCTGGACTATGTGTCGATCACCACGATTCACTCGGCGATGAACGACCAGCCGGTAATCGACGCCTATCACCACGAGGACCTACGCCGTACGCGCTCTGCGTTCCAGTCTGTGATTCCGGTGTCCACCGGCCTGGCCCGGGGCATCGAGCGACTGTTGCCGGAACTTGCCGGGCGAATCCAGGCCAAAGCCGTACGGGTGCCGACGGTGAACGTGTCCTGCCTGGACATCACCATGCAGACCGTCAGTGATACTGACGCGACGGAGGTCAACCGGATCCTGCGCGATGCCGCCACCAGCGGCCCGCTCAAAGGCTTGCTGGCCTACACCGAGTTGCCCCACGCCAGTTGTGATTTCAACCATGACCCGCATTCGGCGATTGTCGATGCCAGCCAGACCCGCGTTTCCGGCCCGAGGCTGGTGAACATCCTGGCCTGGTTCGACAACGAATGGGGTTTTGCCAACCGAATGCTGGATGTTGCGGAACATTATCTGCACATCGCCTCTAAACAACCTCATCAACAGTAATTCAGGAACTGCGACCCATGACCGTGTTGAAGATGACCGACCTCGATCTGCAAGGTAAGCGCGTACTGATCCGCGAAGACCTCAACGTCCCAGTCAAGGACGGTGTAGTCACCAGCGATGCGCGAATCCTGGCTTCGCTGCCGACCATCAAGCTGGCCCTGGAAAAAGGCGCGGCCGTGATGGTCTGCTCCCACCTGGGTCGCCCGACCGAAGGTGAGTTCTCCGCCGAAAACAGCCTCAAGCCTGTGGCCGACTACCTGAGCAAAGCCCTGGGCCGCGACGTGCCGCTGGTGGCTGACTACCTGGGTGGTGTGGACGTGAAGGCCGGCGACATCGTGCTGTTCGAAAACGTGCGCTTCAACAAGGGCGAGAAAAAGAACAGTGATGAACTGGCCCAGCAATATGCGGCACTGTGCGACGTGTTCGTGATGGACGCCTTCGGCACCGCCCACCGCGCCGAAGGTTCCACCCACGGCGTAGCCAAATACGCCAAGGTCGCTGCGGCTGGCCCACTGTTGGCCGCTGAACTGGACGCACTGGGCAAGGCCCTGGGCGCGCCGGCCCAACCTATGGCGGCCATCGTCGCTGGTTCCAAGGTGTCGACCAAGCTGGACGTGCTCAACAGCCTGAGCCAGATCTGCAACCAGCTGATCGTCGGCGGCGGCATTGCCAACACCTTCCTGGCGGCCGCCGGTCACCCGGTAGGCAAGTCCCTCTACGAGCCAGACCTGCTCGACACGGCCCGTGCCATCGCCGCCAAAGTCAGCGTACCGCTGCCGGTGGACGTGGTAGTGGCCAAGGAATTCGCCGAAAGCGCCGAAGCCACCGTCAAGCTGATCGCTGACGTGGCCGCCGACGACATGATCCTGGATATCGGCCCGCAAACAGCGGCCAACTTCGCTCAATTGCTGAAAGCTTCGCAGACCATCCTGTGGAACGGCCCGGTCGGTGTGTTTGAATTCGACCAGTTCGGCAACGGCACCAAAGTGCTGGCCAACGCCATTGCCGAAAGCTCGGCCTTCTCCATCGCTGGTGGCGGCGACACGTTGGCGGCGATCGATAAATATGGCGTTGCTGAGCAGATCTCCTACATTTCTACCGGTGGCGGTGCGTTCCTCGAATTCGTCGAGGGCAAGGTACTGCCGGCCGTTGAAGTGCTGGAAACCCGAGCCAAAGGCTGAGGCTCGTGATCCGGAAAAGGAGTATTCCCATGATCAAATCGTTGGCATTGGTGATCGCAGCGGGCCTGTTGGCCGGCTGCGGCAGCACGCCGAACGCGAAGTCTGCGGCAGATGAACCTGCCTCCGGGCAGAAAAAGAGCTGCTACCAGGCCGACTGGCAAGCCGAAACCATGCCGGTGATCAACAAGCGCATCGGCAACGAACGGCTGGAGAAATACGACTCCGCGCCCAACGGTCAGGAACAGGGTTGCCCTTGACGGGTCTGATCAACTAACCGACAGCAGCGGCGGCCATGGTCGCCCTGTGAGGATTGGCAATGAAAGGCGTTTTCGCCCTGGCAGCCCTGGCCTTGTTGGCCGGCTGCAGCAGCATGAACATGTTCAACGGCAAGGCCGAAACGGCCGACAAGTGGACCACCTGGACCTGCGACAGCAAGGCCGAGGTCAACTGGCGCTTTGCCAACCCGGCTAAATCCGAGGTGGATGTACGCCTCGGCGGTTCCGACCAGGTCTACCGCCTCAAACAGGACGTTGCCGCCTCGGGCGTACTGTATGCCAACGACCAATTGGCGTTTCACACAAAAGGTGAGGAAGGCCTGGTTTACTGGGTTGCCACCGATGATTTGATTGGGCGCGGCTGCAAAGCGCAGTAAGACCACGATCTCAAGACAAATGAGGTCCAAATGTGGGAGGGGGCTTGCCCCCGATAGCAGTCTGTCAGTGATGAGTCATTTGACTGATCCACCGCGATCGGGGGCAAGCCCCCTCCCACATTAGATTCGGTTCCAAATTGGGTTCTGAGTCAGCAATAACGATTCAGCAAGTCAGGCATGCAAACCCTGACCTGCAATAACTTGAATAGCAGCCGCCGCTACGGCAGGCTTGCACGATTAACGACCCTCGACCGGGAGAGACAACACAATGGCACTTATCAGCATGCGTCAAATGCTGGACCACGCAGCCGAGTTCGGCTACGGCGTCCCAGCCTTTAACGTCAACAACCTTGAGCAGATGCGCGCCATCATGGAAGCCGCTGACAAGACCGACTCCCCCGTGATCGTTCAGGCTTCGGCCGGAGCCCGCAAATACGCCGGCGCGCCGTTCCTGCGTCACCTGATCCTCGCCGCAATCGAAGAATTCCCGCATATCCCGGTGTGCATGCACCAGGACCACGGTACCAGCCCTGACGTGTGCCAGCGCTCCATCCAACTGGGCTTCAGCTCGGTGATGATGGACGGCTCCCTCGGCGAAGACGGCAAGACCCCGACCGACTACGAATACAACGTGCGCGTCACGCAGCAAACCGTAGCCATGGCCCACGCCTGCGGCGTGTCTGTTGAAGGCGAACTGGGCTGCCTGGGTTCCCTGGAAACCGGCATGGCCGGCGAAGAAGACGGCATCGGTGCCGAAGGCGTGCTGGATCACAGCCAAATGCTGACCGATCCGGAAGAAGCCGCCGACTTCGTGAAAAAGACCCAAGTCGACGCCCTGGCCATCGCCATCGGCACCAGCCACGGCGCCTACAAGTTCACCAAGCCACCTACTGGCGACGTGCTGGCCATCGACCGCATCAAGGAAATCCACAAGCGCATCCCCAACACCCACCTGGTGATGCACGGTTCTTCCTCGGTGCCGCAAGAGTGGCTGGCGATCATCAACCAGTACGGCGGTGACATCAAAGAAACCTACGGCGTGCCGGTTGAAGAAATCGTCGAAGGCATCAAGTACGGCGTGCGCAAGGTCAACATCGATACCGACCTGCGTCTGGCGTCCACCGGTGCGATGCGTCGCCTGATGGCTACCAACCCGAGCGAGTTCGACCCACGTAAGTTCTTCGGTGCGACCGTGACCGCGATGCGTGATGTATGTATCGCTCGCTACGAGGCCTTCGGTACTGCCGGCAATGCTTCGAAGATCAAGCCGATCTCGTTGGAAGCGATGTATCAGCGGTATTTGAAAGGTGAGTTGAACGCTAAGGTGAACTAAGCCAATAGCGCCAAAAAAACCCGCAGAAATGCGGGTTTCTTATAGGCGTGAAGTATTTTTCTAAGGACAGTGAACAGTTTTTCATCGTGAGTAACGCAATAGTTTTTCAGGTAATGGATAAGCCATCTTAGTAATTACTCTAGTTATACAACTGTAAATCTCAGGTTCTGTCTGATCTCCGTATATGTTTGAGATGCATTTTCAAGCTCCCAGTAAACATCATAGACTCCTGGGTTTGGAAGGTAGCAGGGTATTTCCTTCTCAAAATGTTCGCGTTTATTGTTGATGTAAATTTGTAGCAGCGCGGCAGTAAGAGTTATTTGCTCCAGAAACATCGTAGGAAGACCTGCGGACGGCACAGGGTAGCAGTAATAAGTCAGCACATCGCCTATCCTGGTGTTGTTGCTCAAAAAGTGCGACAAGACGAGATACCTGAAGGGCCTGGTGACAACTGGCATGTTTTGGGGCGGCGTCGCAAAAGAACCAGGTGGGGTGGCATTGTATATTTTTGGTTGCGACCCGGCGCCAAACCCCGAGACGGCAGGTTGGTTAATGGTGGCTATCGTTGGCATGTGTTTAACTCCTGAATGGTTACATGAGTCGGACGCACATGATTTTATGAGATGTGCGCTAAGGTGCGCACTGCAAGAAATACTATTTTTTTATGCTGTTTTGCTATAGGGGTAAGACGATCGTCGAAGTTCGTTATATCCAAGTAATCATTCCCCCGCCGTAGCGGGGGATGATTGAAATAATCTTACTCGTGATCAATATCCAACTTGGCAAACGTCACCCGCGCCCCTTCCTTGCTGTCGCCACTGTTGTCCTGCACATACGCTCCCGCCTTGAAATACAACGGCTTGGCGCCCCACGCCGCGCCGATGCGTTCGTTCCACTCGCCGTCCGCCGCATACACACTGAGCAGCCCAGCCTTGTTGAGGTTGATCACATAGGTGAAGGTTTTTTCCAGCGGCACATTAGATGCCACGGTGATCACCCGGCCTTCATCTTCATCCGGGCGCATGCGCACCTTGGCGACGATGTTGCCGGTCTGGGTCTTCTCCTTGAATTGATACTCCAGCTTGATCAGTGGTTTCTGGCTGTCATAGGCGTGAATCTGCCCGATCACGATTTTGCCGGAGGACGGCACTTGATTGACGGCCAGAGTGGCACGCAGGAAGTTGTCCGCATCCGGATAGGTCCAGTTGCGCAGGCGGCCATCGGCGTAGGTCTCGCGCAATTCACTGCGCGGGTAAATGGCGTTTTCGGTACGGGTGCCGGTGACCGGGGTCCAGAATTGGACGTTGCTGCCTTCGGCCTGGAAATATTGGTCGTTGAAGCCGCTCATCAATCTGGGGGTTTCGATGGTCGCGGGTGGAGAGCCGACAGGGATGCTGAGGTTCCAGGTGGATAGGTCGATCATGGCGTAGGCCTTTTTACAGAGGGGTGTAGGCTATGGCCCTTGGGCCAGACAGGTTCTTTATAGGTGGTGTTAACCGTCTTGTTAAATCATTGCTGGCAACTTATTGGCGCCAAAGGAATGCCAAAAAGCCATGTTTCCCGTGGTTCGTGGCTTGTAGCGATTGACCGTTAGTCGGCTTCCTGAACTTTGGCGCAATGATGGCACTGAGGTTACTTCTGCTTTTTCTGAACCGGGGCTAGAGTGAGGCCTCAGTGTTTGTCCGGGTTTTCTGTCAGAAATGACCGGAGTAGTCCTAAGGAAGAGACGTAGCATGGAATGCGCTCCACACCACGGCGATGGTCATTCGGTTCTTCTCGTGGTCGATGACTACCCAGAGAATCTGCTCAGCATGCGAGCGCTGTTACAGCGTGAAGACTGGCATGTGGTGACCGCTGCGTCCGGTGTGGAAGCCCTCGAGAAGTTGCTCAAGCACGAAGTCGACCTGGTGCTGCTGGATGTGAAGATGCCCGGCATGGACGGCTTCGAGGTGGCGCGCCTGATGCGTGGCAGCCAGCGCACGCGCATGACCCCGATCATTTTCCTCACCGCCAATGCCCAGTCGCCCGCCGCAGTACTTGAAGGCTATGCCAGTGGCGCCATCGATTACCTGTTCAAACCGTTCGACCCGCATATCCTCAAACCCAAGGTCCAGGCGTTGCTGGAGCATCAGCGCAATCGCCGGGCCTTGCAGCGCCTGACTCATGAGCTGGAGTCCGCACGGGCGTTCAATGCCTCGGTGTTGGACAACGCCGCCGAAGGCATTCTGGTGGTGGGCGAGGGCAGTGTGATCGAGTATGCCAACCCGGCCATTTCGCGACTGCTGAACGCTACCATGGCCGAGTTGCGAGGCGAGAGTTTCCTGAGCTTCCTGCAAAAACCCCATGTGCCGGCCTGGCTGGGGTTCGAGATGTACCTCGCTTACCGCCAGGGCCAGACCTGGCGCTTGCACGATGCGATCCTGCGTACCAGCCGCGGCCAGCAGGTGCCGGTGGCGTTGTCGTGTGCGCCGCTGCCGGCTGAACAGAAGGCCATGGTGGTGACTGTACTGGACATGTCCGAAGTGCGTCACCTGCATCAACAATTGGAGTTCCAGGCAGTCACCGACCCGCTGACCGGGCTGTTGAACCGGCGCGGGTTTTACCAGGCGGCGGAGAACATTTTGCTGCGCAGCGAGCGCAACGAGCAGTCTCTGGTGCTGCTGTACCTGGACCTTGATGGCTTCAAGCGGGTCAATGATTCTCTCGGCCATGACGCCGGCGACCGGGTGCTGCGCTGGGTGTCGGAGCAGTTGCAGGGTTGCCTGCGTTCCTACGACATTCTCGGGCGCATGGGCGGCGATGAGTTCACCGCGCTGCTGGAACTGGAGTTCCCCGAGCAGGCGGCGAAGATTGCGGAAAAACTGATCGAACGGGTGTCTATCTGCCAGCAGGTTGACGGTTTGGATGTGATGCTCGGTGTCAGTATCGGTATCGCCACGTTCCCGGATTGCGGTTCGGACGTTAACGGCCTGTTGCGCGCGGCGGACATCGCCATGTACGAAGCCAAGCGCGCAGGTCGTCAGCAATATCGCTATTACGACCAGGAAATGAACGGCCGCGCCCGTTCGCGCCTGATGCTGGAAGACGGCGTGCGCACGGCGATTCAAAACAAGGAGTTCACCCTGGTGTACCAGCCCCAGGTGGCGTTGGCGGACGGACGTGTGCGCGGCGTGGAAGCGCTACTGCGCTGGCAGCACCCCAGTGTCGGTGATGTGCCACCCGGTCTGTTTTTGCCGTTGCTGGAAGAAGCCCGGCTGATCAGCCAACTCAGCACCTGGATTTACCAGCAGGTCGGAGGCCAGCTCCAGGCCTGGCACGCCGGCTTGGATGATGAACTGGTGTTGAGCGTGAGCCTGAGCAGCAGTCAGTTCAACATGCCCAACCTGGCGAGCCAACTGCAGCAGGTGCTTGAGCGACATGGGCTGCTGGGGCGGCAACTGGAAGTGGAAATCAGTGAAGACTGCCTGATGAGCAACCTTGAAGAGTCGATCAAGCAGCTCAAGTTGCTGCGCCAGATCGGCGTGCGCACCGCCCTGGATGACTTTGGCCTGGGCAACTGTTCCCTGGCGCATCTGCGCGACCTGGCCTTCGACACCCTCAAGCTCGACCCGCAATTGGTCGCTCGCCTGCCAGGCTCAGCGCGGGATGAGGTGATGGCGCGCAGCATTATCGAGCTGTGCGGGCATTTTGATGTAGTGGTGGTGGCTGAGGGGGTGGAAACCCAGGAGCAGGCCCAATGGCTGAAGGCCAATGGCTGCCCTTTCATTCAGGGGCCGATGGCGGCGCAGCCGTTGGTGGCTGAGGAAGTGGCACACTGGTGCCACGCTCGCCTGCGCTGAATTCGTTACACTGGCGCCTATCCGAATCTGTTGCAGACCCCATGACCGCGCTGAAATACCTCCAGGCCTATCCCGCCGCCCTTCAGGAACAAGTGCGTCAACTGATCGCCAAGGACCAGTTGGGTGCCTACCTGGAGCAACGTTACCCCGAACGCCACGCGGTGCAGAGCGACAAGGCCCTGTACGCCTACGCCCTGGCCTTGAAGCAGGAACATCTGCGCAATGCGCCGGCCATCGACAAGGTGCTGTTCGATAATCGCCTGGACCTGACTCATCGCGCCCTAGGCCTGCACACCACCATCTCGCGGGTACAGGGCGGCAATCTGAAATCGAAGAAAGAGATCCGCATTGCTGCGCTGTTCAAGGAGGCCGCGCCGCAGTTCCTGCGCATGATCGTGGTGCACGAACTGGCACACTTCAAGGAGTCGGACCACAACAAGGCGTTCTACAAACTCTGCGAGTACATGATGCCGGGCTACCATCAGGTGGAATTCGACCTGCGGGTGTACCTCACGTACCGCGACCTGCTGGGCAAACCCTGACCGCACAAGGCAACCGACCATGGATGTGAGCAAGACCAAGAGCAGCTTCTACCGCCGCCTGTACGTGGCCTACCTGATCGACAGCGGCCAGGCCAGCAGCGTCCCGGCCCTGACCGACGCCACCGGCATGCCCCGGCGTACGGCGCAGGACACCATTGCGGCGTTGGCCGACCTGGACATTGTGTGTGAGTTCGAGCAGGAAGACGGTGCCCGCAACCATGCCGGGCACTATCGGATTCGCAGCTGGGGCGCGATTGATCGGCGCTGGATCGAGGCGAACCTCGGCCAGATCAAGCAGGTGCTGGGTTATCCCTAGTCCTTTCGCATGCCGATGTGTGGAATATCATCCTCAAGGTACTCCTCACCTGCCACCACAAAACCATACCGCCCGTAGTACCCCTGCAAATGCGCCTGGGCTGACAGGAACATCGGTGTCTCGGGCCAGGTATCGGCAATCTGCTTGAGCGCCTCTTCCATCATCCGATGGCCCAGCCCGGTGCCGCGCGCCACCGGCGCTACGATCACGCGGCCGATCACCACGTCGCCGCCCTGGGATTCCGGGTCCAGCAGGCGCAGGTACGCCACCAGTTGGTCGTCCTGCCACGCCATCAGGTGGTGGGTGTCGCCCGATAAATCCTGCCCATCGAGATCCTGGTACACACATTTCTGCTCGACAACAAACACCTCGTTGCGCAAGCGCAGGATCGCGTAAAGCTGCTCCTTGCCCAGGTCATCGTGGTGTTTGCACACCCATTCAACGGTCATGGCGAGTTCTCTTATCAATGTCTGTTGCGGATAGTAAGCGCAGCGGGCAACGCTGTCTAAATCAACTATTTTTGTGAGTGAAATCAATTTGCCATCATTGAGTGCGTTCGGCGCCGGTTTCTTTGTGTAATCTGAGCTACTGTTAGAACCTCGGGCCGCGCCTGAGCCAAGGCCACCGCCTGCCTGCCAAGGACTTTGAGCATGCCGCGATTCTCTCGTGCCGTTGCTTTGATTGGAGTGTTGCTGCTGGCCCAGCCGGCATTCGCGCAGCGTCTGCGTCTGGTGGCAGATGCCTGGCCGCCTTTTACCGATTCCACCTTGATCAACGGCGGGCTGGCCACCGATATCGTCAGTACCGCCCTTGCCCGTGCGGGTTATGCCAGTGACTTCGAGCAAGTGCCCTGGGCCCGTGCGCTGATGGGGGTTGGGGACGGCCGTTATGACGTGCTGATCAACGCCTGGTACGACGATGCCCGTACGAAACTGGGCCAGTTCTCAGGTGAATACCTGCTCAACCGTGTGCGCTTTATCAAGCGCCGCGACGATCCCATCGAATTCCAGAACCTTGCGCAATTGCACGACTATCCCATCGCCGTGGTGCGTGGCTATGCCTATTCGGCGGCGTTCGATGGGGATGCGCAGTTGCAGAAAGTCCCGGTGCACAACTTCGCCATGGCCGTGCGCATGCTCGCGGCGCAGCGGGTGCGGCTGACGCTGGAGGATGAGTATGTGGCGCGCTATTACCTGTCGCGCGAGTCGGCGCGGGTGCGCAATGCGGTGGAGTTTTTGCCCCAGCCGCTGAGCGAAAACAGCCTGCATATCCTGGTCAGCCTGAAGAACCCGGAGCATGAGCAGATCGTGGCCGGGTTTGATCGGGAGATTGCCAAGATGAAGGCTGACGGTAGCTATGAGCGGTTGATGAAGCAGCACGGTATGTAGCGGGCGCCTCTTGTGGCAAGCCCGCTCGCCACAGGTCAGGCCGCGCTGGTGTCCTTGATCAAATGCGCCGCCAAGGTGCGCAACGGCCCCAGTTGCCGGCAAATCAACGCCAACTGCGTCTGCACCAACCGCTGCCCTTCATCGATCTCATCCGGCATCTGCTCCAGGTCCGCCGCCAGCGCTTCTTCGGCATCGCTCTGGATCGCGATCGGCTGCTTGTTGGCCAACCCCGTGGCGATCTCATCGATGCTCGCCGCCAGGGTCTGGCCGGCGCCATCGATCAGATGCTCACGCACCTCGGCCGGCAATTGGGTTTCACGGTGCGCGCCCAGCCCTGACAAATAACTGAGCAAAGTGTGCGACAACACCAGGAACCGAAAACCCACGTCCGCTTCCTTACGGAAGTGCCCCGGTTCCATCAGCATGTTCGCCAGGGTGGTGGACAGCGCCGCATCGGCGTTGTGCGCGTTGCGTCGGGCCAGGCGGTAGGCCAGGTCGTCGCTCTTGCCGGCGGCGTACTGCTGCATGATCTGGCGCAGGTAGATGCTGTTGCAGGTCAGGGTATTGGCCAGCACTTTGTTCAAGCGGCGACCTTGCCAGTCCGGCAGGAACAGGAACACCGCGAGGCCGGCGATCAGGCTGCCGAGCAAGGTATCGAACAGGCGTGGCAGGAATAGTCCGTAGCCATCGCCGACCTGGTTGAAGCAGAACAACACCATCAAGGTGATGGCGGCGGTGGCCAGGGTGTAGCGGGTGGTGCGGTTGATAAAGAACACCAGGCCGGCAGCAATGGCGAACATCGATTGCACCAGGGGGCTCGGGAACAAGTCGAACAGTGCCCAGGCCACGGTCAGGCCGATGGCCGTGCCGATGATTCGCTGGCCGAGCTTGCGCCGCGTGGCGCCATAGTTCGGCTGGCACACAAACAGCGTGGTGAGGATGATCCAGTAGCCCTGGGACGCGTGGATCGCATGCAGCATGCCGTAGCCGACGGTCAGCGCCAGGGACAGGCGCAACGCGTGGCGGAACAGCAGTGACGTCGGCGTCATCTGCGTGCGCAGGCGCGTCCACATTTCCTTGAGGTTGCGCGGGGCGCGGTCCAGCAGGTTGCTGTCGGTGGCGTCCGCCAGGCTGTCGGGGTTGCTGGCGTCGCCGAGCAGGCGGTCCAGGGTCGAAAGGTTGGCCGCCAGGGCGCGCAACGAACGCAGCAGGCCGCGCCAGGCTGGGTTGCTCTGGATGCGCAGGTGCTCCAGGGACGCGTTGAGGTCGCCCAGGGCTTCGGCGAAGCTGTCGTCATAGATGAACGGTTGGCGCATCTGGATCGATTCGGCCAGGGTCTGGCAGGCCTTGCCCTGCTGGCGCAGCAGGCGCTGGCAACGGAAGAGTACGTCGCTGTGGAAGAAGGCCTCGGCCAGGGCGTTGTATGGGTAGTGCGACGAGCTGGCGCGTTCGTGGATGTCCTGGGCCAGGAAGTACAGCTTCAGGTAACGGCTGACTTTCGAACCGGGTCGACCATTGCCCACGCGATGCAGGATGATTTCCTTCGCCGCATTCAGCGCCGCCACCACGCGACCGTTCTGCTGGGCCAGTTCCAGGCGCCGCGCTTCCACGTCCAACTGGCGGATTGGCTCGAACAACGATGACTTGAGCTTGAGGTACCGTCCAAGCTCACGGAACAACCGCGCCAGGCTCTGTTGCACCGGCTGGTTGGAAAACAGCGCCTGCCACAGCACCGACAGCGCGCCATACCAGGCGGCACCGGCCACCAACAGCAGCGGCTCATGCCAGAAATCGCTGACGGCGCCGCCGCGTTGGTCCACGCCGATCATGGTGTATACCGACAGAATCAACGTTGCCGAAGCAATCGCCCCATAGCGCTCGCCCAAGGCGCCGAGCATGGTCAGGCAGAAGGTGGCCAGGGCCAGTGAGACCGCGAAGATCAAGGGATAAGGGAACAGCAACTCTACCGACAGCGCGGCGATGCTGAAACACACCAGCGTCACCGCCAGGGCGTTGAGGCGGCCCTGCCAACTGTCATCGGTCTCGGCCAGGGCGCTGGCGATGATCCCCAGGAACAACGGGATCAGCAGTGCCATTTCATCCTGATACCAGCACAGCGCCATGCTGCCGGTGAGGGCAATGAATACCCGAATGCTGTAGCTGAATTTATCCAGTGCCCACAGGCGCCGCAGGGACTGCTTGAACGAGGTCGATGACATGAAGTCTGGAGTCTTCCGGGACGATGCCGCTAAATTGAGCTATCAAGGACGCCACGGCAAGCGTGGCGATCACATCCATCAGCAAAATTTATTCCATGTGGGAGGAGGCTTGCCTCCGATAGCGGTAGATCAGTCACAGTCGTACTGATTGACACACTGCCATCGGGGGCAAGCCCCCTCCCACATTTGACCGATTACACTCTTCAGGCGTACTGCGCCGCCGCGTAACCCGAAGCCCAGGCCCACTGGAAGTTGAAGCCGCCCAGGTGACCGGTCACATCCAGCACTTCACCGATAAAGTACAGGCCGGGGCTTTTCAGCGATTCCATGGTCTTGGACGACACTTCCCGTGTGTCCACGCCACCCAATGTGACTTCCGCCGTGCGATAACCCTCGGTGCCCGCCGGCACCAATTGCCAGTTGCCGAGTTTTTGCGCGATGTCGGCAATTTCGGCATGGGTGTATTGCTTCATCGGCTTGGACACGAACCATGTCTCGGCCAACAGGTTGGCCATCTTCTTGGTGAAGATCTCGCCCAGCAGGGTTTTCAACTCGCTGTTGGGGCGCTCGACTTGTTGCTGTTGCAGCCAGGTGTGAGCGTCGTGGTCGGGCAGCAGGTTGATTTCAACCGTGTCGCCGGATTCCCAGTAAGAAGAAATCTGCAGAATCGCCGGCCCGCTGAGGCCACGGTGGGTAAACAGGATGTTCTCGCGAAAGCTCTGGCCGTTGCAGCTGACCAGGCAATCCACCGACGTCCCCGACAACTCGCCACACAAATCCTTGAGCTGGTCGGTGATGGTGAACGGCACCAGCCCGGCGCGGGTCGGCAGCAGTTCGTGGCCGAACTGTCTGGCCACCTGGTAACCAAAACCGGTCGCGCCCAGGGTCGGGATCGACAGGCCGCCGGTGGCGATCACCAGGGATTCACAGCGCAACTCGCCCAAGGTGGTCTGCAACTGATAGCCGCTGTCCAGCTTGGCAATCTCCTGGACCGACGTGTCCAGGTGCAGGCTCACGCCGACCTGGATGCACTCATCGAGCAGCATGCCGAGGATGTCGCTGGATTTGTTATCGCAGAACAACTGGCCGAGTTTTTTCTCGTGGTACGGCACGCCGTGCTTGGCCACCAGCCCGATGAAGTCCCACTGGGTGTAGCGGGCCAGGGCGGACTTGCAGAAGTGTTCGTTGTGCGACAGGAAGTTGGCCGGCTCGGTGTACAGGTTGGTGAAGTTGCAGCGGCCACCACCGGACATCAGGATCTTCTTGCCGGCCTTGTTCGCATGGTCGACCAACATCACCTTGCGCCCACGCCCGGCGGCGGTCAGCGCGCACATCAAGCCTGCGGCGCCGGCGCCAATGATCACAACTTCGGTCGAGCGCACAGCAATGTCCTCATACAAGTTCTGATTTGGAATACAGTCAAATGTGGGAGGGGGCTTGCCCCCTCCCACATTGGATCTCCATTGAAGCGGAGAGCCCGTTACAGGATGCGCACGCGCAACGAACGGCCTTTGATCTTGCCGTCATTCAAGCGCTGCAAGGCCTGCTTGGCGATCCCGCGTTCCACGGCCACGAAGGCCTGGAAGTCAAAGATCGCGATCTTGCCGACCTGGGCACCCGGGATGCCAGCTTCACCGGTCAACGCGCCGAGGATGTCGCCTGGACGAACCTTGTCTTTACGGCCTGCAGCGATGCACAAGGTGCTCATCTGCGGCAGCAACGGACCACCGCTTTGCGGCTTGAGGTTGTCCAGTTGGTCCCAGTTCAGTGGCGATTTCTGCAACTGCTCGATGGCCTGGGCGCGGTGCGCTTCGGACGGAGCGACCAGGCTGATGGCGATGCCGGTCTCACCGGCGCGACCGGTACGGCCGACGCGGTGGATGTGGATTTCCGAATCGCGGGCCAGTTCGACGTTGATCACCATGTCCAGCGAGTCGATGTCCAGGCCACGGGCTGCAACGTCAGTGGCAACCAGCACCGAGGTGCTGCGGTTGGCGAACATCGCCAGCACCTGGTCGCGGTCGCGCTGTTCCAGGTCGCCATGCAGGCCAACGGCGGAAATGCCCTTGGAGGTCAGGTGATCCACGGTTTCCTGTACTTGCTGCTTGGTGAAGCAGAAGGCCACGCAGGAGGCAGGGCGGAAATGCGCCAGCACCTTGGTCACGGCGTCCATGCGTTCTTCCGGTGAGATCTCGTAGAAACGCTGCTCGATCTGGTCATCGGAGTGGAACGCTTCGGCTTTGACTTGCTGCGGCGCGCGCATGAACTTTGAGGCCAGCTGCTTGATGCTCACCGGGTAGGTGGCGGAGAACAGCAGGGTCTGGCGGCGCGGCGGGGTCTTGCTGATGATGTCTTCGATGGCGTCGTAGAAGCCCATGTCGAGCATGCGGTCGGCTTCATCGAGGATCAGCGTGTTGAGGCCGTCCAGCACCAGCGAACCCTTGCGCAAGTGCTGCTGGATGCGGCCCGGTGTGCCGACGATGACGTGGGCGCCGTGCTCCAGGGAAGCGATCTGCGGGCCGAGGGACACGCCGCCGCACAGGGTCAGCACCTTGATGTTGTCTTCGGCACGGGCCAGGCGGCGGATTTCCTTGGCGACCTGGTCGGCCAGCTCACGGGTCGGGCACATGACCAGGGCCTGGCAACCGAAGTAGCGCGGGTTGATCGGGTTCAACAGGCCGATGCCGAAGGCGGCGGTCTTGCCGCTGCCGGTCTTGGCCTGGGCAATCAGGTCCAGCCCCTTGAGGATCACCGGCAAGCTTTGCGCCTGGATCTGCGTCATCTCGACATAACCCAGCGAGTCGAGGTTAGCCAGCATGGCGGCGGACAGGGGCAAAGTATTAAAAGCGGTGGCGATGGTAGTCACGGGACTGGCTCTGCAAAACAAAATGTCGCGCAGTGTACCAGTCCCGTGGGAATTTCCCTGCAAGTTCTAGACGAGAAGCCTGTTAATGCTCGATGTCGTGCTCGCGGCTGACTACTCGTTTGCCATCGGTTGGCGACAACTGCAGGAAGATCGCCGCCGCCAGCATCGCCATGATGCCCACTGTCAGAAAGGTCAGTTGGAACGCGCCGAGTACGCTTTCCACCCCATCATTACCGGTTTCGGCGGTGAACCCGCCGAGCAGCGCACCCGCGCAGGCCACGCCGAGGCTGAGGGACAACTGCGCCACCACTGACAGCAAACTGTTGCCGCTGCTGGCCTGGGCGTCGTCGAGGTCGATCAGGGTGACGGTGTTCATCGCGGTAAATTGCAGGGAATTGATCGCCCCGAGTACCGCCAGCATGCACAACAGCAGCGGGTAGGGCGTGTGCTCGCTGACCAGGCCCATGCTCGCCAGCATGATGCCCAGCGCCAGCGTGTTGCCGGTGAGCACGATGCGGTAGCCGAGGCGTTCGATCAGGGGGCGGGCGATGGACTTGGCAAACATCGCCGCCGCCGCCAGGGGCAGCATGCTCATACCGGCTTCGGACGGTGAGTAACCCAGCGCGACCTGCAACAGCAACGGCACCAGAAACGGCAACGCACCGCTGCCCAGCCGCGCAAACAGGTTGCCGAGGATGCCAATAGCAAAGGTGCGAGTCTTGAACAGCACCGGCGAAAACAGTGGGTTGTCGATATGCCCGGCGCGCAGCCAATACGCCGCCAGGCACGCCAGCCCGCCGAACAGCAGCAACATCACCCGCAGGTGCGGCAGGTGCAGTTCGCCCAGGCCTTCCATGGCGATGGTGATCAACACCATTGCCGCGCCAAACAAGAGAAACCCGACGCCATCAAAGCGCGTACGTTCGCTGCCGCGCAGATCGGGGATGAGTTTCCACACGGCGTAACAGCCGACCATACCCACCGGCAGGTTGATCAGGAAGATCCAGTGCCAGGTCAGGTATTGCACCATCCAGCCACCCATGGTCGGGCCGAGTAGCGGGCCGAGCAGGCCGGGAATGGTAATGAAGCCCATGATGCGCACCAGTTCGGAGCGGGGGTAAGCACGCAGCACCACCAAGCGGCCGACCGGCAACATCAGCGCGCCGCCCAGGCCCTGGATCACCCGGGCGCCCACCAGCATGGTCAGGCTGCTGGACAAGGCGCACAGCAGCGAACCGATGCTGAACAGCATGATCGCGCCAAAGAAGATTTTCTTGGTGCCGAAGCGGTCGGCGATCCAGCCCGAAGCCGGGATCAGCAAGGCAACGGTGAGCATGTAGGCGATCACCACCCCTTGCATGCGCAGCGGGTTTTCAGCGAGGTCCCGGGCCATGGCCGGCAACGCCGTGTTGAGGATCGTCCCGTCCAGCGACTGCATGAAGAAGGCAATCGCGACCACCCAGGGGAGCCAGCGGGCGGTCTTGGCATCGAGCGGGACGCGATTGGGCATAGAGAACCTTTTTGTTAGCTGGCTATGTGTCGGCGATTATGCGCCAACCGGGGTGCTTTTTCCCACCAGGAAATCCAGCAGTTCACGGTGTACCGCTGCGGCGGCTTCGTTGGATTCGAGGTCGAGCAAGTGGCCAGTGTGTTCGGCCACGGCAAAGCTGCTGCGCCCTACGTACTGCTTGAACAATTGCGCTTCGGCGGCGGGGGTGTATTCGTCGAGTGCGCCGTTGAGGAAGTGCACCGGTGTTTCAATCTGCTTGAGTGTCGGCAGGTAGTTGCCGTCGCCCAAGGCCAATACCTGATGGATGTGAAAACGCGCCTGGCGGTATTCGGTGGTGGCCATGCTCGACAAGTGCCGGTGGTTGTTGCGCTTGAGGCGGGGCGACAGGTACTTGCCCACGGTCTCGTTGAGCAAGTGGCCGACCGCGGACTTGTCATCGGCCTCGATCAGCACGCGCACGCGCTCCACATAATCGAGCATGGCCTGGTTGAGGCTGGGCGCCAGGGCCATCACCACCGAGCTTTCGATGGACGGCGGGTTATGGGCCAGGGTCAGCAACGTCGAGATGCCGCCCCAGGAGGCCGACACCAGGTGGTTGACCTGGAAGCGCTCGACCAGGGCGCGCAGCATCTGCACCTCATCGTCCTTGGTGACCAGGTCCAGTTCGGCGTTGTGTTCCCTGGAATAGCCGGAGAACGGCAGGTCGAACAGCAGCACATTGAAATGCCCGGCCAGGCATTTGCTGGTGCGGGCGAAGGAACGCGTGGTGGACAGCGCGCCGTTGACCATCAGGACGGTCTTTTTTTCCGAATCGTTTCCTAGCTGCTCAACATGAACGTTGTAGTGTTTGAACAGCTTCTCTATGACAAAACTTCCATGGTTCATGTCAACGCTCCAGCTTGCCCTTCCCGGGCAAGGCCATGCTCTCGTGGGTGGGGTGGCGGGGTGCCACTAACCCTTATAACGAGGAATCTGGAGGTGAACAACAGGCCGAATGGCCAAAGTGTGGAGAAGGGAAGCTTCGCTACGGCGCAGGTAAATCCCCTGTAGGAGCCGGCAAGCCGGCGCCCACGAAGGATGGGGTTTACAGGGTGAGGGTCAGGCGTTTGACCAGGGCTCCCGGCAACAGGTTGGAAGCGGTGTTGCGCTGGCTGTAGGTGCTGGCCGAGAGCAGCAATTCCCGCTCAGCGGTCAGGGCTTCAAGCTGCGAGCCGAGCAGGTTGTACACGCTGTCATCAAAGCGCATGGTGCTGACCGGTGCCTTGATCTCGCCGTCTTCCACCCAGAACGTGGCGAAGCGTGTCATGCCGGTCAGGCGCGCCGCCGGCAGGTCCGAGTAGTTCAAATACCACAGGTTGCTGATGTACAGCCCGGTGCCCAATTGCTTGAGGATATCGGCCTGGGCCAGGCCGCCGGCGGCCATCTGCAAGGCGCTGGGGGATTCGTCGCTGCTGGCGCCGTTGGTGCTCAGGCCGTATTCGGCGGCGCTGCGCGAGTTGACCAACTGGCCTTCGCCTTTGCCCGCGCTGATCAGTGTCACGTCACTGCGCGGATAGCCTTCGGTGGAAAACGCCTGGCTCAGGGAGCCGCTGATCTGTTCGTCCACGGTCACCAGCGGGCTCAGGGATTGTTCACCGGCATACAGCTTTTGCAGCGAACTGCCTTTGCTGGCAATGGCCTGGGCGGAAAAACCACCCCAGGTGATGAGGCTGATGATCTCTTCCAGTGCCGCCGGGGCGAGGTAGGCGCGGTACTGCCCGGGTGCCAGCTTGTGCAGCGGGCGGCCAAGGAATTCCAGTTGCTCGCGGGCTTGCTGGAAGCGCGCGGCGAACTCGGCGCTGTTCCAGGTGTGCCCGGCATAGCTGGCCTTGACCGCTTCACCATTGGCGTGGAACAGGCTGAAGTCGAAGTTGAAGCTGTTGGCGCGGTGCCAGCCGAACGCGCCGTCCGAGCTGGCAAAGCCACGGCTGATCGGGCCGGCAGCGTAGAAACCGACCAGATCAACACCTTCAGCAGCCTGGCTGATGTCTTCCAACACCCGGGCCAGGTCCGGCAGCGGTCGCGTTTGTTCGTTGCTGCTTTGCCAGGCATTGTGGTTGAGCAGCAGGTACGGGTCCTTGGGTAGCAACGGCAAGGTGTCGCGCAGTTGTTGCAGGCCGTCGGCCAGGCGTTGGCGGTCCAGCCCCGCTTCGCCGGACAAGGTGATGCCCAGGTCGGCATGGCGGCCATCGTTGATCAGTTTCAGGGTGAGGCTGGCTTGTTGCACCTGGCCGGCCTGGCGCACCTTGGCGTGGTTGAAGCGTACGAATTCGGAGGCTTCATCCGCATAGCCGAGGTGGAATTGTTCGTTGTCGGTGATGGCCTGCTTGAGCCACTCCACCAGTGCCTTGAAATTGTTCATCAGGCATCTCCCCCAAATACATCGACATCACTGAATACGCAGGCCGGCGACGCATGGCCGACGCGAATCACCTGGTTGGGCTCGCCTTTGCCGCAGTTCGGTGTACCCAGCACCTTGAACGTACTGGCATCGCCGACGGCGCTGAGATTGCGCCAGAAGTTCGCGGAAATGGCCCGGTAGTTGGGGTTTTTCACCACGCCTTTCAACTCGCCATTTTCGATCAGTTGGCCCCATTCGCAGCCGAACTGGAATTTATTGCGCGCATCGTCGATGGACCACGAGCGGTTGGTCGACATCAGGATGCCGTTTTCGATGCCGCCGATCAGTTGCGCGAGGCTCTTGTCGCCTGCTTCGATATTCAAGTTGGCCATGCGATCGATGGGCGCGCGGTTCCAACTGCTGGCCCGGCTGTTGGCCACGCCTGGCATGCCTGCACGGAATTGCGACAGCGCTCCACCGAGAGGCTTGAGCAGCAGCCCCTCACGGATCAGGAATTGTTTGCTGGCTTTGGTGCCTTCGTCATCGTGGCCGTAGCTGGCCAGTTGTTCGGGAATGTCCGGGTCGAAGGTCACGTTCAGCAGCGGGGAGCCGTATTGCAGGTGGCCGAAGTCGCTGGCCTTCACAAAGCTGGTGCCGGCGTAATTGCGCTCGTCGCCGAGGATGCGGTCCAGTTCCAGGGGGTGGCCGATGGATTCGTGGATCTGCAGGATCATCTGGTCGGGCATCAACAGCAGGTCACGCGGACCGTTGGGCGTGTTCGGCGCGGCCAGCAGTTGCAGGGCCTCATCGGCGATGCGTGGCGCGGCGCCGACCAGGCCGAAGCGGCTGATCACGTCGAACCCGCCTTGCTGGCCGAAGTTGCTGCCGCCGAGGGTGCGGGTCTGGCTGTCATCACCGTCGTAGGCGGTGACGTTGACGCCGGGGAATACAAAGCGCTGGGCCTGGCGCAACTGGGCACCGGCATTGTTCAGGTAGATCTGCTCGACGTGGGTCAGGCCCAGGCTGACTTCCCAGCTCACCAGGCGCTCGTCCTTGGGCACGGAGGCCGACTCGCTGCCGAGCAACTGGTAGCAATCGCTCAGGGACGGGAAGGGCTGTTGAAGCTCGGGCGACAGGTAATCGGCGACGTCACTGGAGACGTGTTGCTCGCGCAGGTCGAGCAAGGCGTGGGGGCTGATCAGGCGGGCTTGTTGTTCGGCACGCTCAAGGGCGGCTTGCAGGCCGGCGAGGGAAATGTCGTTGGTCGCGGCGTAGGCTTCCACACCGTTGAGACGCACGGTGAGCATGGCGCCCTCGTCGTGGCTCAGGTGGGGCGGTTCGGCGACGTTCTTGCGTACGGCCAGGTATTGGCCGGATTCGCGTACGTAGCGCAGCGAGAAGAATTCGGCGCGGGTGCGCAGGGCACTGAAGTGCTGTCTGAGTGTGGCGTGGTGGTCGAACATGGGGCCTTCCTTGTGGGCGGCTCGTCGCGGGCAGGCAGACAGAGTAGCTGATCAAGGAGGGGTTTTGCAGTGACTGGTCGGGCCTCTTCGGGGGCAAGCCCCCTCCCACACTTGATCGGGTTCACACGGTCAAAAATGTGGGAGGGGGCTTGCCCCCGATGGGAATACCGCGGTGTATCCGTTACTGCGCGGTAGGGCCCACTTCACGCAGCGGCTTGCCACGTACCGGCGCGTCGCCTGCCACGTAGTAGTCGGCGGTGCTGCGTGGCAATGGCTTGCGGCCACGGATCTTGTCGGCGATTTTCTCGGCGATCATGATCGTTGGCGCGTTCAGGTTGCCGGTGGTGATGATCGGCATGATCGACGCATCGACTACACGCAGACCCTGCATGCCATGCACGCGGCCTTCGCCATCGACTACTGCCATTTCGTCGGTGCCCATCTTGCACGAGCAGGACGGGTGGAACGCCGTTTCGGCGTGCTCACGGATGAACTTGTCCAGTTGCTCATCGGTTTGCACATCGATACCCGGGCTGATTTCGCGGCCACGGTAGGGGTCCAGCGCCGGCTGCTGCATGATTTCACGGGTCAGGCGGATGCCGTCGCGAAATTCCTGCCAGTCCTGCTCGGTGGCCATGTAGTTGAAGAGGATGCTCGGGTAGTCCCGTGGGTTCTTCGACTTCAACTGGATGCGGCCACGGCTCGGCGAGCGCATGGAGCCCATGTGCGCCTGGAAGCCGTGCTCTTTCACACCGTTGCTGCCGTTGTAGTTAATCGCCACCGGCAGGAAGTGGTACTGGATGTTCGGCCATTCGAACTCTTCACGGGTGCGGATGAACCCGCCCGCTTCGAACTGGTTGCTGGCGCCGATGCCGGTGCCGTTGAACAGCCACTCGGCACCAATGGCCGGCTGGTTGTACCAGAGCAGCGACGGGTACAGCGACACGGGCTGGGTGCAGGCGTATTGCAGGTACAGCTCAAGGTGGTCCTGCAGGTTTTCACCGACGCCTGGCAGGTCGTGGACCACCGGGATGTCGAGGCTTTCCAGCAGTTTGGCCGGGCCGACACCGGAGCGTTGCAGCAATTGCGGCGAAGCGATTGCGCCGCTGCACACCAGCACTTCCTTACGGGCGCGGGCTTCGACGCGCTCTTCGGCGGCGCCGATCAGGTAACGCACGCCAACCGCACGTTTGCCTTCGAACAACACTTTGTCGGTGAGGGCGTGGGTGACGATGGTCAGGGTGGAACGCTTCTTGGCGGTGTCCAGGTAACCGCGTGCGGTGCTGGCGCGACGGCCTTTAGGCGTGACGGTACGGTCCATCGGGCCGAAGCCTTCCTGTTGGTAACCGTTCAAGTCTTCGGTACGCGGGTAACCGGCCTGCACGCCGGCTTCGACCATCGCGTGGAACAGTGGGTTGTTGCCAGGCTTGGGCGTGGTCACGCTGACCGGGCCATCGCCGCCGTGCCAGTCGTTGGGGCCGATATCGCGGGTTTCGGCCTTGCGGAAATATGGCAGGCAGTCGAGGTAGGTCCAGTCTTCCAGGCCCGGCAGCTTCGCCCAGTTGTCGTAGTCCATGGCGTTGCCACGGATGTAGCACATGCCGTTGATCAGCGAGGAACCACCCAGGCCCTTGCCGCGCCCGCATTCCATCCGGCGACCGTCCATGTGCGGCTCTGGATCGGTTTCGTAGGCCCAGTTGTAGCGGCGGCCTTGCAGTGGGAACGCCAGGGCGGCTGGCATTTGCGTGCGGAAGTCGAAACGGTAGTCGGGACCACCGGCTTCCAGCAGCAGGACGGTGACGCCTTCGTCTTCGGTCAGACGGGTCGCCAGGGTGTTACCGGCGGAGCCGGCACCCACAATGATGTAGTCGTATTCTTGGGACATTGGATGCACCCTCTTTGATGTGTGGTCAGGTCGGGCCTCATCGGGGGCAAGCCCCCTCCCACATTTTTGAATGTATTCGCAAATCAAAGTGTGGGAGGAGGCTTGCCTCCGATGGCGGCCTCAGGCAATACAAGGCCTGGGTCTTAGAACACCGAGGCGTAGTCGCCCAGCTCGACCTGTACCGATTTGATGCGGGTGAAGTTGTTCAGCGAGCTGATGCCGTTCTCACGGCCCACACCCGATTGCTTGTAGCCACCGACCGGCATCTTCGCGTCGGATTCGCCCCAGGCGTTGATCCAGCAGATACCCGCTTCCAATTGGTGAATCACGCGGTGAGCGCGGTTCAGGTCTTTGGTCACCAGGCCAGCGGCCAGGCCGAAGTCGGTGTCGTTGGCGCGGCGGATCACTTCTTCTTCGGTCTCGTAGGTGAGGATGCTCATCACTGGGCCGAAGATTTCTTCACGGACGATGGTCATTTCGTCGGTGCAGTCGGTGAACACGGTCGGGGCCACGTAGGCGCCTTTGGCGAAGTCGCCGTCGGTCAGGCGGTCGCCACCGCACAGTACGCGTGCGCCTTCTTCCTTGCCTTTGGCGATGTAGCCCAGCACGCTTTCCATGTGGGCGAAGCTGACCAGCGGGCCGAAGTTGGTGTTGTCGTCCTGCGGGTCGCCGACGCGGATGCGCGCAACACGCTCGACGATCTTGGCTTCGAATGCCGCTTGCAGGTGCTTGGGTACGAACACGCGAGTGCCGTTGGTGCAGACCTGGCCGGAGCTGTAGAAGTTGGCCATCATCGCGATGTCGGCGGCGCGATCCAGGTCGGCGTCTTCGAACACGATCAATGGCGACTTGCCGCCCAGTTCCATGGTCACTTCCTTGAGCGAGGAGCTCGACGCGCTCGCCATGACTTTCTTGCCGGTGTCGGTGCCGCCGGTGAACGAGACTTTCTCGATGCGAGGGTGCTCGGTCAGCCAGGTGCCGACTTCACGGCCGCTGCCGGTCAGCACGTTGAACACGCCCGCCGGAACGCCGGCTTCGGTGTAGATCTCGGCCAGTTTCAGCGTGGTCAGCGAGGTGACTTCGCTTGGCTTGAAGATCATCGCGTTGCCGGCGGCCAGGGCCGGTGCGGATTTCCACAGGGCGATCTGGATCGGGTAGTTCCACGCGCCGATACCGGCAACCACGCCCAGCGGCTCGCGGCGGGTGTAGACGAACGAGGTGTCGCGCAGCGGAATCTGCTCGCCTTCGATGGCCGGCACCAGGCCTGCGTAGTATTCCAGCACGTCGGCGCCAGTGACGATGTCGACGTACTTGGTTTCGGAGAAGGCTTTACCGGTGTCCAGGGTTTCCAGGGCTGCCAGCTCGTCGTTGCGCTCGCGCAGGATGTCGACGGCACGACGCAGGATGCGCGAGCGCTCCATGGCGGTCATCGCTGCCCAGATTTTCTGGCCTTTCTCGGCGCTGACCACGGCACGTTCAACGTCTTCTTTCGTCGCGCGTTGCACTTGGGCGAGAACTTCACCGTTAGCCGGGTTGATGGCTTCGAAGGTGGCATCGCTGCCAGCGTCGCTGTAGCCGCCGTCAATGTAGAGTTTTTGCAGTTCGAAACGGGCCATAAAGTCCTCGCAAGTGCATAAGTGGTTGGCGTTGACTGCCGTACCGTAAGCCGGTGCGGCAGCGTTCAGGGGTTGAGCGTTTATGTGTGCTCTAACTCACCTGCTTGGCCAATTGGAAATCCATGTATTCGTAAGCGATCCGTTGCGCCTGCGCCGTGTCGAAAGCGTCTCCCGACAGGGCGCCGCGCAACCACAAACCGTCGATCAGGGCCGCCAGGCCTCGGGCTGCTTTGCGTGCGTGCGGCAGCGGCAGCACTCGGCGGAACTGGCAGCACAGGTTGGAATACAGACGTTGATCGTTGATCCGCTGCAACCTGTGCAATGACGGGTGGTGCATGCTGGTGGCCCAGAAGGCCAGCCAGGTTTTCATTGCCGGTCCGTTGACCTGGCTGGCGTCGAAGTTGCCCTCGATGATCACCTGAAGGTGCGCCCGTGGGCTGTCGTCCGTCAGCGCCTGCCGGCGCTCATGGACGTTGTCGATCAGCGCGTTCATCAAGTAGCGCATCGTCGCTGCAATAAGGCCGTTCTTGTCCTTGAAGTAGTGACTGATGATGCCGTTCGAGACGCCGGCCAAACGGGCGATCAGCGCAATGCTGGCATCTCCCATTCCGACCTGATCGATGGCCGTCAACGTGGCTTCGATCAACTGCTGGCGGCGTATGGGTTGCATACCGACCTTGGGCATGTAGCACCTCTCCTTAGGCCTGCGGCGGGCGATAAACGTCCGTCGGCTTGATGGCCAGTCTATTTTGTTTTGATTGAACGTTCAATCAACAAAGAATAAGATCTGCGACAAATGGTCGCGTCCTACAGGTATTTCCCACCTGCAGGCGCGACATCCGGCACCTGGTTAAACCCCTGAAACGTCCCTGGGCACTGCGCCCGTGGGGGACAGGGGTTTAAGGGGTGTCTTTATAACACCCGTCCGTCGACTGCCGAAAAATCGATGTCCCGGGATAACCGTTGCCTTGTGTTTCTCTCTCGCACTGCCCGGAGCATCTGCGCCATGAGTTCTGCCTCTCTTATAAAAACCCCACCGGAAAAGGTGCGGGTCAACGGTTGGGTGTTCTACACCTCCACCGCGCTGATTCTGTTGTTGACTGCCATTCTGATCATCGCCCCGCAGGAGGCCGGGCGCATGCTCGGTGTTGCCCAGGCGTGGCTTTCGAAAAGCTTCGGCTGGTACTACATGGTGGTCATCGCCGCCTATCTGGTGTTTGTGGTGGGCCTGGCGTTTTCGTCCTACGGCAAGTTGAAACTGGGCAGCAAGGACGACACCCCGGACTTCAGCTACGGCGCCTGGGCCGGCATGTTGTTCTCCTCGGGCATCGGCATCTCGCTGCTGTACTTTGGCGCCTCGGAGCCGCTGGACCATTACTTCAACCCGCCCGAAGGCGCAGCCGCCAGCAATGGCGCCGCACGCCAGGCGCTGCAACTGACCTTCCTGCACTGGGGCCTGCATGGCTGGGCGATCTATGCCCTGGTCGGCCTGGCCGTGGCGTACTTCGCGTATCGCCATAACCAGCCGCTGGCCCTGCGTTCGGCGCTGTACCCGCTGGTGGGCGAGCGTTGGGTGAAAGGCGCGGCCGGCCATGCGGTGGACGGTTTCGGTATGTTCGTGACCCTGCTGGGCCTGGTGACGAACCTGGGGATTGGTTCGATGCAGGTGTCGTCCGGGTTGGAAAACCTGTTCGGCATGCAGCACAGCAACACCAACCTGTTGATCGTGATCATCGTGATGAGCACCGTGGCGACCATTGCTGCCGTGTCGGGCGTGGAGAACGGCATCCGCCGCCTGTCCAACCTCAACATCGTGCTGTTCAGCGGCCTGTTGATCTTTGTGCTGTTGTTCGGCCCGACCCTGCATTTGCTCAACGGCCTGGTGCAGAACACCGGGGACTACCTCAACGGCATCATCCTGAAAACCTTCGACCTCTACGTGTACGAAGGCGACGCCGACAAGACCGAACGCTGGATGGGCCTGTGGACCCTGTTCTACTGGGCGTGGTGGATTTCCTGGGCGCCATTTGTGGGTATGTTCATCGCGCGGATTTCCCGTGGTCGCACGGTGCGTGAACTGGTGGCCGGCGTGCTGCTGATTCCGCTGGGCTTTACCCTGGCGTGGTTGTCGATCTTCGGTAACTCGGCCCTGGACCTGGTGCTGAACCACGGTGCGGTGGAGTTGGGCAAGACGGCGCTGGAGCAGCCTTCCATGGCCATCTACCAGTTGCTGGAGCATTATCCTGCGTCGAAAATTGTTATCGGCGTGTCGATCTTTGTAGGCTTCGTGCTGTTCCTCACCCCGGCGGATTCGGGCGCGGTGATGATGGCCAACCTGTCGTGCAAAGGTGGCAACGTGGATGAAGATGCGCCGCACTGGCTGCGGATCTTCTGGTCGGCGGTGATCACCCTGGTGACCATCGGCCTGCTGTTTGCCGGCAACTTCGAAGCCATGCAAACCATGGTGGTGCTGGCGGGGCTGCCGTTCTCGGTGGTGCTGATCTTCTTTATGTTCGGCTTGCACAAGGCGATGCGCCAGGACGTGGCCATCGAACAGGAGCAGGCGCAATTGGCCGAGCGTGGTCGCCGTGGTTTCAGCGAGCGTCTGACGGCGCTGGACCTGCAACCGAGCCAAGGCACCGTGCAGCGTTTCATGGACAAGCATGTGACGCCAGCGTTGGAAGAGGCGGCGACGGCGTTGCGTGATCAGGGCTTGGAAGTGCAGACCCTGCTCGGTAAGTCCAAGCGTTGCATCGGTGTGCGCATCGAGATGGAAGAGGGCAACCCGTTTGTCTATGAAGTGAGCCTGGATGCCTACTCGTCGGCGCCGAGCGACCTGCCCGAGGAAGAGCGCACTCGCTACTACCGTGCCGAGGTGTACCTGCACAACGGACCTCAGGAATACGACCTGATGGGCTTCACCCAGGAACAGATCACCCGGGATGTGCTCGATCAGTTTGAAAGCCATCGGCAACTCCTTGGCCGGGTCTATAGCTGATAGTTGAAGACGGGTGGTGTCCTCACTGACACCACCTGTTTGCACAGTGAGATGTGCAGTGTTAGCCCAGGTTCTTGCCCAAGAGGGCGTGGTACAGCTCACTGTCTCCCAGAATCCCCACCACCTGGTTGTTGTCATGCAACACCAGCTTGTTGCCGGTGTGATAACGAATCTGCAACGCATCGCGCATGCCGATGTTCGAGTCCACCAGTGTCGGCAACCGACCCAAACCTTCCACCGCTTGCCCCGGCGCCCAGTTCTGCAGGTTCATCACCGCGCCGTTCTGGCGGGCGCCCTTGATGGTGTTGCCTTCGGCCAGGTCCAGCCACGAGTCGCCGCCCGGATCGAGGCATACCGAACCGTTCACGCGCTTGCAGTTGTCCAGGGTGCGCATCAGGCTGCGACCGCACAGCACGTTCAGCGGGTTGGTGTGGGCGACGAAGGTACGCACATAGTCGTCCGCCGGGTTCAGCACGATCTCTTCCGGCACGCTGTACTGGATGATCTTGCCGTCTTTCATGATTGCGATACGGCTGCCCAGCTTGAGCGCTTCGTCGAGGTCGTGGCTCACGAACACGATGGTTTTGCTCAGCTTGCGTTGCAGCTCCAGCAACTCGTCCTGCAGGCCTTGCCGGATCAGCGGGTCGAGGGCGGAGAAGGGTTCATCCATCAGCAGGATATCGGCGTCCATCGCCAACGCTCGAGCCAGGCCGACGCGCTGCTGCATGCCGCCGGAGAGTTCGTCCGGCTTCTTGTTGCGCCACTGGGTCAGGCCCACCAGTTCAAGCTTTTCATCCACCAGCTTGCGCCGGTCTTTCTCTGGGCGGCCCTGCATCTCCAGGCCGAAGCTGATGTTTTCGCGCACCGTCAGCCAGGGCATCAGGGCGAACTTCTGGAACACCATGGCGATGCGCTTGGTGCGCATCATTTTCAGCTCGGCGGGCGTGCAGGACGCGATGTCGATCTGGCGACCTTCATGCTCCACGAACAGCTGGCCACGGCTCACGGTGTTGAGACCGTTGATGCAGCGCAGCAGGCTCGATTTGCCGGAGCCCGACAGGCCCATCAGCACGCAGATCTCACCTTTCTCGATATCCAGGCTGGCTTTTTCCACGCCGACAATCTGTCCGGTCTTTTTCAGGATCTCGTTACGGCTCATGCCCTGGTCCAGCAGCTTGAGCGCTTCGCGTGGGTCTTTGGAGAAGATCACGTCGACTTTGTCGAATCGGATAATGCTCATGCATCACCCCCTACTTTGGCGTCGGGTTGTTTGCAGATGCGGTCGAGCATGATGGCCAGCAGGACGATCGCCAGGCCCGCTTCAAAGCCCAGGGCGATGTCAGCGGTGTTGAGCGCGTTGACCACCGGCTTGCCGAGGCCGTCGGCGCCCACCAGGGCCGCGATCACCACCATCGACAACGACAGCATGATGCATTGGGTAATGCCGGCGGCAATGCTCGGCATGGCGTGGGGCAGTTCAATGCGCGAGAGCAACTGACGGCGCGAGCAGCCAAAGGCCTTGCCGGCGTCCATCAACTCTTGCGGTACATCACGGATACCCAGGTAGGTCAGGCGGATCGGCGCGGCAATCGCGAACACCACCGTGGAAATCAGCCCGGGCACGACACCCAGCCCGAAGAGGGTCAGGGTAGGGATGAGGTAGACGAAGGTCGGTACGGTCTGCATCAGATCGAGCACCGGCCGCATCATGGTGTAGAACAACGGTTTGTGCGCGGCAACAATGCCCAGCGGCACACCGATGACCACGCAGACCAGGGTGGCGAACAGCACCTGCGCCAGGGTCTCCATGGTTTCCTGCCAGTAACCCAGGTTGAGGATCAGCAGGAAGGAGGCGATGACAAAAACAGTCAGTCCCCATTTACGTTGGATAAAGTGAGCCAGCAGCGCAATCAGACCGATCAATGCCAGCGGATTGAACCAGGTCAGCGCAAACGTCACGCCGTGGATCATCGTTTCCAGTGTCGATGCGATTGCGTCGAAATAGTTGGCGCCGTGTTGGGTCAACCATTCGACGAAGGCAGCGATGTACTGGCCTAGTGGGATTTTCTGTTCAGTCAGCATGGTAGTGAATGTCCACATGCGAAGAGGGAAAACATCCCGGGGCAGCGCACCGCCCCGGGGTCAGCGGCATTACTTGGAGAGGTAAGCTTTCACGGCCTCCAGGCCAGGTTTGCCATCAACGGTGGTGACACCGGCGAGCCAGGTGTCGAGTACTTGAGGGTTCTTCTTCAGCCAGGCTTTCGCCGCGGCGTCAGGTTTCATCTTGTCGTCCAGGACATTACCCATCAGAGTGCTTTCCATGTTCAGGGTGAACACCAGGTTCTTCAGCAACTGACCCACGTTGCTGCATTCCTGGGTGTAGCCCTTGCGGGTGTTGGTGTAGATGGTGGCCTGGCCGTAGTTGGGGCCGAAGGAATCATCACCCCCCGTCAGGTACTTCATCTTGAAGCGGGTGTTCATCGGGTGCGGTTCCCAGCCGAGGAACACGATGGCCTGGTCGCGCTTGGTGGCGCGTTCGACCTGGGAGAGCATGCCGGCTTCGCTGGACTCGACGACTTTGAAACCGGCGGTTTTCAGGCCGAAGGCGTCTTTGTCGATCAGCGTCTGGATGGTGCGGTTGCCGTCGTTGCCCGGCTCGATGCCGTAGATCTTGCCGCCCAGCTCATCCTTGAATTTGGCGATATCGGCGAAGTCCTTCAGGCCTTTGTTGTACAGCGCTTCCGGGACCGCCAGGGTGTACTTGGCGTTCTCCAGGTTGGCGCGCACGGTTTCCACGGTGCCGGCATCGCGGTACTGCTTGATGTCGTTTTCCATGGTCGGCATCCAGTTGCCGAGGAAGATGTCCATGTTCTTGCCGTCGGCCAGGGACTTGTAGGTCACGGGCACCGAAATCATCGTGGTGCGTGGCTTGTAGCCCAGGCCCTTGAGGACTTCGCTGGTGGCGGCGGTGGTGACGGTGATATCGGTCCAGCCGACATCGGAGAAGTTGACGGTCTGGCATTGTGCCGGTTCTGCAGCGTGCGCCACGACTGGCAGACTCAGCATGGCGGCCAACAACAACGAGGGTGAAGCTTTCATGGGGCTAGACTCCTGTGTTTTTTCTGACGGCGTTCGCCGCGCTTTATAAGTGTTGCGGTTGGAGCGTGCGACAACAGCTCTGGCACGGTGCCTTGCAAACGAGTCGAGACTGATCATGTACCAGTGAAAATCTGACGCCTACAGGGGGCGTCGTATCCAGTACAGGGAGGGTCGTATCCAGTGTCGGTGACGTCGCTTACAGGTTTTTCCCAAGGCAAAACTGCAGTTTTTGCCCATCTGCACCGCTAAAAACGGCCAAAACCGGTGATCGCACAGGCGCGACGCTGGTGAGCATGGGTGCGTCGGTGTGAGACGCCGTGACGGCAAACAAAAGCTTGATGATGCCGCCATCTGGGCGATCTGAGCGTAGCAGCTCGTTGGTGTCCGGCCTGTTCACCTGCGGAGTTCCACGTTAATGGCTATCAGTGTTTTCGACCTGTTCAAGATCGGCATCGGGCCTTCTAGTTCTCATACCGTCGGCCCCATGCGCGCCGCGGCGTTGTTCGTTCAAGGGTTGCGTGAACGTGATCTGTTGGAACAAGTGCGGCGCGTCGAAGTTCAGCTGTATGGCTCGCTGTCGGCCACCGGCATCGGCCATGGCAGCGACACCGCGACCATCATGGGCCTGATGGGCGAATGGCCGGACGCCATCGACCCTTCGCAGATCGGCCAACGCATCCACACCCTGCGCGAGACCGACACCCTGCTGCTCGACGGGCGCTTGCCGGTGCCCTTTGTCTGGGCCAGGGACATGCGCCTGCTCGACGAAAACCTGCCGTTCCATCCCAACGCCGTGACCCTGGTGGTGTCGGGTGACAACGGCGAGCTGCACCGCGACACCTACTATTCGGTGGGTGGCGGTTTCGTGGTGGATGAAGCCCAGGCGCAAAGCGGCGTGGCCGATATGGACCGCACCGAATTGCCTTACGACTTTTCCAGCGCGGTGGAGCTGTTGCAGCTGTGCAAGACCCACAACCTGCGCGTGGCCGAGTTGATGATGGCCAACGAGAAGGTCTGGCGCTCTGAAGATGAAATCCGCAGCGGCCTGATGAAACTCTGGCGCGCCATGCAGGATTGCGTGGAACAGGGTCTCAAGCACGAAGGCATCCTGCCCGGCGGCCTCAACGTGCGCCGGCGTGCCGCCAAGTTGCACCGCAGCCTGCAGGAGTTGAACAAGCCCAATGTGATTGGTTCGACCCTGAGTGCCATGGAATGGGTCAACCTGTTCGCCCTGGCGGTGAACGAAGAAAACGCCGCCGGTGGACGCATGGTCACGGCGCCCACCAACGGCGCTGCCGGGATCATCCCGGCGGTGCTGCATTACTTCATGAAATTCAGCGAAGAAGTCACCGAGGCCAATGTGGTCGACTACCTGCTCGGTGCGGCGGCGGTGGGCATTCTGTGCAAGAAGAACGCCTCGATCTCCGGCGCCGAAGTCGGCTGCCAGGGCGAAGTGGGCTCTGCCTGCGCCATGGCCGCCGCCGGGCTGGCCGAGATCCTCGGCGCCACGCCGGAGCAACTGTGCAATGCTGCCGAAATCGGCCTGGAACACAACCTGGGGCTGACCTGCGACCCGGTGGGCGGCTTGGTGCAGGTGCCGTGCATCGAGCGCAACGCAATCGCGGCGGTGAAGGCGATCAACGCGGCGCAAATGGCGCTGCGCGGCGACGGCCAGCACTTTATCTCTCTGGACCGGGTGATCCGCACCATGCGCGATACCGGGGCGGACATGCATGACAAGTACAAAGAGACATCGCGCGGTGGGTTGGCGGTCAGCGCGGTGGAGTGCTGAGACCGCGTTGCCTGCATCGGGGGCAAGCCCCCTCCCACATTTGGATTGGTGAACACAGTCAAAGGTGGGAGGGGGCTCGCCCCCGATAGCAATCATCCAGGCGCCGCTGCGCAAAAAGTGAACACCCCAACCAAAAGCGCCACCTTTTAGCGCGTCGCAAATAGATAAGTAGCTTGCGAACGATTTTCGACCTGACCACTGACCTCCCGCGCTTTGGGTGACAGACTTCTCCCACACCCGCAAAGCGCCTTCCCACAAGTGCTACCGATCTGCTCACACACCTTGCCCGGGCGTGTTCCTACGGCCAATTCCAGCCATAACCGTACGTGCGGCGCGGGCTTATTTAGACGCGTCATGAGGTCGTTTTTAGGAGTTATTGGACGGCCATTCAAATTTAGGCATGGCATTTGCTCTATCAATTCAAAGCCTCTCTCCTCGCCGGATGAAGAGCGCAATAACAAGAGCCTCGCCTGAGGCCATCACCCGCTTTGTGTGAGGAGATACCGCGATGACGTCGTTCAACTCCGGGGCCCAACCCCAGAACCGTGCGCCTCAATCCATCGGCTTTTTGCTGCTGGACAATTTCACGCTGATTTCCCTGGCCTCCGCAGTCGAACCGCTGCGCATGGCCAACCAGCTCTCCGGCCGCGAGCTGTATCGCTGGACGACCTTGAGCGTCGATGGAAACCAGGTGTGGGCCAGCGACGGTCTGCAAATCACTCCCGATGCTTCCATGCACAAAGCGCCCGCCCTGGATACCGTGATCGTGTGCGGGGGTGTGGGTATCCAGCGTACCGTGACCCGTGAACATGTGTCGTGGCTGCAAAGCCAGGCACGCCAATCGCGCCGCTTGGGCGCGGTATGCACCGGCAGTTGGGCCTTGGCTTGCGCCGGTCTGCTCGACGGTTTTGATTGCAGCGTGCATTGGGAATGCCTGGCTTCGATGCAGGAAGCCTTCCCCCGCGTGGCCATGAGCACACGCCTGTTTACCCTCGACCGCAACCGCTTCACCAGCTCGGGCGGCACCGCGCCGCTGGACATGATGCTGCACCTGATCAGCCGAGATCACGGTCGCGAACTGTCGGCCGCCATCTCCGAGATGTTTGTGTACGAACGCATCCGCAACGAGCAAGACCACCAGCGCGTGCCGCTCAAGCACATGCTCGGCACCAACCAGCCGAAGCTTCAGGAAATCGTCGCGCTGATGGAAGCCAATCTGGAAGAACCGATCGACCTGGATGAACTGGCGGTATACGTCGCCGTCTCACGTCGCCAGTTGGAGCGGTTGTTCCAGAAGTACCTGCATTGCTCGCCGTCGCGTTACTACCTCAAGCTGCGCCTGATCCGTGCACGGCAGTTGCTCAAGCAAACGCCGATGTCGATCATCGAAGTGGCGTCGGTGTGCGGGTTTGTGTCCACGCCGCACTTCTCCAAGTGCTACCGCGAATATTTCGGCATTCCGCCACGGGATGAACGCGTCGGCTCCAACACCACCCAACAGGTGGCGATGATGCCAATTCCACAGGCGCTGGTGTTGTCGCCGTTGTCGGGGCCGATGTCGGCGTTGAGTCAGGCGCGCAATGAGTCGACGTTTGCCAGCGTAAGGCTCTAGACCGAGGTGTCTGCATCGGGGGCAAGCCCCCTCCCACCTTTGACTGTGTTCACCCATCCAAATGTGGGAGGGGGCTTGCCCCCGATAGCAATCTGTCAGGCGCCAGAGTTCTGCTTGAACTGCACCAGTGCCGGCAACAACTGCTTGTCGATTGCCTGGCGCACGGCCGGCAGAATCGTCGCACTGCCGGTGTACATCTGCTCCACCATGCCCTTGAGCGCCTTGGCCCGTGCCTCGCTCAAGCCGCGCACCGCGCACTCGCAGGCCTGCTCGGCAGTGGCGCCGCTGGACACTTCGAAACCCAGCGAGCGCAGTTGGCCCAGCAGGTCATCCTGGTCAATCAAATCCGCGTGCATCATGACGTTTATCCTGGTGAGGTGAACGGGGTCTGACTGGGATTCTGGTAGCCACCCAAGGGGGCGGCAAGCGCAGATTGTACGAATGCCTCAGATGGCTATGAGCATGTCGTTTTCGGGCCATTTACCGGCGGCGGTAATGGGCACACTGAGTACCAGCAAACAGCTTGAAGGTTTGGTCACCCTCGAGATGTCACGCTCACACAAGGCCCTCTGCCTCGATCCAGTCACGGCTGGATCGGGGCTTTTTTGTGGGAGCGGGCTTGCTCGCGAAAGGCGCGCTACGGTCTACCGTTGCAACACCAAAATGCGCGAGAGCAACTCATCCCTATCGATATAACACCCTTGAAAATGCCGAGCCCCGGAAGCCGGGTCAAAAGCATGACGCGCATGCAACGTGCGGCGGTTATCGAAGCCCCACAGCTCACCGGGGTTCAGGCGCTGCACCACACGAAAGCGATCTTCCCGCGTCATCGCGATAAAGCGCCGATAGGCGCGATACAGCAACGGCATCTGTTCCACACTCGTCTCAAACGGCCCGCGTAGAAAATTGGCCATGCGGATCTCCGCGATATCGCCCAAGGCATCCAGCGCAATGATCGGCGCCAACTGGCGGTAGTCGCTGTGACGGTCCTTGTTGCGAAACTCCACCGGGATGTCGCACAGAGCCAGGAACGCTTCGGGGTCTTCGGTACGCAGGGCGCAGGCGATGGCAAACCCATCGACAAAAATACTTTCGCCACCGTCGGCATCGTTCACCAGGCAATGCAAAAACTGCAGGCCCGGTTGCAGCTCCCGCGTGGGCAAGTCACTGTGCAACGGCAGGTTGAAGGCGGTGTAGGCATTGCTGTCGGCATCGGCCTTGGATTGCACGTTGAACAGCACGCCGAAGTTGCTCTCGCGGATGAATGAAATGCGCTTGGCGACCAGCGCCAGGGCGCCGGGCTCGGTGGGCACGCCGCGGATTTGCGTGAGGCCGCAGTCACGTAGCGCCAGCAGCCACTGCAACAATGCGTGGGGGTCTTGCATGACCGCTGAATAGTCGAACACCGGCAGTTGGAAGCGGCTGTCCCACAGCTGGGGTTTGGGCTTCGCCGCCCAGCGTTCGGCGCGGGACTCATCGTCGTAGGCATGCGCCCGCAGCCAGCCGGGGTCGTACTGGCTGCGGTGGCCGCCGCTCCATTGCACGCTCAACAAGCCTTGATCGATGCATGCGTCGACAGCGCTGAGGTGCTCGTCCACATCGACAATCTCCAGCACCTGCTCGCGGGTCACGCTGTACACGCATTCCGCGCAGGGGCAGTTGTCCCGCAGCCACTGATGATGAAACGGGCTGACCCGCCCATCGGCCCATTGCACACGAATCTGATCATTTAGCACCCGCACCTGCGCAAGGTCGCAGATCTTCGGGTAGGTACGGAAATCGGCAACAGCGGCGGCGGTTTGCATGGTGTCTCCTTATTGTTTTTTGGGTGGCAGTCCAATCACTCGGCCGAGCAGGGCGGGGCGAGGCAGGTCAGCCTGCTGGGCGCTGATGGCAGTGAGTCTTTCCAACGTGGCATCGGTGAACGGCGCGGCATGCGGACCGGCCAGGTCAACATGCAACAGCATCTGTTCGTTGCCCGCAAGTTCCTTCTCATCCCCCACCAAGTGCAGGCTGTGATAGAGGTGCAGGCGCTTGGCGTCATGGGCGATCAGTTGGGTATGCACCTCCACGTCGGCGCCGAGTTTCACTTCGTGCAGGTAGTTCAGGTGCAGCTCCAGGGTGAACAGCGAATGGCCGCTGGCTTCGCGGTTTTCACTGTTCAGCCCGAGGATGTCCATCAGCGCGTCGGTGGCGTAGCTGAAGATCAGCAGGTAGAACGCGTCGCGCAGATGGCCGTTGTAGTCCACCCAGTCGGGGTGGACCTGGGTGGTGTAAGTGGTGAGTGCGGGCATGTCAGGGGTTCCGTTATTCAGCGAAGGTCATGCCGTGCTTGGCCTTGGTGGTTTTCACCGCTTCCAGCACCGCCAGCAGGCAATCATCACGATAGCGCTCCAGCGCCGAAATGCTGTGCTTGCCCAACTGGTCGCTGGTGCCGTCGACCACGTCGTCGATCAGCTTGTCGGTCAGTTCCGGCGCCGGCAGGTAGGTCCACGGCAATTGCAGTGCCGGGCCGAACTGCGCCATGAAGTGCCGCATGCCGGCATCGCCGCCCGCCAGGGTGTAGGTGAGGAACGTGCCCATGAACGACCAGCGCAGGCCGGCGCCAAAACGGATTGCGTCATCGATCTCGCCGGTGGTCGCCACGCCATCATTGACCAGGTGCAGTGCTTCACGCCACAACGCTTCGAGCAGGCGATCGGCGATGAACCCCGGGACTTCCTTGCGCACATGCAGCGGGCGCATACCGAGGGATTCATACACCTTGATCGCGGCCTGGATGGCTTCTGGCGCGGTGTTCTTGCCGCCAACCACTTCCACCAGCGGCAACAGGTAAACCGGGTTGAACGGGTGGCCGACCACACAGCGTTCCGGGTGGGTCGAACCTTCGTAGAACTCACTCGGCAACAGGCCCGAGGTGCTTGAACCGATCAACGCATTCGGCTTGGCTGCCGCACTGATCTTGCTGTGCAGGTCCAGCTTCAGCTCCAGGCGTTCCGGGGCGCTTTCCTGGATGAAGTCGGCGTCTTTCACGCATTCTTCAATGGTGGCGACAAAGCGCAGGCGCTCTTGCGACGCACCCGGCGCCAGCCCTTGTTTCTCCAGGGCGCCCCAGGCGTTGGCGACGCGCTTGCGCAGCGCAGCTTCGGCACCAGGTGCCGGGTCCCAGGCGACCACATCCAGGCCATGGGCCAGCGCGCGGGACACCCAGCCGCTGCCGATGACACCGCTGCCGAGGGCGGCGAAGGTTTTGATTTCGGTGATAAAGCTCATGGCAAATTCCTATGGATTTCGGTGGTCCAGTGTGGGAGGGGGCTTGCCCCCGATAGCGGTGTGTCAGTCGATACATTCGGTACTGATGCACCGTAATCGGGGGCAAGCCCCCTCCCACATTTTTTGATTAGCGGCGTTTGGTGAGGCCCATTTTTATGCGTCCTTCGGCGGGGGTCATGACCCGTGCGCCGAGGCGGCTGAGGATTTCACTGGCCCGTTCCACCAACTGGCCGTTGGTCGCAAGCACACCCTTGTCCAGCCACAGGTTGTCTTCCAGACCGACCCGCACGTTGCCGCCCAGCAGCACCGCTTGCGCCGCCATCGGCATTTGCATGCGGCCAATCCCAAAGCCGGCCCACACGGCGTCGGCGGGCAGGTTGTCGACCATGGCTTTCATGGTGGTGGTGTCGGCCGGGGCGCCCCACGGGATGCCCAGGCACAGTTGGAACAGCGGGTTGTCGAGCAGGCCTTCCTTGATCATCTGTTTGGCGAACCACAGGTGACCGGTGTCGAAGATCTCCAGCTCGGCCTTTACGCCCAGCTCCTGGATGCGTTTGGCACCCGCCCGCAGTTGTGCCGGGGTGGACACGTAAATGGTGTCGCCATCGCCAAAGTTCAGGGTGCCGCAGTCCAGGGTGCAGATTTCCGGCAGCAGTTCTTCGACGTGGGCCAGGCGGGTCAGCGGGCCGACCAGGTCGGTGTTGGGGCCGAATTCCATCGGGTTCTCGCCGCCACCGATCTCCAGGTCGCCGCCCATGCCGGCAGTGAGGTTGACGATGATGTCGATGTCGGCCTCGCGGATACGCTCCATCACTTCGCGATACAAGGCGACGTCACGGCTGAACTTGCCGGTGTGCGGGTCGCGCACGTGGCAGTGCACAACGGTCGCGCCCGCTTTGGCGGCTTCCACGGCGGCGGCGGCGATTTGTTTGGGGGTGACCGGCACGTGTGGGCTTTTGCTGGTCGTGTCGCCAGCACCGGTGAGTGCGCAGGTGATGATGACGTCGTGGTTCATGAGGCAGGTTCCTTACAAGCGGGCGTAGGGGTGCCGTGCGCAGCCGGGAGTGGCTGCGACACGGTGATTCGAATCAGGTTATTTGCTGGTCAATTGCAGGTTGGCCGCCGCCGGTTTGCCGTCGAAGGTGGTCACACCTTCCAGCCAGCGGGCCTGGTCTTGCGGGTGATCCTTGAGCCATTGCCTGGCGGACTCGATAGGGTCCTTGTGATCCAGCAGCGGCTGCATCATCCGGCTCTCGTCGGCGGCGGTGAAGGTCAGGTTGGTCAGCAGTTTGTGCACGTTGGGGCATTGTTCGGCGTAGTTCGGTGCGGTGACGCTCCACACGGTGGCCATGCCTTCGTTCGGCCCCAGGGCGTCGTCGCTGCCGGTGAGGTAGGTCATGGCGACGTTGACGTTCATCGGGTGCGGCGCCCAGCCGAAGAACACTACGGCTTCCTTGCGGCGCACGGCGCGGTCGACGGCGGCGAGCATGCCGGCTTCACTGGACTCGACCAGCTGGAATTTGCCGAGGCCGAACTGGTTCTTGGCGATCATCGCCTTGATCTGGGTGTTGGCGCCCGAGCCTGGCTCGATGCCGTAGATCTTGCCGCCCAGTTCTTTCTCGAACCTGGCGATGTCGGCAAAGGTTTTCAGGCCTTTGTCTGCCAGGTAGGTAGGCACGGCGAGGGTGGCACGGGCGTCTTCCAGGCTGGGCTTGTCGAGCACCTTGACTTGCTTGGCGTCGACGAACGGCGTGATGGTCTGGGTCATCAGCGGGTTCCAGTAGCCCAGGAACAGGTCCAGGCGCTGGTCGCGGATACCGGCGAAGATGATTTGCTGGGAGGCGCTGGTCTGTTTGGTCTTGTAGCCGAGGCCGTCGAGCAACACTTGGGTCATGGCGCTGGTGGCGATTACGTCGGTCCAGTTCACCACGCCCATGCGCACGTTCTGGCAGGATGCCGCGTCGGCAGCCAGTACGTTCGTGCTCAAGATGGCGCTGGCGCTGAGTGCGAGCACGCAGCGGCTGATCAGTCGGTTCATGGTGGATCCCTCGGCAGGTCGTTATTGTGGGGTCCGGCGTCTTTGTGCGCCGTGGGATCAAATTACGCAGCTTGAGGGCCGACAAAACGCACGGCGGCGACCAGCTCTTGCACTGCAGCGACCTGTGCTCTTGAATGGCTCGTTGAACTGGCGTATCACAGTGAGCACGCTGTCCGTCCTACGAGAGCGCACCATGTCCCAGGATTTCTACTTTCTGCTGATGCCGGGCTTCTCGGCCATCGGCTTTATCTCTGCGCTGGAACCGCTGCGGGTGGCCAACCGCTTTCGTGGCGAGCTGTACCGCTGGCATGTATTGAGTGCCGATGGCGGCGCGGTATTGGCGAGCAATGGCATGTCGGTCAACGCTGACGCCGCGCTGGAACCGTTGAAAAAGGGCGCGACGTTATTGGTGGTGGCGGGCTTCGAGCCGCTGCAGTTCGCCACGCCTGCGCTGGAGCACTGGCTACGGCGCCTTGACCATGATGGCGTGACCCTCGGCGCCATCGACACCGGCGCTTGTGTGCTCGCCGAAGCCGGGCTGCTCGACGGCCACCGCCTCACCCTGCACTGGGAAGCCATCGACGCGTTCAAGGAATCCTATCCGCACCTGATGGTCACCCAGGAACTGTTCGAAATCGACCGCCGTCGCATCACCTGCGCTGGCGGCACCGCTTCCATCGACCTGATGCTCGACTTGATTGCCCAGGCCCACGGCCCCGAACTGGCGATCCAGGTCTCCGAACAATTCGTGCTCGGCCGCATCCGCCCACGCAAAGACCACCAGCGCATGCAGATCGCCACGCGCTACGGCATCAACAACAAGAAACTGGTGCAGGTGATCGGCGAAATGGAGCAACACACCGAGCCGCCGCTGAGCACCTTGGCCCTGGCCGAGGCGATCAAAGTCACCCGGCGCCAGTTGGAGCGGCTGTTCCGCCTGCACCTGAACGACACCCCGAGCAATTTCTACTTGGGCCTGCGCCTGGAAAAAGCCCGACAGCTCTTACGCCAAAGCGGTATGAGCGTGTTGGAGGTAGGTATTGCGTGCGGGTTCGAGTCGCCGTCGTACTTCACCCGCAGTTATCGCGCGCGGTTTGCGAAGTGTCCGAGGGAGGATCGGCGACGGGAGGTGGTGTAATGGCCAATTATAGTAAATTATACTCGCGACTATAATTTATAGTCCTTTCCATAATTGAGTATAAAACCATGTCCAAGCACAGCGGCTTTGTATTCCGCCGCCCCACCCTGGCCAGCAGTATTGCTGACGGCCTGGTGGGCGCCGGCATTCAGGATTTCACCTCTGGCCTGTTTCTCGCGGCGCCGCGTCGTACGGGCAAAAGTACTTTTTTGCGTGAGGATCTGATCCCGGAGTGCCAGCTTCGGGGTTGGCTTACCGTGTATGTCGATCTGTGGGCCGACAAAGAGAAAGATCCCGCGGAGTTGATTGCCAGTGCTATTGCTGCCGCGCTGGTGCCCTATGAAAAGGGCATTCGCAAGCTGGCCAAGCACATTGGAATCGAGAAACTGAGCTTTCTGCGTACCCTGTCCTGGGACTTCAGCAAGCCTCAATTGCCGGTTGGCGCGACGTTGACCCAGGCCTTGGAGTTGCTCCACCGCGCAGCGGAAAAACCTGTCGTCCTGGTGATTGACGAGGCTCAGCACGCTTTGACCAGCGATTCAGGCATCAATGTGATGTTCGCGCTCAAGGCTGCCCGGGATCAGCTCAACCAAGGCCGTGACGAGGACGGCAGCGGTTTGCATCTGGTATTCACCGGCTCCAATCGCGACAAGCTGGCTCACTTGGTACTGGGTAAAAGCCAGCCGTTCTTCGGCTCCAGCATCACGCCGTTCCCGCTGCTGGGTAAAGAGTTCACCCAGGCCTACACCGCGCACCTCAACGCGCACCTGGCCAAGACCAACCAATTCAACGCCGCCGATATTGATGAAGCCTTTGAGCTGGTAGGCCGGCGCCCCGAGATGTTGCGCACGATCATCGGTGAAGTGGCGCTGGAGTTGGGCGAAGCCAGCAACCTCGGCCAGTTGCTGCACAGCCGTGCCGAACTGCTGCGTGCCGGTGTGTGGACCGAATTCGAAAGCGCCTGGAACAACCTCACCATCCCCCAGCGCGCCGTACTGCAAGTGATGGTGGAGCGCTCGCAAAACAACGAACCCTTCGCGCCGTTCACCGACAGCACCGTAACGGCGGTCAGCAAGGCGCTGGAGGACATGGGCAGCGACGTGGTGCCGGGCACTCAGACGATTCAGGCCTGTATCGATGCCCTGCGCGACAAGGAACTGGTGTGGAAGTCGAGCCGGGGAGGGTATGCCCTGGAGGACAAAACCTTCGGCGACTGGCTGCGCAACAAGCGCTGACATGTGGGAGGGGGCTTGCCCCCGATGACAGGCTGTCAGTTGATACAACTTCGGCTGACCCACCGCTATCGGGGGCAAGCCCCCTCCCACAGTAGATTAATGATGTGGCCTATTTCTTCAGCAGCGCCGAACACGCTGCTTTGTACGCTTCATGCTGGTATTTGTTCAGCGTCGCCGGCAGTTCGAAGTTGTGCTTCTTGTTCTGCGCATTAAGGGTCTGCGGCGACAGCAAGGTCACCTCAACCCCGTCCAGCAGCTGGAACACCCCTTCAATCTTGAACGTGGTCGGGCCACCGGCGAACTCGCCTTTCTTGCTGCGCTTCTTGATCGCGATACGCTCGATGGCGTTTTCCTGCACAAATGCCTTTACCTGTGCGGCGAAGGCTTTGACGTTGGCGGCCTCGTCATCGTCTTCCAGGGCAATTTTCTTGGTCGCCAGGATGACGTGGGCAAGTGCCTGGTTGTCCAGTGAGGCGACGGCGATGATGGCTTCGCTGCCTTTGATTTCGATGCCGCAAGTCTTCATGAATAGCCTTGGTTCAGAGTAAAAGTGGCGGAGATTGTCGCTTATTCCTGCCCAATCGACTCCAAAAACTCCGACCGCTCATCACTCATCCGCGCCAGGCAGTCGTTCTGTGCGATCGCGTAGGCCTTGGTGCCGGTCACCGCCGGAAAGGTGTCCACCGCGCAATCAGCGTCACGCAATTTTTCCCACTTTTGCTGGGCATCCTTCAGACGAGCGGTAATGTCCGCCAGCTTGGTCTTGTCGCTGCCGTAGGTCGACGCCATGCGTTCGAGCAGGCCCTGGTAGTTATCCTTGAGCAGCTGTTCAGCAGTGGTTTTGTTATAGGTGGCGCATTCCAGGGTTTGCTTGTCGTTTTCGATGCCGTCGCACGGCGTGCTGTCGGTGTCTTCAGCCGCGTGAACGCCGGTTGCGATGAGTGCCAAAGCCAGGAAAATCGATTTCATTGCGCCGTCTCATATCAGTTGATGCCCGAATTCTGGCTCAAGCGTAAGACAAAGAACAGCCGCGAGTCAGACCTCTCTTGGTAGCCTTTGTCGCGGATTGACGCTTTCGGCAATTCCCCTGTCGTTTTTGCACCCGGCTCTGTCGGCCCCTGGGCATATGCTGGCCCCAAAGCGCCGGCAGACGATTCGGCGCATGAATCGCCAATAAGGGGACGCCTGATGAGCCCAGCCGAATTGCACGCCGACAGCATCGTTATCGACGGGCTGATTATTGCCAAGTGGAACCGCGACCTGTTCGAGGACATGCGCAAAGGGGGGCTCACCGCCGCCAACTGCACGGTGTCGGTGTGGGAAGGGTTCCAGGCCACCATCAACAATATCGTGGCCAGCCAGACTTTGATCCGTGAGAACAGCGACCTGGTGATCCCGGTGAAAACCACTGCGGACATCCGCAAAGCCAAGGAACAGGGCAAGACCGGCATCATCTTCGGCTTCCAGAACGCCCATGCCTTCGAAGACCAACTCGGCTACGTCGAGATCTTCAAGCAGCTCGGCGTCGGTGTGGTGCAGATGTGCTACAACACCCAGAACCTGGTCGGCACCGGTTGCTACGAGCGCGACGGCGGCCTGTCGGGCTTCGGTCGCGAGATTGTCGCCGAGATGAACCGTGTCGGCATCATGTGCGACCTGTCCCACGTGGGCTCCAAGACGTCCGAAGAAGTCATCCTCGAATCGAAAAAGCCGGTGTGCTATTCCCACTGCCTGCCGTCGGGCCTTAAAGAACACCCGCGCAACAAGTCCGATGAAGAGCTGAAGTTCATCGCCGATCACGGGGGGTTTGTCGGTGTGACCATGTTCGCGCCGTTCCTGGCCAAGGGCATCGATTCGACCATCGACGACTACGCCGAAGCCATCGAATACACCATGAACATCGTCGGTGAAGACGCCATCGGCATTGGCACCGACTTCACCCAGGGCCATGGCCAGGATTTCTTCGAAATGCTGACCCATGACAAGGGCTACGCCCGCCGCCTGACCAGCTTCGGCAAGATCATCAACCCGCTGGGCATCCGCACCGTGGGCGAGTTCCCCAACCTCACCGAGACCCTGCTCAAGCGCGGCCACCCTGAGCGCGTGGTGCGCAAGATCATGGGCGAGAACTGGGTCAACGTCCTCAAGGACGTCTGGGGCGAATAAGCCACCGCTAACGCATCTTCTCCCCGGCCATCCGCGCCGGGGCACTACACAAGAATTTTCTGGAGTTAAGTTTCCATGGCCAAGATCGCCCCGCAATTGCCTATCGAAGTCGACAGCGAAACCGGTGTCTGGACCTCCGACGCCCTGCCGATGCTGTACGTGCCACGCCATTTCTTCGTCAACAACCACATGGGCATCGAAGAAGTGCTGGGCGCCGAGGCCTATGCCGAGATCCTCTACAAGGCCGGCTACAAATCCGCCTGGCACTGGTGCGAGAAAGAAGCCGAATGCCACGGCCTGGAAGGCGTCGCGGTGTTCGAGCACTACATGAAGCGTCTGTCGCAACGTGGCTGGGGCCTGTTCAAGATCCAGGACATCGACCTCGACAAAGGCACCGCCAGCGTCAAGCTCGAACACTCGGCGTTTGTCTACGTGTACGGCAAGGTCGGGCGCAAGGTCGACTACATGTTCACCGGCTGGTTTGCCGGTGCCATGGACCAGATTCTTGAGGCCCGAGGCAGCAAGATTCGCACTGTGGCCGAACAAGTCTACGGAGGCTCCGAAGAGGGCCACGATGACGGCCTGTTCACCGTCAAGCCGTTGTAAGCCGAGGACCGTGCCATGGCTTTCGAAGCAATGTTCCAGCCGATCCAGATCGGCAAGCTGACCATCCGCAACCGCGTGCTCAGTACCGCCCACGCCGAGGTGTATGCCACCGATGGCGGGATGACCACTGACCGCTATGTGAAGTATTACGAAGAGAAAGCCAAGGGCGGTATCGGCCTGGCAATCTGCGGCGGTTCCTCGGTGGTGGCCATCGACAGCCCGCAGGAATGGTGGAGCTCGGTGAACCTGTCCACCGACCGCATCATCCCGCACTTCCAGAACCTGGCCGACGCCATGCACAAGCATGGCGCCAAGATCATGATCCAGATTACCCACATGGGCCGCCGCTCGCGTTGGGACGGCTTCAACTGGCCGACGCTGATGTCGCCGTCTGGCGTGCGTGAGCCGGTGCACCGCGCCACCTGCAAGACTATCGAACCGGAAGAAATCTGGCGCGTGATCGGCAACTACGCCCAGGCCGCACGCCGCGCCAAGGCCGGTGGCCTGGACGGGGTGGAATTGTCCGCCGTGCACCAGCACATGATCGACCAGTTCTGGAGCCCGCGGGTCAACAAGCGGACCGACGAGTGGGGCGGCACGTTTGAAGGGCGCATGAAGTTCGGCCTGGAAGTGCTGAAGGCCGTGCGTGCCGAGGTGGGTGACGACTTCTGCGTGGGCATGCGCCTGTGCGGTGACGAGTTCCACCCGGATGGTTTGTCCCACGAGGACATGAAGCAGATCGCCAAGTATTACGACGACACCGGCATGCTCGATTTCATCGGCGTGGTGGGTTCGGGTTGCGATACCCACAACACCCTGGCCAACGTTATCCCCAATATGAGTTATCCACCGGAGCCGTTTTTGCACCTGGCCGCCGGTATCAAGGAAGTGGTCAAGGTCCCGGTGCTGCACGCGCAGAACATCAAGGACCCGAATCAGGCCACGCGCATCCTGGAAGGCGGTTATGTGGACATGGTCGGCATGACCCGCGCGCACATTGCCGACCCGCACCTGATCGCCAAGATCAAGATGGGCCAGATCGACCAGATCAAGCAATGCGTCGGCGCCAACTATTGCATCGACCGCCAGTACCAGGGCCTGGATGTGTTGTGCATCCAGAACGCCGCGACGTCCCGTGAATACATGGGCGTGCCGCATATCATCGAGAAGTCCACCGGGCCGAAACGCAAAGTGGTGGTGGTGGGTGCCGGCCCGGCCGGGATGGAAGCTGCACGCGTGGCCGCCGAACGTGGCCATGATGTGACGCTGCTGGAGAAGAAAGAATTTATCGGTGGGCAGATCACCACCGCTTCGAAAGCGCCGCAGCGTGACCAGATTGCGGGTATCACCCGCTGGTTCCAACTGGAGCTGGCACGCTTGAAAGTCGACCTGCGCCTTGGCGTGGCGGCGGATGCCGACACCATCCTGGACCTGCGTCCGGACGTGGTGGTGCTGGCGGTGGGTGGGCATCCGAATGTGGAGCAGAACGAGCACTGGGGCGCCGCCGAAGGTTTGGTGGTGAGCAGTTGGGATGTGCTCGACGGCAAGGTAGCACCGGGCAAGAACGTGCTGGTGTACGACACCATCTGCGAATTCACCGGCATGTCGGTGGCGGATTTCCTCGCGGACAAAGGCAGCCAGGTCGAGATCGTCACCGACGACATCAAGCCGGGCGTGGCCATCGGCGGTACGTCGTTCCCGACCTACTACCGCAGCATGTACCCCAAGGAAGTGATCATGACCGGCGACATGATGCTGGAAAAGGTCTACCGCGAGGGCGACAAGCTGGTGGCGGTGCTGGAGAACGAATACACCGGCGCCAAAGAGGAGCGGGTGGTCGACCAGGTAGTGGTAGAGAACGGCGTGCGGCCGGACGAAGCCATCTACTACGCGCTCAAGGAAGGCTCGCGCAACAAGGGCCAGATCGACGTCGAAGCCTTGTTCGCGATCAAGCCGCAGCCGTGCCTGAGCGAGACGGGTGATGGGTACTTGCTGTTCCGCATCGGTGACTGTGTGGCGCAGCGTAATACCCACGCTGCGATCTATGACGCTCTGCGCCTGTGCAAAGATTTCTGAGCCAGCCTTGAACCAATGTGTACTCGGTCCAAATGTGGGAGGGGGCTTGCCCCCGATGGCGGAGTGTCAGTTGATACAGCTGTAGCTGACCCACTGCTATCGGGGGCAAGCCCCCTCCCACATTCAGCGCCAGTTTCACAGTAGACCTGTGCGGTCTGTGGGAGCTTCACCATGTTGAACACCTTGCTGCCTATTCTCTTGTTTACCGCCCTGGGCCTCGCCGTCCTCGGCGCCCTGCGCCGGGTGAACATGTGGCGCCGTGGCCGCGCGTCCAAAGTCGACCTGCTGGGTGGCCTGCTGGCCATGCCCAAGCGCTACATGGTCGACCTGCACCACGTGGTCGCCCGCGATAAATACATCGCCAATACCCACGTCGCCACCGCGCTGGGCTTTGTGCTGTCGGCCTTGCTGGCGATCCTGGTCCACGGTTTCGGCCTGCAAAGCCGTATCCTCGGTTACGCCTTACTGTTGGCCTCGGTGCTGATGTTTGTTGGCGCCACCTTCGTCTATCTGCGTCGGCGCAACCCGCCGTCGCGCCTGTCGAAAGGCCCGTGGATGCGCCTGCCGAAAAGCCTGATGGCGTTCTCGGTGAGCTTCTTTCTGGTGACGCTGCCGGTGGCTGGGATTCTGCCGGCGGACTTCGGCGGCTGGCTGCTCGCCGCATTGCTCAGCGTCGGTGTGTTGTGGGGCGTGTCCGAGATGTTCTTCGGCATGACCTGGGGCGGCCCGATGAAACACGCCTTCGCCGGTGCCCTGCACCTGGCCTGGCACCGCCGCGCCGAGCGTTTTGGCGGTGGCCGTTCCACCGGTTTGAAACCGCTGGACCTCAGTGACAAGACTGCGCCCCTGGGTGTGGAGAAACCCAAGGATTTCACCTGGAACCAACTGCTCGGTTTCGACGCCTGCGTGCAGTGCGGCAAGTGTGAAGCCGCGTGCCCGGCGTTCGCCGCCGGCCAGCCGCTGAACCCGAAAAAGCTGATCCAGGACATGGTCGTCGGCCTGGCCGGCGGCACCGATGCCAAGTTCGCCGGCAGCCCGTATCCGGGCAAAGCGGTGGGCGAGCACAGCGGCAACCCGCACCAGCCGATCGTCAACGGCCTGGTCGACGCCGAGACTCTGTGGTCGTGCACCACCTGCCGCGCCTGCGTGGAAGAGTGCCCGATGATGATCGAGCACGTGGACGCCATCGTCGACATGCGTCGCCACCTCACGTTGGAAAAAGGCGCCACGCCGAACAAGGGTGCCGAAGTCCTGGAAAACCTGATAGCCACCGACAACCCCGGTGGTTTCGCACCGGGCGGTCGCCTGAACTGGGCGGCGGACCTGAACCTGCCGCTGCTCAGCGAAAAAGGCAGTGCCGAGGTGCTGTTCTGGGTCGGCGACGGTGCCTTCGACATGCGTAACCAACGGACTTTGCGTGCCTTCGTCAAAGTGCTGAAAGCGGCCAAGGTCGACTTCGCCGTGCTCGGCCTGGAAGAACGCGACAGCGGTGATGTCGCCCGGCGCCTGGGTGATGAAGCGACCTTCCAGCTGCTGGCTTCGCGCAATATCCAGACCCTGGCCAAGTACAGCTTCAAGCGGATCGTCACCTGCGACCCCCACAGTTTCCATGTGCTGAAAAATGAATACGGCGCTTTCAACGGCAATTACCGGGTACAGCACCACAGCACCTTCATGGCCGAGTTGATCGGTGAGGGAGCGCTGAACCTGGGCCAGCACAAAGGCAACAGCGTGACCTATCACGACCCTTGTTACCTCGGCCGCTACAACGGCGAGTACGAGGCGCCACGCCAAGTGCTGCGTGCATTGGGGATTGAGGTCAAGGAAATGCAACGCTCGGGGTTCCGTTCACGCTGCTGCGGTGGCGGCGGCGGTGCGCCAATCACTGACATCCCCGGTAAGCAACGTATCCCGGACATGCGCATGGAAGACATCCGCGAAACCGGTGCCGAGCTGGTGGCGGTGGGTTGTCCACAGTGCACGGCGATGCTTGAGGGCGTTGTAGAACCAAGACCCTTGATCAAGGACATTGCCGAGCTGGTGGCCGACGCGCTGCTTGAAGACGCCGCGCCTGCCAAAGCCCCATTGAAGCGTGAACCTGCGGAGGTGCACTGATGAGCGACATTATCCGCCGCGACCCACGCGCCGAGTGGATCGCCCGCAACCGCCTGCACCCGCTGCATGCGGCGATGCAACCGGTGCAGCACAGTTGGATGGGGCCCAATGGCGTCATCCGCAAGAACGTGCACGGCGTCGGTTTTATCGGCCCCAATGGCATCAAGCGTATCGACCGCAGCGGCGCGCAGCAGGGCGGCTCGGCCAAGCGTACGGCGGCGGTAGAAGTGCAATTGCCGCTGCATCAGATTGCCGCCCCCGCGTTCTACATCAACGTGGTACCGGACATGGTTGGCGGCCGCTTGAGCAGCCACGATCGCGACCTGCTTGGCCTGGCGCGACAACTGGCCGGCAGCGACGGCGCGGTGCTGGCGGTGGTGTTTGGTGAGCACAAGGAAAGTGCGTTTGCCACGGCGGGTGTCGACCGTTTGCTGGTGCTGGAGGGCCACGCATTCGACGGTTATTCACCGGAGCAACGCGTCCAGGGCCTGCGGGCTGTGGATAACCAGTTCAACCCGCGACACTGGCTGCTGCCGGACAGCCGCAGCGGCGGTGGCGAGTTGGGTCGACGCTTTGCCGCCAGCCTCAAGGAGCGCCCGGCCACGCGGGTGTGGCAGATCAAGGGCGACGAGTGCATCGGCCGCGCCGGTGCCGGCCAGGAAGACTTGGCCCGGCCACTGCCGCGCCTGGTCCTGGCGGCTGCCGAATGTGCCGATCCGGTCAGCGAAACCCGTCACGAAGTGCTGCCAGTGGAGTTATCCACAGCCCTGGCGCGCAGCCTGCCACGCATCGAAGACCTCGGCGCGGTGGCGGTGGACCCGGCGGCGATTCCCATGGCCGAAGCGGAATTCATTTTCTCCGGCGGCAACGGCGTGAAGGACTGGGCGCTGTTCCACCAGACCGCCGCCGCCCTGGGCGCCACCGAAGGCGCCTCGCGGGTGGCGGTGGACGATGGCTTCATGGCGCGTGATCGCCAGGTCGGTGCCAGCGGCACCTGGGTCACGGCGCGGGTCTACGTGGCCGTGGGTATTTCCGGTGCGATCCAGCACCTGCAAGGCATCGGCGCCTGCGACAAAGTGGTGGCGATCAACCTCGACCCGGGCTGCGACATGATCAAGCGGGCCGACCTGTCGGTGATCGGCGAAAGCGCCGCAATACTGCAAGCCTTGATCGCGGCGGTCGAAGCCTACCGCAATGGCGCCAAGCGCGATGCAGCATGAGGATACGACCATGACGACGAATGTAATCAGCCTGGTGTCCATCGGCGCCCACCCGACTTCCGGGCGCCCGCGCCGTGCCGAGCAGGATGCGCGAGCCGTGGAGCTGGGCCTGCAAATGGCTGGGGATAAGTTGCAGGTGCTGCACGCCGGCAACATCGCCGAACCGACCCTGCGCAGCTACCTGGGCATGGGCCTGCCGCAATTGCATGTGCTGGAGCAACCGGCGGGTAGCGATGCGTTGCCGGTGCTCAGCGAGTACCTGCGCGATGCGGGTGCCCAAGTGGTGCTCGCCGGCAGCCAGGCCGAAACCGGTGAAGGCTCGGGCATGCTGCCGTTCCTGCTGGCCGAGCAACTGGGTTGGCCGCTGATCGTGGGGCTGGCGCAGGTGGAGTCCATCGACGGCGGTGTGGCCCATGTGCTGCAAGCCTTGCCCCGTGGTCAGCGGCGGCGCTTGAAGGTGCGCCTGCCGTTCCTGGCGACGGTGGATAACGCTGCGCCCAAGCCACGGCAAAGCGCCTACGGCCCGGCGCAACGCGGTGAGTTGGCGGCCCATGAAGTCCAGATTGAAGAGGATGAGCTGTTCCATGCGGCGGTGTTGCAGCCGGCCAAGCCACGGCCCAAGCGTCTCAAGGTGATCAAGGCCAAGAGCGGCGCTGACCGGATGAAAGCCGCCACGGCCAAGGCCAGTGGTGGCGGTGGGCAAGTGCTCAAGGGTGTGAGCCCGGAAGAGGGCGCCCAGGCGATCCTCAAGCTATTGGTTGAGGAAGGTGTGGTTCGCTGAACGTGAACAGGGACTGTGTTTACCCACAATCCCTGTTGACCTGTCTGTGGATAACCTGTTCGCGGTTGTCCACACCCCTTATGAATCAAGCCCTAGAGTCCCATGTACGAAAAATAACCAAGCTAACTGAAGGTTTTTGATGGGGTTTTTCGCTGCGTCGGTGTATTTCGCTGAACCGACTTGCCCCCATAGTCTGTTGGTGCTTCTGTGGATAACGTGTTCGCTCTCGGCTGAGGACCTTATTAATAAAGGCCTGCATGGAGTTGATCAAAATCTGATCGATGTAAGCGGTTTCTCAGCTGAGACGCCTGAAAGCCTAGATTCGTGAAGCTTTGAGGTGGTTTTCCACAGCGTGATCGGAGTTGCCCCCAAAGTCTGTTGGTGCATCTGTGGATAAGGTGTTCGTGTACTGCTACAAGCCACGTAAATCATGGCTTTCAGTAGGTTGTTCAAAAAACGAACAAAGCCGGGCCAGACTCACTGGTTTGAATAAGTCACGGATTTTATTCACTTAATTTCAGGCTGGTGCGGCGCTTGTCCACAATTGCTGTGGGTGGCTCTGTGGATAAGTTGTTGGGCAAAGTCTGGAGGGCAGGGGAAACAAGGGGAAGCAGGGGGTTGAATGTTTTTTGCACAATTCAGCCCCCCGGACCAACGTGTCATTCGTGAGCGGCAACACCCTTGAGGTAGGGCGCCGGAGCGGCCCCAAGGTTGTGCAGCATGCGCTCGCTATACCAGTCCACGAAGTTCACCACGCCGAACTCATAGGTCTTGGAGTACGGGCCAGGCTGGTAAGCGGTGGAGTTGATCCCGCGCTGGTTCTCTTCGGCCAGGCGACGATCCTGGTCGTTGGTGGCGTCCCACACTTCGCGCATGCGTGCCACATCGTAGTCAACACCTTCCACGGCGTCTTTGTGCACCAGCCACTTGGTGGTGACCATGGTTTCCTGGGCGCTGATCGGCCACACAGTGAACACGATGATGTGGTCGCCCATGCAGTGGTTCCAGGAGTGGGGCAGGTGCAGGATGCGCATCGAGCCCAGGTCCGGGTTCTTGATGCGGCCCATGAGTTTGGCGCAGCCCTGCTTGCCGTCCATGGTCATCGACACGGTGCCTTTGAGCAGCGGCATGCGCACGATACGGTTACGCAAGCCGAAGCTGGCGTGGGCGTAAGGGATCTTCTCGGCATCCCAGGCGGCGGCGGAGGCGGCTACATGGTCCTTGAACGCCTGGTCGGCGCGCGGATCGGTGACGTCGTCCCATTCCAGCAGGGTTTTCAGCAGTTCCGGGTGCGACGCGTTGCAGTGGTAGCACTCGCGGTTGTTTTCCAGCACCAGCTTCCAGTTGGCTTTTTCCATCAAGGTGGTTTGCACCGCCACCTTGGTGTTCTCCATGTCGTAGGGTTCCATGTAGTGGTTCAGCGTCGACAGGAAGTCGTCGATGGCTGGCGGGTTCTCGGCCAGGCTGATGAAGATGTAGCCGCCGGCGGTCTTCACGTTCACTGGCTTGAGGCCGTACTGCTTCATGTCAAAGTCGGCGCCCATCTCGGTGCCGGCGAACAGCAGGCGGCCGTCCAGCTCGTAGGTCCACTGGTGGTAGTGGCACACGAGTTTGGCGACCTTGCCCTTGTCGCTGGTGCACAAGCGCGAGCCACGGTGGCGGCACACGTTGTGGAACGCGTGCACCACGCCTTCGGCGCCACGGATCACGATGATCGGGTTCTTGCCCACTTGCAGGGTCAGGTAGTTGCCCTTGGTGGGGATCTCGCAGGTCATGCCGGCGATCAACCACTCTTTCTGGAAGATCTCCTGCATGTCGATATCAAACAGCCGCTCATCAGAGTAGAACGGCTGTGGCAGCGAGAAAGTGCGCTCGCGCTCTTGCAGCATCTGCGCGGTGGCCTTGCGTGCGGGTTCCAGCGGATCGCCCAAGCTTAAGGTTGCGGTGACGTCCATCGTGTGTGTCCTCATGGCCATTCTGTGTGGCCGGCGAATAGTGGCTACGGTTGTACTACGCAAGGCATAAAGAAAGCGTCGTTGTTGGGAGCGAGTGTGGGGCCGCGCAACGTCAGAACCTTATCCATGGGCGACATGGCCCAATCTGTTCCCGACGCGCAACCCTAGGTCGTTGGGGGCTGGTCGCGATAAGTATGTGAATGTCGCAGATAGGTAAATGGGCGGTTCCGGCGTTACGCAGAATCGCCACCATAAGGCCGACGTCGGCGGTGGAGAACAACATGTCCAATAATTTCCTGAATCCGGTAACCACCCAGACCTGGGCCAATGGTCGGCACATTGTCCGGTGCGTCAAAGTCATCCAGGAAACCTGGGACGTACGCACCTTCTGCTTCATGGCTGATCAGCCGATCCTGTTCTTCTTCAAGCCAGGGCAATTCGTCACCCTGGAACTGGAGATCGAAGGCCAGCCGATCATGCGTTCCTACACCATTTCCAGCTCGCCGTCGGTGCCGTACAGCTTCTCGGTGACCATCAAGCGCGTGCCGGGCGGCAAGGTTTCCAACTGGCTGCACGACACGTTGCACGAGGGCCAGGAACTGGCGGTGCACGGGCCGGTAGGCCTGTTCAATGCCATCGACTATCCGAGCCCGAAGGTGCTGTACCTCAGCGGCGGCGTCGGCATCACGCCGGTGATGTCCATGGCCCGTTGGTTCTACGACACCAACGCCAACGTCGACATGACGTTTATCCACAGCGCCCGCTCGCCGAAAGACATCATCTACCACCGCGAGCTGGAGCACATGGCGTCGCGGATCGACAACTTCAGCCTGCACCTGATTTGCGAGAAGCATGGGCTGGGCGAGCCATGGGCCGGTTATCGCGGTTACCTGAACCACAAGATGCTCGAACTGATGGTGCCGGACTTCCTCGAGCGCGAAGTGTTCTGTTGCGGGCCTACACCGTATATGAATGCGGTGAAGCGCCTGCTGGAAGTGGCGGGTTTCGACATGACGCGGTATCACGAGGAGTCCTTTGGCGCCACGCCGCCGGAGGCCCGTGCGGATGCGGTAGAACAAGCCGAACAGGCCGCCGACGCGCCGGAAATCGACTTGGCGGATCTGCATCAGGTGGAGTTCATTGCGTCGGGCAAAAGTATTCGCGTGGCCCCTGGCGAAACTGTCCACGCCGCTGCTGCGAAGCTTGGATTGCTGATCCCGAAAGCCTGCGGCATGGGCATCTGTGGTACGTGCAAGGTGATGAAGCTGGGTGGCGAGGTCGAGATGGACCACAACGGCGGGATTACCGAGGAAGATGAAGCCGAGGGTTACATCCTGTCGTGCTGCAGCGTGCCGAAGGGTGATGTGCGTATCGAGTTCTGACTAACGAAGCCGCTCTAAATGTGGGAGGGGTGTAGAACCCCCTCCCACAGTCAGTGCTTAACGCACAAACAGGTTGATGAGATACGCACCCGATGCTGTCATTTCGAACTCTTTACCCGTGACGGTAAAGTGCCTTGAAGGCTCGATGATAGCGTCACCAACGTTCGCCAGTTTCCTCAGGTCGTCCAGGCCGACGAGGGTGGCGTTGGTGTCGGATTGAAGCTGAGAAGCAGTCGTGTAGCATTGAATTTCCATGATGTTGCCCTCTGTGGGATATCCATTTCCAGCCGACTATTCGGCAGGCAGTCAGCCCCGAAACAACGCGTCCATTGGTTCGGGGTGACGAGATCTTATCCAGGGCAGGGGCTAGATAGATACTGTCAGAAATACGTACAAACAGTCTCTGAAAACGGGCTGGAAGGCCCGTAGTCTCAGGCCCCCATCACTTTCCGAATATCCGCCGCCAATTCTCTTACACGCTCTTCCTCGGTATCCCACGCACACATAAAACGCGCGCCGCCTTTGCCGATGAAGGTATAGAAACGCCAGCCCTTGGCCGTCAGCGCTGCGATGGCCGGCTCCGAGAGTTGCAGGAACACGCCGTTGGCCTGCACCGGGAACATCAACTCCACACCGGGAATATCCGCCACCAGGCTGCTCAGCAGCTGCGCGCAGTGGTTGGCATGGCGTGCGTGTTTGAGCCAGGCGTCGTTTTCCAACAGACCTACCCACGGGGCCGAAAGAAAGCGCATTTTCGACGCCAGCTGCCCGGCCTGTTTGCAGCGGTAGTCGAAGTCTTCGGCCAGCTTGTGGTTGAAGAACAGGATCGCTTCGCCCACGGCCATGCCGTTCTTGGTGCCGCCAAAGCACAGCACGTCCACACCGGCTTTCCAGGTCAGGTCGGCGGGCGAGCAGCCGAGGAACGCGCAGGCGTTGGAGAAGCGTGCGCCGTCCATGTGCAGGTTCAGGCCCAGCTCTTTGCAGGTGGCGCTGATGGCGCGGATTTCTTCCGGGGTGTACACGCTGCCGACTTCCGTGGCTTGGGTCAGGGTGACCACGCGTGGCTTGGGGTAGTGGATGTCCTGGCGCTTGAGGGCGATCTCGCGGATCGACTCCGGGGTCAACTTGCCGTTTTCGGTGCGGGCGGTGAGCAGCTTGGAGCCGTTGGAGAAAAACTCCGGCGCGCCGCATTCGTCGGTTTCGACGTGGGCGGTTTCCGAGCAAATCACGCTATGGTAGCTCTGGCACAGCGAAGACAGCGCAAGCGAGTTGGCGGCAGTACCGTTGAAGGCGAAGAACACTTCGCAGTCGGTTTCGAACAAGTTGCGGAAACCGTCGGCGGCGCGGTGGGTCCATTCATCATCGCCATAGGCGCGTTGATGACCCTGGTTGGCTTGTTCCATGGCGGCCCAGGCTTCCGGGCAGATGCCGGAATAGTTGTCACTGGCGAATTGTTGGCTCTTGTCGGTCATGGCCCATTCCTGTGGTCGATGTTGGTGCGCACTGTAACCAAGATTGTCGCGGGTGCGCACGCACTGTAAATGCAAAGTCACTGGGGAATTATGCACGGTACTGGAACGATGCCTGTCGGACGTGTCCGCGATGGCGCTCTGGATCTGCTCAAGTGGCTGGCGCTGTTGAGTATGGTGCTGGACCACCTGCGCTATGTCGGTTTAAGCCTGGATGGCCTGTATGTGCCGGGGCGCCTGGCGTTTCCGTGGTTTTGCCTGGCAATTGCGGCCAACCTGCATCGGGTCGCAGGCACGCCGGTGACGCGCCAGTGGCGTTACCTGGGATGGCTACTGCTGTTCAGTGTGATCAGCGAAGTGCCGTACCGGATGTTTATCGACGATGCCGATACATTGAATGTGTTGCCAACCCTGGCGCTGGGTTTGCTGGTTGCCAGAGGATGGCAGCAGAAGACGTTTTTTGATCGAGGATTGGCGTTGATCGCCATCACGATTGCGACCGTTTTTTCCGCGCACTTGATGTTCGGCTTTTTCGGTGTATTACTGCCGTTGGCGATGTTGCTGGTCTTCAGTCGCCCCTGGTATTTCAGCGTCTTGCCGGGCGCGATCTGCGTAGCAGCCAATCAATGGCAGGCCCTGCTCAACAGCGGTACGTTTTTGGCGCTGTCGGGACTGACGGTGTGCATGATCGCGCCACTGCTCGGCTTGGTCCTGCTGCGACATGCCAAAAACGCCGCGCCACCCGCCATGCGGCGCTGGGCGTATAGCCTTTACCCTGCGCATTTTATAGTGTTGCTTGCCGTTCGACAGCTGATTGCTTGACCGCGCAAGGGCCGTATTGGCTATGGCTTTTCAAGCCACGGAGGAGGGAACGGATGGGCACGATACAGTTCACGCATTCTTTTTACATCGCTCTCGAACCAGTCCCGTATCCATCGTTGGTACTGCAGGGAAATAACCTGTTGATTCGTTGGGTTGGCACATCCTTCGACGACAGCCTGGGCGGCCATCATTCCTGACATTAGTGCTTTAAGAACCCCATGAGAGGCGCCCGGATCTATCACCGCGCTGGCGTCTCCCACGATGAAGTAGCCACTGCCTGCCGATTGATCGCAGATTCTCCAAGTAACATCGGCACCCTGCATTTTCCCCACGCGGGTCAGGTGTTCGAAGGAGGATGGAACAGCAGATGCCTTGCAGATCTGATCGTGCTCAAAATAGAGGCGTGTCCAGTGATACAGCTTTCGTCCTACGTGTGCGGTCCAATACCACCCCAGCCGATCGGCGAAAATACCCAGTGCACTTTCGTCGATGGTTCCGCTCGTATAGCCATACAGGGCCGTAAGTGGCGGTGAGTAGCAACGTGATCCCAGCCCGAGCTGACGTGTGAGCCAGCCATGAGCGCCGCTGGCATCCACAAGCTGGCGGCAAGACAGAGTCCCGGTAAGGGTTTGTACGCCCATGACGCGACCGTTTTCCAGGAGTACCTTTTTTGCATGGCAAGGCTGCAGGGCATGGACCCCCAGCGCGATTGCCTTCGCCAATAAAAAGCCATCCAATATGGACCTGGGTATTTGAAACCCTGACCAAGCGCCATCGGCATCATTTCCGAAGGGAGTAAAGTTGCGCTCCTTATCCCAGGTTACCCAGTTTCCAAAAGGCCTGATGAATTTGCCCGCCTGCACTTGGTTCATCACGCCTAGCTGCTTAAGAAGAGGCTCAATGCCAGGATGCAGTGTTTCGCCAGGACGTTCGCGAGGAAATGAAAGGCGCTCAACAATGGCCACCCTCAGGCCATGTTGAGCGCAAGCAATAGCCGCCGCGCATCCTGCCGGGCCAGCGCCTATTATGACGACATCGTAGTCATTCATCGTGTCGGACTTTAGCTGTGGTTAAACGGGTTGCCATGGACGCGTGCCTGATTGGTGAAAGATCACATGTGGCCAGACGAGATAATTTGAAGTTTCTATGACTTTGATTAGGGTTTTATTGAAATGTGGAGAGGCGCTTGGTTCATAGCGATAGAGTTCGAATCGATATGCTGTGGTATCAAGGGTGACGTTTGAATTTAGAGGGGAATCGAGCTCTCTTAAATCGTCGGAAGTTATAGTTTTGAACGAGCGTATAAACCATTTTTCATGCAGGGAGCCGAGTGCAAGTTTGACGCGTCGGAATGCATCAATACGTCTTTGGTATTCCAATGTATCAATCTTGCCGGTCAGGGCGAGTGAGAACTTACCTTCCAGAGCGCTTTCCGTATAATCACCATAGCGATAACTGTGATAAGCAATTTGTGTCACGTTGTTGGTAATAATACTGTGTGGTGCGGGGATGCCGTCCCAAGAAAAACCGGAAGTTATGCCAATTTCCTGATCGAGCATCGGTTTAATCGTCGGGCCCGCTCCGGCGTCGGGTTCAAAGGATTGAGCGGCGTCAGGAGCGACTGCCGGCCAAAATGAACTGAGCGCGGCACACAGTTTTGCGTCCTCTGGAAAAGGGCTGCCTAGCCTGTAGGCTGCGAGGTGCGGCACGGCCCCCGAGCTACTCTCGTATTCGACAGCACCGACATCCCAGCCAGGAGCAAAGACTCCCGCTGCGGCATCTGGAAGGCATGAGGCACGTTTTGCCGACGCTGTATCAGGTTTTGCCGCAGTCGACTGCCCAACAGTTGACCCATGGTGACCCACAATCGCAGTTACGCTGACATCAGTGCTGGAAAAGAGGGTGGGAAAAGACTGGATATTGGCCGCATAGCGAGAATCGGACAGGCATTCAGGGGGCGTCTGAAACACGGTTTTTTGAATGTCCGGACTCAGGGTCTCCAGCCACTCGCTCAGATGCCGCTGATTACACAGAGGGTAGAAGTCGGGAGCGCACAGCAAAGAGTAGGCGGGTATGCGAGTTGGAAAAGCGGTGTCCAGCGCTGGGCACTGAGCTTGAATCCAGCCGTCTGCGGTAAAGTCCAGGTAATGCAGGGCTCGGAAGTCGCCTTTTTCCAGCTCACTGAGGATGCCTGGCTGTTGGTTGAAGTTAACAAGGTTGCCGGCGTCGTCAACTTTATGGCGAATGTGCACATATTCCGGAGCGTTTTCGGGCCCGATCAAGGTGGATGCTAACAGCCTTGGCGATTTTGGTACGTTGAAGGTCAACGGTTTACCTTTGTATTGCGCCGCCTCAACCAGAAATCTGCGTGGCGAGGCTGCCATGAGCCCCGCGCCGAATTCCTGTTCGCAAAGCCAGTTGCCGAGCCCTTCGGTTATGACAAAAGGTGGTTGACTGATGTCTGGTTCTTCCCAGCCCGACCCGGCGCCCAACATTAAGTGTAGGCGGCGTATTTTCTCGTTTTTGTGCATCGCTGTCAGTTGGACGTCAAGGCTCAGACCTGCAATGCACTCGGTGCCGTTGAACAGTTTGTGCAGGGGTACCCAAAAATCGTGGGTTTCGTCCTCTTCGCGCACGCGCATAGGGCCGAAAGTTGTGGCGTCTCCCTTGCGTTGGATGGCGATGTAGGCGGCGTATCGAGCAGGCAAGACACGAATGGCGTGGTTGTCATCTGCAACAAAAGGTAGGAACCCCCTACTTTGCGCATCGTACAAAGGTTCAGCGGTGCCAACGCGTGATATGCCGGTTCGTGAAAAACACATATCGGCCTGTTCTTTGTGAACTGTATCAGGTGCCGGTCGGTACTCATTAGCAAAGACGACCACAGCCATGGGCGCACCATTGGCGCGTTCTTTTAATTGCTGGAGGCTGGGTGGTTGGCTGCCGTAAACATAGTTCATGACCGTTTCCAACTCGGCAGCCGTAGGGTAAATCTGAAGTGGATTACCTTTCGCATCCACTGTTACGTTAGCGTTGGCCAGTGCGTGAAACAGCAAACTGAGTGCTGGGTTGCCGGGTTCAATGCCGCGTACTCCGCTTAACGCGAAGTCTTCAAAGCCGGCGAGTGTTCGATCCACCTTTAAGATGTTACGAAGTTCGTCTTGCAAGGACGGTGCAAGGATGTTAAGGCCGTGATGAAGCAGTAAGTTATGCCAGCCACCAGGGGCCAATCGGGTGCAAATATCTTTGACTTGATCAATTAAAGCCATGTTTGTTCTCCTGCGGTTTAAAAGTCAGTTTCAAGATAGCGTTGCCGGATTGTTGCGCGAGTCGAGGTATTGCTCGGCGAGCAATTAAGTTCTCATGTAGGGTGAAATGCAAAAGATGTTTTGTAAGTGGTTATTTGGTTGGGTATTTTCAAAGTTTATTTTAATGTTTGCCTGTTAGTGGTTTTTGTAAGAAGCCTCTTTCAGTAGGTTTTTTGTATATAAAAACTTTCTGCCGGGCAGGTGCCTGCCTCTTCGTGTACGTTGAAAACGAGGTCGACCAGCAACCCATGTCGTAAACGCACCTTTGCATGGCGTGCGCAGGCATTTGACCTGTCTGCGCCAGCCCTACCATCGCATCAAAGGGCCCTGCACGGGCCTCAACAATACGAAAGGCTGGGAGAGACGCGATGTTCAGCAAACAAGACCAGATCCAGGGATATGACGACGCACTGCTGGCGGCCATGAATGCCGAGGAGCAGCGCCAGGAAGATCATATCGAGTTGATCGCGTCAGAGAACTACACCAGCAAACGCGTGATGCAAGCCCAAGGCAGCGGCCTCACCAACAAATACGCCGAAGGCTACCCAGGCAAGCGCTACTACGGTGGCTGCGAGCATGTGGACAAAGTTGAAGCCCTGGCCATCGAGCGCGCCAAGCAGCTGTTCGGCGCCGATTACGCCAACGTGCAGCCACACTCCGGTTCGTCCGCCAACAGCGCCGTGTACCTGGCCCTGCTGAACGCCGGCGACACCATCCTGGGCATGAGCCTGGCCCACGGCGGTCACCTGACCCACGGCGCCAAGGTGTCGTCCTCGGGCAAGCTGTACAACGCGGTGCAATACGGGATCAACACCGACACCGGCCTGATCGATTACGACGAAGTCGAGCGCCTGGCGGTGGAGCACAAGCCGAAAATGGTCGTGGCCGGTTTCTCCGCCTACTCCAAGACCCTGGATTTCCCACGCTTCCGTCAGATCGCGGACAAAGTGGGGGCGCTGCTGTTCGTCGACATGGCCCACGTCGCCGGCCTGGTTGCCGCCGGCCTGTACCCGAACCCGCTGCCCTACGCCGACGTGGTCACCACCACCACCCACAAGACCCTGCGCGGTCCTCGTGGCGGCCTGATCCTGGCCAGGTCCAATGAAGAGATCGAAAAGAAACTCAACGCCGCCGTATTCCCCGGCGCCCAGGGCGGCCCGCTGATGCACGTCATCGCCGGCAAGGCCGTGTGCTTCAAGGAGGCGCTGGAGCCAGGCTTCAAGGCTTACCAGCAGCAAGTGATCGACAACGCTCAGGCCATGGCCAGCGTGTTTATCAAACGCGGCTACGATGTAGTGTCCGGCGGCACCGATAACCACCTGTTCCTGGTCAGCCTGATCCGTCAGGGCCTCACCGGCAAAGAGGCGGACGCCGCCCTCGGTCGCGCCCACATCACCGTCAACAAGAACGCCGTGCCGAATGACCCGCAGTCGCCGTTCGTGACCTCGGGCCTGCGCATCGGCACCCCGGCGGTGACCACGCGTGGTTTCAAAGTGCCGCAGTGCATCGAACTGGCCGGCTGGATCTGCGACATCCTCGACAACCTCGGCGACGCCGACGTCGAGGCCAACGTGGCCAAGCACGTGTCTGCCCTGTGCGCTGATTTCCCGGTTTATCGCTGAGCGCGGTTTTGGAGTAATGACTATGCAACGCTACTCGGGCTTCGGCCTCTTCAAGCACTCCCTCAGCCACCACGAAAACTGGCAGAAGATGTGGCGCACGCCGACCCCCAAGAAAGTCTACGACGTGGTCATCGTCGGCGGCGGCGGGCATGGTCTGGCAACCGCCTACTACCTGGCCAAAGAACACGGCATCACCAACGTGGCCGTGGTCGAGAAAGGCTGGCTGGGCGGCGGTAACACCGCGCGCAACACCACCATCGTGCGCTCCAACTACCTGTGGGACGAGTCGGCGCACCTGTACGAACACGCGATGAAACTGTGGGAAGGCCTGTCCCAGGACCTGAACTACAACGTGATGTTCTCCCAGCGTGGCGTGTACAACCTGTGCCACACCTTGCAGGACATCCGTGATTCCGAGCGCCGTGTGAGCGCCAACCGCCTCAATGGCGTGGACGGCGAATTGCTCAATGCCAAGCAAGTGGCCGACGAGATCCCATACCTCGACTGCTCGAAAAACACCCGCTACCCGGTGCTCGGCGCCACCGTGCAACGGCGCGGCGGCGTGGCCCGTCACGATGCCGTGGCCTGGGGCTTTGCCCGTGCCGCCGACGCCCTTGGCGTGGACCTGATCCAGCAGACCGAAGTGATCGGCTTTCGCAAGGAAAACGGCGTGTGCATCGGCGTGGAAACCAACAAGGGCTTCATCGGCGCCAAGCGCGTCGGTGTAGTCACTGCCGGTAATTCCGGGCACATGGCTTCGCTCGCCGGGTTCCGCCTGCCCATCGAATCCCACCCGCTGCAGGCGCTGGTGTCGGAGCCGATCAAGCCGATTATCGATAGCGTGATCATGTCCAACGCCGTACACGGCTACATCAGCCAGTCCGACAAAGGCGACCTGGTGATCGGCGCCGGTATCGACGGCTACAACGGCTACGGCCAGCGCGGCTCGTACCCGGTGATCGAACACACCATCCAGGCCATCGTCGAGATGTTCCCGGTGCTGTCCCGCGTGCGCATGAACCGTCAGTGGGGCGGCATCGTCGACACCACGCCGGATGCGTGCCCGATCATCTCCAAGACTCCGGTGCCGAACATGTTCTTCAACTGCGGTTGGGGCACCGGTGGCTTCAAGGCCACGCCGGGCTCAGGCAACGTGTTTGCCGCCAGCCTGGCCAAGGGTGAAATGCACCCATTGGCGGCACCTTTTTCCATCGACCGTTTCCACAACGGTGCGTTGATCGACGAACACGGCGCTGCGGCCGTCGCCCACTAACAGGAGAAATTCCCTATGTTGCATATCTTCTGTCCTCACTGTGGCGAACTGCGCTCCGAAGAGGAATTCCACGCATCCGGCCAGGCGCATATTCCGCGCCCGCTGGACCCGAATGCCTGCACCGATGAAGAGTGGGGCGACTATATGTTCTTCCGCGACAACCCGCGCGGCCTGCACCACGAACTGTGGATCCACGCTGCCGGTTGCCGCCAGTACTTCAACGCGACCCGCGACACCCTGACCTACGAAATTCTTGAAACCTACAAGATCGGTGAGAAGCCACAATTCACCGCCAAGGCCTCTGGAGAGAAGGTATGAGCCAGACCAATCGCCTGTCCAACGGTGGCCGGATCGACCGTAATAAAGTCCTGACGTTTACTTTCAACGGCCAGACCTACAAAGGCTTTGAAGGCGACACATTGGCCGCAGCCCTGCTGGCCAACGGCGTCGACATCATCGGCCGCAGCTTCAAGTACTCGCGCCCTCGCGGCATCTTTGCCGCCGGCGCCGAAGAGCCGAACGCGGTGCTGCAGATCGGTGCCACCGAAGCCACCCAGATTCCCAACGTGCGCGCCACGCAACAGGCGTTGTACCAAGGCCTGGTCGCCACCAGCACCAACGGCTGGCCGAACGTCAACAATGACGTGATGGGCATCCTCGGCAAGGTCGGCGGCAAGCTGATGCCTCCGGGTTTCTACTACAAAACCTTCATGTACCCGCAATCGTTCTGGATGACCTACGAGAAGTACATTCGTAAGGCCGCCGGCCTCGGCCGCTCGCCGACCGAGAATGACCCGGACACCTACGACAACTTCAACCGTCACTGTGACGTGCTGGTCGTCGGCGCCGGCCCTGCGGGCCTGGCTGCCGCACTGGCCGCCGCCCGCAGCGGTGCCCGCGTGATCCTCGCCGACGAGCAGGAAGAGTTCGGTGGTTCGCTGCTGGATTCGCGTGAAAGCCTCGACGGCAAGCCGGCTGCGGAATGGGTTGCCAGCGTCATCGCTGAACTCAAGGCCCTGCCGGACGTGGTGCTGTTGCCCCGCGCCACCGTCAATGGCTACCACGACCATAACTTCCTGACCATTCACGAGCGCCTCACCGATCACCTCGGTGACCGTGCGCCGATTGGCGTGGTGCGTCAGCGTATCCACCGTGTGCGTGCCAAGCGCGTGGTGCTGGCGACCGGCGCGTGCGAGCGTCCGCTGGTGTACGGCAACAACGACGTGCCGGGCAACATGCTGGCCGGTGCGGTCTCCACCTACGTGCGTCGCTACGGCGTGGCACCGGGCAAGAAGCTGGTGCTGTCGACCAACAACGACCACGCCTACCGCGTTGCCCTGGACTGGCTCGATGCCGGCCTGCACGTGGTGGCCGTGGCCGATGTTCGCCACAACCCACGCGGTGCGCTGGTGGAAGAAGCCCGCGCCAAAGGCATTCGTATCCTCACCGGCAGCGCCGTGATCGAAGCCCGTGGCAGCAAGCACGTGACAGCCGCCCGCGTGGCCGCGATCGATGTGAAAGCGCATAAAGTCACCAGCCCAGGCGAATGGCTGGAGTGCGACCTGGTAGCCAGCTCCGGCGGCTACAGCCCGGTAGTTCACCTGGCTTCGCACCTGGGCGGCAAGCCGACCTGGCGTGAAGATATCCTCGGGTTTGTACCCGGCGAAGCGCCGCAGAAACGCGTGTGTGTCGGTGGGATCAACGGGGTCTACGGCCTTGGCGACTCCCTGGCGGATGGTTTTGAAGGCGGCGTGCGCGCGGCCAGCGAAGCCGGTTTCGCGCCGGTGGAAGGCACCTTGCCCAAAGCGCTGAGCCGCCTGGAAGAGCCGACTTTGGCGGTTTACCAAGTACCGCACGACAAGCCGACTGCACGGGCGCCGAAGCAATTCGTCGACCTGCAGAACGACGTGACCGCCGCCGCCATCGAACTCGCCACTCGCGAAGGTTTCGAGTCGGTCGAGCACGTCAAGCGCTACACCGCGCTGGGCTTCGGCACCGACCAGGGCAAGCTGGGCAACGTCAACGGCCTGGCCATTGCCGCCCGCTCGCTGAACGTGACCATCCCGCAGATGGGCACCACCATGTTCCGTCCCAACTACACGCCGGTGACTTTCGGCGCCGTAGCGGGCCGTCACTGTGGACACATCTTCGAACCGGTGCGCTACACCGCGTTGCACGCCTGGCACGTGAAGAACGGTGCCGAGTTTGAAGACGTCGGCCAGTGGAAGCGCCCTTGGTATTTCCCGCGCAACGGTGAAGACCTGCACGCCGCCGTCAAACGCGAATGCCTGGCCGTGCGTGACAGCGTCGGCCTGCTGGATGCGTCCACCCTCGGCAAGATCGACATCCAGGGCCCCGACGCGCGGGAGTTCCTCAACCGCATCTACACCAACGCCTGGACCAAGCTCGACGTGGGCAAGGCGCGCTATGGCCTGATGTGCAAGGAAGATGGCATGGTCTTCGACGACGGCGTGACTGCCTGCCTCGCCGACAACCACTTCCTGATGACCACCACCACCGGCGGCGCTGCCCGTGTGCTGCAATGGCTGGAAATCTACCAACAGACCGAGTGGCCAGACCTCAAGGTGTATTTCACCTCGGTCACCGACCACTGGGCGACCATGACCCTGTCCGGCCCCAACAGCCGCAAGCTGCTGGCGGAAGTCACCGACATCGACCTGGACAAGGACGGGTTCCCGTTCATGACCTGGAAAGAAGGCCTGGTCGGCGGCGTACCGGCGCGGGTGTTCCGCATTTCGTTTACCGGTGAGCTGTCGTACGAAGTCAACGTGCAGGCCGACTACGCCATGGGTGTGTTGGAAAAAATCGTCGACGCCGGCAAAAAGTACAACCTGACCCCGTACGGCACCGAGACCATGCACGTATTGCGGGCCGAGAAGGGCTTCATCATTGTCGGCCAGGACACTGACGGCTCGATGACCCCGGATGACCTCAACATGGGGTGGTGCGTGGGCCGTACCAAGCCGTTCTCGTGGATCGGCTGGCGTGGCATGAACCGTGAAGACTGTGTGCGTGAAGAACGCAAGCAACTGGTGGGCTTGAAGCCGGTCGATCCGAAGGTGTGGCTGCCGGAAGGCGCGCAGCTGGTGTTTGATCCGAAGCAATCGATCCCGATGAAGATGGTCGGTCACGTCACCTCCAGCTACGCCCACAACTCCCTTGGCTATTCGTTTGCGCTGGGTGTGGTCAAGGGCGGCTTGAAGCGTATCGGCGAGCGGGTGTTCTCACCGCAGGCCGATGGCAGCGTGATCGAGGCGGAGATTGTTTCTTCGGTGTTCTTCGACCCCAAAGGCGATCGCCAGAACATCTGACAGGCCAAGCCCCTCCCTCAAGTTGAAATGCATTCCCCTGTGGTAGGGGGCTTGCCCCCGATGAGGTCAGCAGCCTCACAACAGAATTCAGAACAGGTGCTTTATGACAGCAGCCAATGTTTACCAACAACGCCCCACCTCCGGCGCCAAGGCCGAGTCGTCGCTGCACCACGCCGACCTCGCCAGCCTGGTCGGCAAGGGCCGCAAGAACGCCGGCGTGACCGTGCGTGAAAAGAAACTCCTGGGCCATCTGACGATTCGTGGCGACGGCCATGACGCAGCTTTCGCCGCCGGCGTGCACAAAGCCATCGGCATCGAGTTGCCCGGCGCGCTGCAAGTGATCGTCAAGGGCGAAACCAGCCTGCAATGGCTCGGCCCGGATGAGTGGTTGCTGATCGTGCCAAGCGGTGAAGAATTCGCCGCCGAGCAAAACCTGCGCGCCGCCCTGGGCGACCTGCATATCCAGGTCGTCAATGTCAGCGGCGGTCAGCAGATCCTCGAACTCAGCGGCCCGAACGTGCGCGATGTGCTGATGAAGTCCACCAGCTACGACGTGCACCCCAGCAACTTCCCGGTGGGCAAGGCAGTGGGCACGGTGTTCGCCAAGTCGCAACTGGTGATCCGCCACACGGCTGAAGACACCTGGGAGCTGGTGATCCGTCGCAGCTTCTCGGATTACTGGTGGTTGTGGTTGCAGGATGCATCGGCCGAGTTCGGCCTGAGCGTCCAAGCCTGAGGAATGAGCCATGAGCCGCGCACCCGATACATGGATTTTGACCGCCGACTGCCCCAGCGTGCTCGGCACGGTGGACGCGGTCACCCGCTACCTGTTCGAGCAGGGTTGCTACGTCACCGAGCACCACTCGTTCGATGACCGGCTTTCGGGCCGGTTCTTTATCCGCGTGGAATTCCGCCAGCCCGACGGTTTTGACGAACAGGCGTTCCGCGATGGTCTGGCCACCCGCGGTGAAGCCTTCGGCATGATCTTCGAGCTGACGGCGCCGAACTACCGGCCAAAAGTGGTGATCATGGTATCCAAGGCCGATCACTGCCTCAACGACCTGCTGTATCGCCAGCGCATCGGCCAACTGTCGATGGACGTGGTCGCGGTGGTGTCCAACCACCCCGATCTGAAACCCTTGGCCGACTGGCACCAGATTCCCTACTACCATTTCCCCCTCGACCCCAACGACAAACCGTCCCAGGAGCGTCAGGTGTGGCAGGTGGTGGAAGACACTGGCGCCGAATTGGTGATCCTTGCGCGCTACATGCAAGTGCTGTCGCCGGAGCTGTGCCGCAAGCTCGATGGCAAGGCCATCAACATTCACCACTCGTTGCTGCCGGGGTTCAAGGGCGCCAAGCCGTATCACCAGGCGTATAACAAGGGCGTGAAGCTGGTAGGCGCCACGGCGCATTACATCAACAACGACCTGGACGAAGGCCCGATCATCGCCCAGGGCGTGGAGGTGGTGGACCACAGCCACTATCCCGAGGACTTGATTGCCAAGGGGCGGGATATCGAAGGGCTGACGTTGGCCCGGGCGGTGGGGTATCACATTGAGCGGCGGGTGTTTTTGAACGCCAATCGGACGGTGGTGCTCTGACTGACGCCATCGGGGGCAAGCCCCCTCCCACCTTTGGAATGCGGTCGAATGTGGGAGCGGGCTTGCCCCCGATGAGGCCCTCACTAACAACGCAAGAACAGCATCTGTACCCGAGCACTTAAACGCGCTGCCCACCCAACGGGCAACGCAGTTCCATAAAAACAACAGCGAGGTGAAAGCATGTCTGGTAATCGTGGTGTCGTGTATCTCGGCAACGGCAAGGTCGAAGTACAGAAAATCGACTATCCCAAAATGCAGGACCCCCGTGGCAGGAAGATCGAGCATGGCGTCATCCTGCGCGTGGTCTCCACCAACATCTGCGGCTCCGACCAACACATGGTGCGCGGCCGCACCACTGCCCAGACCGGCCTGGTGCTCGGTCATGAAATTACCGGTGAAGTGATCGAGAAGGGCAGCGACGTCGAGAACCTGAAGATCGGCGATCTGGTCTCGGTGCCTTTCAACGTGGCGTGCGGGCGTTGCCGCTCGTGCAAAGAGCAACACACCGGTGTGTGCCTGACCGTCAACCCGGCCCGTGCCGGTGGCGCCTATGGCTATGTTGACATGGGCGACTGGACCGGCGGCCAGGCTGAATACGTGCTGGTGCCGTATGCCGACTTCAACCTGCTCAAACTGCCGGATCGCGACAAGGCCATGGAGAAGATCCGCGACCTGACCTGCCTCTCCGACATTCTCCCGACGGGCTACCACGGGGCCGTCACTGCCGGCGTTGGTCCGGGCAGCACTGTGTACATCGCGGGTGCCGGTCCTGTGGGCCTGGCGGCTGCCGCCTCCGCCCGCCTGCTGGGCGCCGCAGTGGTGATCATCGGCGACGTCAACCCGGTCCGCCTGGCTCACGCCAAGGCTCAGGGCTTCGAGATTGCCGACCTGTCCAAGGACACCCCGTTGCACGAACAGATCGCCGCACTGCTGGGCGAGCCGGAAGTGGACTGCGCCGTCGATGCCGTGGGCTTTGAAGCCCGTGGTCATGGTCATGAAGGGGTCAAGGCCGAAGCGCCGGCCACCGTACTCAACTCGCTGATGGGCGTGGTGCGCGTGGCGGGCAAGATCGGTATCCCTGGCCTGTACGTCACCGAAGATCCGGGTGCCGTGGACGCCGCCGCAAAAATGGGCAGCCTGAGCATTCGCTTTGGTCTGGGCTGGGCTAAATCCCACAGCTTCCACACCGGGCAGACGCCGGTGATGAAGTACAACCGCCAGCTGATGCAGGCGATCATGTGGGACCGTATCAACATTGCTGAAATCGTCGGTGTGCAGGTGATCAGCCTGGATGACGCACCGCGCGGCTATGGCGAGTTCGATGCGGGCGTGCCGAAGAAGTTTGTGATTGATCCGCATAAGTTGTTCAGTGCGGCATAAAGAGCAGGGCAAATAATAAGGGCGACCCCAGGGTCGCCCTTATTATTTATTGTGAGTTGAGCCGCAGGTAGGGAGTGGCTGTTACACCCTCTTCAACGACAGTCTTTCCGCCATAGTCACAACGTAGCCTTCCCTCTGTCTGGGTGATGGTCTCTGCCTTGAGTGCGTACCTGGGGGCTAGATAATCGTCATCTGTTCCGGCTGTCTGGCCCTTCCATGTCCTGCCCCTGGTGTGGGCCGAGTATTCATATCCTTCGCCGTAGGGCGGTGGCAGGTCAGGGTCCGTGTAGGGTTTGGAGTGGATGTCGCTGACGGCTGGGCATTGGCCGATGTCGATGGCCTGGCCCGACGAAGCCTGGTGTGGCCTGCGAAAATCGAGAAGGTTGAGTGCGGTAGCGGCAGCAAAAATATTGGGTATCAATCCGATCATCTCGTCACAGTTCCTTGTTTGTGGCTGAACCTTCGCGTCGAAAATCGTGAGAAGGCTGCCTTGGGTGGGCCGTGCCGGGCCTACAGTTCCGCAAGCACGTCGGCGGCTGGCTGAGGATTTGTGAACGTGAACGGTCGGAATGATTCGGATGACGTTTTTACTGATGCGTAAATGAACACTTGGAAATTGCCAGGGCTTCGCAATACGTGCCTTTCCACTCGCCAATAGGAGGGATAAGGTTCCAGGCAGACACAGGTTTGAGCGTGACCGAAAAGCTCGCGTCGTTATTCATGGGGCCCTTATAGGTGCAGGTGACGGTTTTGTTATTTGCATCGTACCGGGCATCGTGAAAGGTCGAATCATTCAAGTATGAAGCGGCAGCCAACGGGTTTTCACCTATCCAGGCCCGTCCATCAGGTTGTGACGCCTCATAGCGGTAACCGCCATTGATCATCTCCGTTTGTTTGATGGCTTGGATCGAGGGACAGGTGGAGGTCGCTGCACCGACAGTGTGCACCAGGGCCATCGTGGCCAACATACCTGCAAGCAGTGAGCTTCTCATTACCCGCCTCCTGTGGGTTGCGGGAAGGGCGACCGCAAAGTCGCCCTTATTAATTATTGCGGTGCTGTGAGTCTTAGATTAGGAACTGCAGTTTCACCATTTTTTATCAGCGTTTTGCCTCCGTAGTCACAGCGCTGCTTTCCATTCACTACATTGAACGTCTCTGCTTTGAGTTCATATTCAGGTGCCAGGTAATCATCTTTAGTGTTACCTGTTTGGCCCGTCCACTCCTTACCACCGCTCTTGGCGGTGTATTTGAAACCGTCGACGCTATTACCTTGGATGGTTTCTTGGAATGCTTCAGATTTAATGGTTTTAGTTGCCGGGCAGTCCTCGATATCAGCTGCATGAGCGCCCCCGGCCAATACACAAGCAGCCAGCATCCCTACGGCGAATTGATAATTCATATCTGATCCTTAATTGAATTGTGAGGTGAAGTCTGAATGCTAAGACGGTTTGCTAGCGTGGGGTACTGTTAGAAATGACAGTAATTTATAATTATTCGGTATGAGAAATTCGTTTTATATGGGAGTCGGTATATTTGAAGCTGCCAGAAATAGCATACGCAGGTACAGAAAGGGCGACAGGGCATCGCCCTTTTTGCGGCAATTTTTTAAGCCTGCAATCGCCGGCTGATGACATCGAGCAAATCGCAGCCGTCGCACAGCGGAATGGCGCATAGCAGGTCGAAGTCCTGGGGGACGAGGGTGTCGGTGTGCAGGGATGGGGTGGCGCTGTCGTGGCCGGTGAGCGGCATGTATCGGTTCATGTTTTGAACCCATTCAAGTAGAGGTGGGCTACACATATATTCGTCGCCAAACGAATTGGGTGGCAGCTGTACGCAGGTTGGCGAGCCGGGAATGGAACCGGCAGACCCGAAGGTCTCCCGCGCACAGCCACCATGAAAGCGGCTATTGCGGACGCAAAAGGGCCTGCAAAAAAGCAGAAGCTTTTGCACCATTCACCGGGTCGCCAAACCCGTGTCGCCATGTGGACGACGGCCGAACTATAAAGCGCCATCCCTTGCCACGAGCAAGTCACCCAGGCACTGAATGTCAATGTGGGAGGGGGCTCCGATGGCGGTGGCTCAGTCAGTAAAGTTGTGACTGAACTACAGCTATCGGGAGCAAGCCCCCTCCCACATGGGTGTGTGGTGTTTGGGGAATCAGCGTGTGGCCAGTGCGCCCTGGTAGACGGTCGGCCCCGTCGGCTGTTTGCTGATGGAACCACCCTTGGTCTCCGAGCTCACCATCAACTCCACCGGCTTGCGGATGCTTTTCTGCTGGCGTGGGTTGAGTCCGATAATGCCTTTGCCATCTTCCGGCAACAGCCCCAGGGAAACCGGCGCGCTGCCTTCTGGAATGGCCCAGAGTTCCAGGCTGCGGTCCGGCTCGGGGGCCGCCGTGGCGATCGGTTCAACTTCGAGGTAATCCTTGTGCGCAATGATTTGAGCGGCCGGCTGCTGGGCCGTGGTCACCAGGGTGGCGGCGGACTTGACGTTATCCTGGGTGTAGAGCGCGCCACCGAGGCCGGCGACGATGGCCATGCAGGCGCCGATAAACACACGTGGGCGGCTCCAGAATGGGGACGTTGGCTCAATCACTTGGGGGCGTGTGGCGCTCATATGGCTATTCCTGGCTGTGTTGAAGTCATTTCATGGACTCTGGTATTCCCCTTGGGTTCCTCGGCCCGCCCGGAACAATGCGTCGGATACCCAGTCAAACGCCTGCTTTCACCCCTACACCCAGAGGTTGTTTCGATGAAGATTTCACGCGGTTTCGCCCTTTCCTGCCTGATGACCCTGGCAGCCGGCCCGGTGCTTGCCGCAGGGTTCAGCCTTGGCGACGCGGCCAATGCCATTTCCGGCATGCAGGGTGGTAACAACAAGGCAGCGGCAGCAGCGCCGTCGTCCGAGACGGCCGGGTTGCTGAGCGCCCTGACCTCGCAACTGAACATCACCCCCGAGCAAGCGGTCGGCGGTACGGGCGCAATGCTGGGCCTGGCCAAGAACAAATTGAGCGGCAACGACTATTCGCAACTGGGCAATAGTGTGCCTGGCCTCGACCAACTGTCGGGGAATAATGCGTTGGGCAGCCTCGGGGCCTTGAGCGGGATGCTCGGCCAGGCTGGCGGTAGCAAGACCAGCGGCCTGGATGGCCTGCTGGGTAACGTGAAGAACACCAACGACCTGAACACCGCGTTCAGCGCCCTGGGCATGGACAGTGGCATGGTCGGCCAGTTTGCCCCGGTGATCCTGCAATACCTTGGTGGTCAGGGTGCCAGCAGCTCGGTGCTGGGCAAGCTGGCCAAGGCCTGGGGTACAGGCGGTTAATCGCCCTTTCTCCAAGGAGTGCATTTCCTGTAATTATTTCTGCGTCATTATTCATGATGAGTTGGATTATCGGCGCAATGAGTTGTAGTAAAGCGGTAGGAACGGTAGGAAGTCTGAGTGCCACGCAGTTGTACCCTTCGCAGCATCACTTCGGTGCTGTTTGAAGGGCAAATCGACTGAATTAATGGTGAACTAATGACATCTGTTAATCCGCAGCAAACAACGCTTCAGAATCAATATAACCAGATTGGCGCCAACTTGCAGAGCACCAAGCCTGTGCTGACTGCCCCCAATTTTTTGCATGATATGGGGTTGAACGCGAACTTACTGCACAACTTGCGAAATGACTTGGACGCGGTGATTAATGGGTCGGTCCCTGACCGGGCACTCACTAATTTGGTGGCTGGGTTTCAACAACTCCTGACTTCTTTTAGTGGCGGGGCCAAAGAGTGGCCTGCAGACAAAGTGATCCCTGAAGGCGGTAAATTCTTTGTGAAGGGCAGTGACGGCCTGCTAAAAGAAATCACCCCGCCCAAAGAGTGGCCTGCAGACAAAGGGTTCCCCGAAGGCAGTAAATTCTTTGTGAAGGGCAGTGGTGGCCTGCCAAAAGAAATCACCCCGGCCAAAGAGTGGCCTGCAGACAAAGTGATCCCTGAAGGCGGTAAATTCTTTGTGAAGGGCAGTGACGGCCTGCTAA
>NZ_JBYSZX010000004.1:0-105791 GCF_058787615.1 Pseudomonas sp. FW305-3-2-15-C-LB1 | reverse complement strand
AAAGAAATCACCCCGCCCAAAGAGCGGCCTGCAGACAAGGCGTTGCTGGAAGCTAGGGCTGCTGTAGACGACATCTCGCAGGCAGCGGAAAACTTGCGCTCGGGTTTGAAGCCTCTTCTTAGCAATTCGTTTTTTGCTAACAGCCCTGAGCAATGACGAGATACTTTTTGCAATAGCATAAACTCGCAGGCTTGAACTTTAGTTTTGAAACAGTAGGGTTTAACAGCCCTACTGTCTTTGACACTTTCATTTGAGAAGGTTTTGAATGCGCTGATCCTTCTCGCCCCAGAGCTGGTTGACCCAGTCCTGGACGGTCTGGCGAAATGCCGGATCATTCTCGTAATCTCCTTGCCACAGCGCCGGGTCCAGCTCACGGGTGCGGATATCGATGATCACCTTCGGTACCGATCCGCAAATCAAATCCCAGAACCCTGGAATCCTATCTTGCGGGTAGACCACCGTCACATCGAGCACAGCATCCAGTTGTTCACCCATCGCCGCCAGCACGAATGCCACACCGCCTGCCTTGGGCTTGAGCAAGCGGGTGAAAGGTGAGCCCTGCTGTTTGCGCTTGGCCTCGCTGAACCGCGTACCTTCCAGATAATTGACCACCGTCACCGGCTGGCGCTTGAACAGCTCACAGGCCTCTTTGGTGATCTTCAGATCCTGCCCCGCCAGTTCCGGATGCTTGGCCAGGAATGCCTTGGTGTAGCGCTTCATGAACGGGTAATCCAGCGCCCACCAGGCCAGGCCCAGGAAGGGCACCCAGATCAGCTCTTTTTTCAGGAAGAATTTGAAGAACGGCGTACGCCGGTTGAGGGCCTGGATCAAGGCCGGGATGTCAACCCAGGATTGGTGGTTGCTGATCACCAGGTAACTGGTGTCACCCCGCAGATCGTCGCCGCCGCGAATGTCCCACTGGGTCGGGATGCACAGCGAGAAAATCAGCTTGTCGATCTCGGCCCAGGTCTCGGCGATCCACATCACCGCCCATGACATGTAGTCACGCAAGCGCCCCGGGGCTACCAGCTTGAGCAGGGCAAACACCATCAACGGGCCGAACAGCACGAGGGTGTTGAGCAAGAGCAGCAGGGTGACGAAACAGCCGGTGAGCAGGCGGCGCATAAGTAACTCTTGGAATCTTGTGGGCGGGCCATCATAAGCAAGGTGAGTCTAGAGGCCAAATCGCAAATCACCGTACGAATGTTTCACAATGTGCCGGGTATGGTGGAGTTAGCTAACTAACCGGCGCTTTTGCGGTCTAGAATCCGCCTACTTCTTTCCGAGGACATCACTTCGTGAAACTGTTTCTTGCCTCCCTCGCCCTGGTTGCCCTGCCGGTCATGGCCGCCGAGCCGACCCTCTACGGTCGCTACGAATACATCCAGTTGCCGGAGATCGGCGAAACCTTCAAGGCCAAGATGGACACTGGCGCGCTGACCGCCTCGCTGTCGGCCCGCGACATCCAGACCTTCACCCGTGACGGTGACGATTGGGTGCGTTTCCGCCTCGGCGGCAAGGACGCGTCCGATAAGGTCTACGAACACAAAGTCTCGCGCATCAGCAAGATCAAGAGCCGCGCCGACGAAGACGAGGACAAGGACGAAGCCACCGTGGCCAAGCGCCCGGTGATCGACCTGGAAATGTGCCTGGGCGACGTCAAGCGCACCGTTGAGGTCAACCTCACCGACCGCAGCAGCTTCAACTATCCGCTGCTGATCGGCGCCAAGGCTCTGCGCGAGTTCGGCGCTGCGGTCAACCCGGCGCGTCGCTACACTGCTGACAAACCGGACTGCTGACCGACCACCATGCCCCACATCCTGATTGTCGAAGACGAAGCGGCGATAGCCGACACGCTGATATTCGCCCTGCAAGGCGAGGGCTTCACCACCACCTGGCTGACACTTGGCCAGGCGGCGTTGGAGCATCAACGCCAGACCCCGGCCGACCTGATCATCCTCGACATCGGCCTGCCGGACATCACCGGGTTTGAAACCTGCAAGCAACTGCGCCGGTTCAGCGAAGTGCCGGTGATGTTCCTCAGCGCGCGGGATGGCGAGATCGATCGGGTGGTGGGGCTGGAAATCGGCGCCGACGATTATGTGGTCAAGCCCTTCAGTCCTCGGGAAGTGACGGCGCGGGTCAGGGCGATCCTCAAGCGCATTGGCCCAGGAGCTGCGCCGGTGGTGTTCCAGGTAGACCTGGAGCGCATGCAGATCATGTATCGCGGCCAGCCATTGAGCCTCACGCGTCACGAATTCCGCCTGCTGCAAAGCCTGCTGGAACAGCCTGAACGTGTATTCAGCCGCGAGCAGCTGTTGGACGCGGTCGGCGTGGCGGCGGATGCCGGTTACGAACGCAACATCGACAGCCATATCAAAAGCCTGCGCGGCAAGTTACGCAGCGTGGCTGCGGACGCCGAGCCGATCCAGACCCACCGCGGCCTCGGCTACAGCTACAGCCCGGGCAACAGCTGATGCGCCTGGGGCTGCGGATCTTCCTGGTATACGCGCTGTTTATCGGCCTGACCGGCTACTTCGTGCTCAGCACCGTGATGAAGGAAATCCGCCCTGGCGTGCGCCAGTCCACCGAAGAAACCCTGGTGGACACCGCCAACCTGCTGGCCGAAATCCTGCGCGACGACGTGAAGAACGGCACCCTCGGCCAAAGCCACTGGCCCGAACTGCTCAAGGCCTACGGCAATCGCCAGCCGGGCGCGACCATCTGGGGATTGCCGAAGAACCAGGTCAACCACCGCATCTACGTGACCGACGCCAAGGGCACCGTGCTGCTCGACTCCACGGGTGAAGCAGTGGGGCAGGACTATTCCAAGTGGAACGACGTGTACCTGACCCTGCGTGGCGAGTACGGTGCGCGTTCCACTCGCAGCGAGCTGGATGACCCCACTTCCTCGGTGATGCACGTGGGTGCACCGATCCGTGACAACGGGCAGATCATTGGCGTGGTCACCGTGGCCAAGCCGAACAGCTCGTTGCAGCCCTACGTCGACCGCACCGAGCGGCGCCTGCTGTGGTACGGCGCGGGCCTGGTGATTCTCGGCCTGTTGCTCGGCGCGCTGCTGTCGTGGTGGCTGAGCGTTGCGCTGCGTCGTTTGACGGCCTACGCCGAGGCGGTCAGCGAGGGCCGGCGCGCCGAGCTGCCGCATTACCGTGGCGGTGAACTCAAGCAGTTGTCCACCGCTGTCGAGCACATGCGCACGCAACTGGAAGGCAAGGCTTACGTCGAACACTACGTGCACACCCTGACCCACGAATTGAAGAGCCCGCTGGCCGCGATACGCGGCGCGGCAGAGCTGTTGCAGGGCGACATGACCCGTGAGCAACAGCAGCGTTTCGTCGGCAATATCGACAGTGAAAGCGCGCGCCTGCAGCAGTTGATCGAACGCCTGCTGAACCTGGCGCAGGTCGAGCAACGCCAGGGCCTGGAAGAGCAGGTGAGCATCCCGCTGGCAGCCATGGTCGATGATGTGCTCAAGGCGCAATGTGCGCGGATCGAAGGCGCCGGGTTGCACGTCGATCAGGCGATTGCGGCGGATGTGAAGGTGTACGGCGAACCCTTTCTGCTGCGCCAGGCCCTGGGCAACTTGCTGGATAACGCCCTGGATTTCACACCGCCTGGCGGCACCTTGAAATTCAGCGCGCAGACCCGGCACAACGACGTACAGGTGAGCCTGTTCAACCAGGCTGCGCCGATTCCCGACTACGCCCTGCCGCGCCTGAGCGAACGGTTCTACTCGCTGCCACGCCCGGCCAGTGGCCGCAAAAGCACCGGCCTGGGCCTCAACTTTGTCGAGGAAGTGATGAAGCTGCACGGCGGCGCGTTGCAGATCGGCAACGTGCAAGGCGGCGTGCAAGTGGTGCTGCATCTCCACACAGTCTCCACATTGCCCACATAAATCTCCCACACAGGCTGCCCAGACTCTCCTCCATCCAAACAGGGAGAGACCCATGAACCGCAGCCTGCTTTTCAAACTTGGCGCGATTGCGCTGCTGATCCTGCTGTTGCTGATTCCGTTGCTGATGATCAACGGCATCATCAGCGACCGCCAGCAACTGCGCGATGGCGTCCTGATGGACATCGCCCGCAGCTCCAGCTACGCCCAGCGCCTCACCGGCCCGGTGATGGTGGTGCCGTATCGCAAGACCGTCCGCGAGTGGAAGCTCAACGAAAAACTCAACAAACGCTACGAAGTCATCCGTGAAGAGCGCGGCCGGCTGTATTTCCTGCCGGACCGTTTTGAACTCGACGGCAAGGTGCAGACCGAACTGCGCGCACGGGGCATCTACCAGGCGCGGCTGTTCCACGCCGACAACCGTATCAGCGGACGTTTCGAATTGCCCGCGCAGTTGGGTATCACCGAAGACTTCGCCGATTACCGCTTTGAACCGGCGTTTCTCGCAGTGGGCATCAGCGATATTCGCGGCATCGAAAATGCGTTGAAGCTGGAGCTGGGCAGCCAGCAGCTGGAGTTCGAACCGGGCTCCCAGGTGGACTGGCTGGGTGAAGGCGTGCACGTGACGCTGCCGGAGCAGGACAGCAAAAAGCCCAGTGTCATGGACTTTGCCTTCGACCTGCGCCTGCAGGGCACCGAGCAATTGCAAGTGGTGCCGGTGGGCAAGACCAGCCAGGTATCACTCACCTCCAACTGGCCGCACCCCAGCTTTATCGGCAACTTCCTGCCGGCGCAACGTGAGGTCACCGATAAGGGGTTTACCGCCAACTGGCAGACCTCATTCTTCTCCACCAACCTCGAACAGGCTCTGCAAACCTGCCTGGACGGGCAGGGCTGCAATGACTTCAACAACCGCAGCTTCGGCGTGAACTTCATCGATCCGGTGGACCAGTACCTCAAGAGCGACCGTGCGATCAAATATGCGCTGCTGTTCATCGCCCTGACCTTTGCCGGCTTCTTCCTGTTCGAAGTGCTCAAGAGCCTGGCGGTGCACCCGGTGCAGTACGCGTTGGTGGGCTTTGCGCTGGCGTTCTTCTACCTGCTGTTGTTGTCGTTGTCCGAGCACATAGGCTTTGCCCTGGCCTACCTGACCTCGGCCAGTGCCTGTGTGCTGTTGATCGGCTTCTATGTGTGCCATGTGCTGCGCAGCGTGGCGCACGGGCTGGGCTTCTCGGCGGGGTTGGCGGCGTTGTATGGCTTGCTGTACGGGTTATTGAGTGCCGAGGACTACGCGTTGCTGATGGGTTCGTTGCTGCTGTTCGGCCTGCTGGGCACGGTGATGGTGTTGACGCGCAAGTTGGACTGGTATGGCGTGGGCAAGCGCAAGGCGGCCGAGCCGTTGATGTTTGACCTGGAGGCGGTGCAATGATCGGGTTACGCGAGGATCAGCAAGTGGGGGCGCAATTAGCCGCAAGGATCGCTACATTCCTCAATACCACCGCCGTTCAATGTGGGAGTGGGCTTGCCCGCGATAGCGGTGGTTCAGAAACAGCTGTGCTGAATGACATACCGCGATCGCGGGCAAGCCCGCTCCCACATGGGGTCGGTGTGAATATCAGGTCGGCGGCTGGGTCTGCAGCATCGAAGGCCGCTGGCTGACCTCGGCGTACCAGGCGGCCAACTTGGGGCTATCTGAGCGCCAGTGCATGTCCGGGTGGCGGAAATCGAGGTAACCCAGGGCACAAGCCACGCTGATGGCGGCGATATCGAAGTGGCTGGTCAGCTCGGCAATCGCGTCGGCTTCCAGCTCGGCGAGGGTGCGACGGATCTTGTTGCGCTGTTCGTTGAGCCACTGGTCCCAGTGTTTTTCTGCCGGGCGCAGGGCGGTTTCGTAGCGCACCAGCACGGCGGCATCCATGATGCCATCGGCCATCGAGGCCAGGGTCAGGCGGCGCCAGCGGGCCGAGCCGTCGCGGGGGATCAGCGGGGTGCCGACGTGCTGGTGGTCGAAGTAATCGAGGATCACCCGGCTGTCGTGCAGTACTGAACCGTCGGCCAGGCGCAGGGCCGGGATCTTGCCCACGGGGTTGCCTTCTACCACCTGCGCATCCGGGTTGACCGGGGTCGGCATGCAGCCGTACAGGGCGACGCGATCCTGCTGGCCGGTTTCAGCCAGCAGCACGCGAACCTTACGAACGAACGGTGACGCGGGGTTGTGGAACAAGGTCATGCTGGGAGCGGACATGGGCATTCCTCTGAATGGGCTGCGCTAATCTATCTCACCGTTTGATCAAGGCCCAAGTACCAATTGCAGCGGGGATGCCCAGCCCGAGCCAACTGAGCGAATCCCACAGCCCATCCCCGAGCAGCGCCGCAAACAACCCGGCGGCGCTGAGCAGGCCGATCCCCAGAGGGATCCCGAAGACCTTCCAGAAACTCGACTGACGTGGCTTCATGTTCGGCGCCTTACGATCCACAGGTAGATCCCGCTCACCAGCACGATGATGGTCAGCCCATCCAACACCGCCCACAGGATCTTCATCGGCATGCCGCCGTAATCGCCAAAGTGCAGCGGCTGGGACATGCCCATGGCGTCCATGTACCAAGGCCGTTCGGCGACGGCGGTGACAGCCAGGGTGCTGGCGTCGATCAGTACCGGCGTGAGCAAATGCGAGGTGAGGTGGGTGCTGCCTTTCATGAACACCGCGTAATGGTGTTCGCTGGAAAAGCGTGTGCCGGGGAAGGCGATGAAGTCCGGCTCCATGCCGGGGGCGGCCTTGGCGGCAATCGCCAGCAGTTCGGTGGCCGGTGCGCGTTGGGTCAGGGGCGGGGCGTTTTTGTAGGGTTCGATCATGGCGCTGAGGCTGTCCTGGCGCCAGGCGGCGATGATCAGGTCGGCGCAGGCGCTGATCACGCCGGTCACGCCCACCACCAGCGCCCAGGTCAGGGTGACCACGCCGATCAGGTTGTGCAGGTCGAGCCAGCGCAGGCGGGTGGACTTGTCCTGGCGTACGGTGGCGAACTTCAGGCGGCGCATGAACGGCAGGTACAGCACCGTGCCGGAGATGATCGCCAGCACAAACAGAACCCCCATGAACGCCAGCAGCAACTTGCCCGGCAGGCCAGCGAACATATCCACATGCAAGCGCAGCAGGAACATCGTGAACCCGCCGTTGGCCGCCGGGGTTTCCATGGCTTGGCCGGTGCGCGCGTCGAGCAGGAAGGTGTGCGACGAGTTGGGTTCGGTGCCGGCGGTGGCGGCCATGATCGCGATCACGCCGTTCTTGTCGTCTTCGTCCCAGGCCAGGTACTGCATGGCGTCGCCGGGGCGATGGGCCTGCGCGGCGCTGACCAGTTGCTCCAGGTTGAGCTGCGGCGTGTCGGCGGGCATCTGCGCCAGCTCGGGCTCGTTGCCCAGCAGGTGGTCGATCTCGTGGTGAAACACCAGCGGCAGGCCGGTGAACGCGAGCAGCAGCAGGAATACCGTGCAGATCAGGCTGGTCCAGGTGTGGATGAAGGACCAGCGGCGGATGGTTTTGCTTTTCATGTTTTCAACCTTCAGACACACCAAAGCCGCCCATTGGGGCGGCCCGGTGGTTAACTCAGCCGATTACCACTGGTAGGTGGCACTGGCGACGACGCTGCGTTGGTCGCCGAAGTAGCAGTAGGAACCGTCACAGGTGGAGATGTAGTCCTTGTTGAACAGGTTAGTGGCATTGAGTTTGACCGAGGCGCCTTTGAGGCTGTTGTCCAGGCGACCCAAGTCGTAATGCACCGCACCGTCGAAAACGGTGTAGGCGTTGGCTTTGCCGAGCCAGGTGTTGCCCTGGTCGCCGTAGGTGTTGCCGGTGTAGCGCGCGCCGAAGCCGATACCGAAGCCGTCCAGTACACCGGTGTGCCAGGTGTAGTCGGTCCAGAGCGACGCTTGCTGATTTGGCATCAGTTGCAGGCGGTTACCTTTGAAGTCGCCTTTTTGGACTTCGGATTTGGCCAGTGTGTAGGCGGCGATCACCTTGAGGTTTTCGGTCACGTCAGACACGGCTTCCAACTCCAGGCCTTTGACTTTCACTTCGCCGGTCTGGTCGGTGACCGCCTGGCCGCCTGCACCTGTGCTGGTGACCAGCACGTTTTTCTGGGTCAGGTCATACACCGCCGCACTCAACAGGGTGTTGGAACCGGGTGGCTGGTACTTGATCCCGAGTTCCCACTGCTTGCCTTCGGTTGGCTTGTACGATTTGAGTGGGTCTACGCTGGCGTTGCTCGCTGGCTGGAAAGATTCAGCGTAGGACAAGTACGGCACAAAGCCCGAGTCGAACACATAGCTCAACGCTGCGTTGCCACTGAAGTTCTTGCTGCGGTCGGTGTTGGTGACGTCGTTCTTATTGAAGTAGGTCGTGCCCTGATGGACCCAGTCTTCACGACCGCCCAGGGTCAGGCGCCAATTGTCCAAGGCCATCTGGTCTTGTACGTAGAGGCCGGTCTGGATGGTTTTCTGGTTGTAATCGTAATACGCATCGGAGCGTGGAGGACGTACGACCGGCGTGGTGTTTACAGGATTGAAGATGTTGACGGTGCCTGCTCCGCCGTAGATCGACAGGTATGACGTATCGGTACGCTGGTGATCCAGGCCCAGCAGCAGGGTATGCGTGACATCGCCGGTGGCGAAGTCTGCCTGGAAGTTGTTGTCGACTGCGAACTGGCCGATGTTCTCGTCGACGTTGGTCGAGGTGCGGCCAATGTTACCGGCAGCGTCAACCGGGTAATAGGCATAAGCGCCCACGGTCAGTTGCTGGAACGACAGCTCCGACTTGGTGTAGCGCAGGTTCTGTTTGAACTGCCAGGTGTCGTTGAAGCGGTGCTCGAACGCATAGCCCAACGCGTAATAGGTGCGGTCGTAAAACTCGTAGTCCGGGTCGCCCAGGTTCTTGTGGTGGGACACATCGCCCAATGGCGATTTGATCTTGGTGCCCACGATAGGCAGGAACTGACTGGTGGCCCCCGTATCGTCACGAGTGAACTGCGACAGGAAGGTCAGCTTGGTGTCCGGGTCGATGTTCCAGGTCAGGCTGGGCGCAATGTTGTAGCGCTTGTTATCGATGTGGTCGACCTGGGTGCCGGCATCCCGCACCACGCCGCTGAGGCCATAGAGGAACTGGCCTTCGTCATCGATCTTGCCGGTGCTGGCGAAGTTGATCTGGCGGTAGTTGTCGCTGCCGTATTGCACCTGTACGGCATTGCTCGATTCAGCACTGGGGCGGCGGCTGACCATGTCCAGCAAACCGCCCGGCGGGGTCTGGCCGTAGATCGACGAGGCCGGGCCGCGCAGCAGGGCGAGGCGGTCGAGGTTCCAGGTTTCGGCTTTCGGGTTGGCGTACACCCCGCGTGGCAGCGGCAGGCCGTCGAGGAACTGGGTTGGTTCGAAGCCGCGCACGCGCATCCAGTCGTAGCGGGTGTCGCTGCCGTAGCTGGCGGACACGATGCCGGGCATGTATTTGACCGCATCGTCCAGGTTCTGCACGTTGCGGTCCTGCATCTGCTGGCGCGTGGCAACCGAGATCGAACGCGGCGCCTCGACCAACGCGGTGTCGGTCTTGGTGCCGGCGGCAGTGCGCTTGGCCAGGTAGCCGTCGACCGGGCCCCAGGCGCTTTCATAGCTGTCCTGGCCGGTGATATTGGTGGTCGGCAACGCTACGACGCCTTCCGGAATTGCCACCAGGGTGTAGGTTCCCGCACTGCTTTGTTCCAACTGCAGTCCCGTCCCTCGCAACGCCTCACGCAGCGCGCCGGGTGCGTCGAACTGGCCCTGGACCGGCGCCGAGGTCTTGCCTGATGCCAGTGCCGGGCTGAGGGTCAGTGCCAGGCCGCCCTGGCTGGCAATCTGGTTCAGGGTGCTGGCCAGTGGCGCCGCCGGCAGGTTGTAGGCGCGCACGCTGGACGCCTGTTCGGCGGCGATCAGCGACGTGCTGGCCAGCGGGGCGCCGAGGGCAATGGCCACGGCTAACAGGCTGGGGCGCAACAAGGTGTCTAGCGTGCGGGACATAGGGCGGCTCCTGAATGGAAGTAATTCGCAATTGCCTATGTGCCGAACGAGAATCAGAAAGTGATAGGGCGGGGGGAAATATTTTTTTATTTGGCGGCAGGTGCCTTGCCAGTCACCGTCACCCACCACGGCGTGTGCTGCTCGATCTGCACCGGCAGGGTCGGCAGCAGCGCATTAAGCGCCAGCGTGGTGTCGCGCAATGGGAAGCTGCCAGTGATGCGCAGGTCGGCCACGTTTTTATCCACACCCAGGTAACCGGTGCGGTAGCGGCTCAATTCCTCGATCACATCGCCCAGGCGGGCGTTGTCCACCACCAGCATGCCGCGGGTCCAGGCGTCGGTGGCGGGGGTAACGGCCAGCAGTGGGCCGAGGCCGTCGCTGCGCATCAGCACTTGCTGGCCGGCCTTGAAGATTTGCTCCTGATGCAGCGCCTCGGGCTGGGCGGCCACCGCCGATTGCAGCACGCTCAAGCGCGTGGCGTCGTCTTCGCGCTTGACGATGAACCGCGTGCCCAACGCCCGCAGGCTGCCGTCGCGGGTTTGCACATAGAACGGGCGGGCATCGTTATGGCCGGTCTCGACCAGGATCTCGCCTTCCTGCAATACGATCAGGCGACGTTTTTCATCAAAACGCACGTCGATGGCGCTGTGGGTATTGAGGTTGATCAGCGTACCGTCCGCCAGCTTCAGCGTGCGCTGTTCACCCGTGGCGGTACGTTGGTCGGCCAGCCAATAGTGGATCGGCACATAGCGCTCGCCGGCAAACAACGCCAGGCCGATCACCAGTGCAATGCTCGCCAGCCCACTGCCCAGCTTGCGCACGCGTTGGCGAATGCCTTCGCGCGATTGCAACAACGCCACCCGCGCCGGGCCCGAGGCCATGCTGAAACGCTGGTCGAGCATGCCCAGTTGGTGCCAGGCGCGGGCGTGCTCTTCATCGCTGGCCAGCCATTTATCGAACTCTTCGCGCTCAATGGCGCTGCCGTCGCCTGAATCAAGGGACAGCTGCCAGGCAATCGCCGCATCCAGCACGCGGGCCGACACGGGTTTGGAACTGATCACCGTCACAGCGGCTCGCCATACAGCGCGATGTAGCACTGGCGAATGCCCTGGGCCAGGTACTGGCGCACCCGGGGTACCGATACGCCCAGGCGCTGGGCGATTTCCGCGTGGCCCAGGCCGTCGAGGCGGTTATAGAGGAAGGCGGCGCGGGCCTTGCTCGACAGCTTGCCGAGCAGACGGTCGATGGCCTTGAGGTCTTCGAGGATCAGTTGCTGTTCTTCCGGCGAGGGATGTTCGCTTTCCGGGATCAGCATCAGTTCGGTGAGATACGCCTGCTCCAGGGCGGCGCGGCGGAAGTAGTCGAACAACAGGCCCTTGGCGATCGCCACCAGAAAGGCCCGTGGCTCGCGGGGTTCGCGCAGCTCATCACGACCGAGCAGGCGCATGAAGGTGTCCTGGCTCAAATCCTCGGCACGGCTCGGGCAGGCGACGTTGCGTCGAAGCCAGGCCAGCAGCCAGCCACGATGGTCGCGATACAACGCACCAACAAGCTCACTGCGTGGGTTCTGGATCGACGACAAGGCATCACCTGGTAAACGCGATGTTTAAACTAACGAGAATTATTCGCGATTGTGTCAGAGCCGTGGGGTGGGCGCAATTGGCGTCTGTCGGTTTGTACCGGGGCAAGCCTGCTCACCACAAGGATCGGCGGCCTTAGAAAGAGGGCGCGTGTTTACGCCGTTTCCATTGGCTCAAACGCTCTAGCAGCGCCTGTGGCGTGTCGATGTGCTGCGCCCGTGCGCGGCTGAACAGGATCAGCATCAGCTCCGCCGTGGCCAGGGCGTCGGCGCTGGCGTGATGGCGCTCGCCCACGTGCAGATTGAAATGGTTGATCCAGTCGTCCAGCCCGGCCTCGCGGATATGCGCGTCGGGGCACAGCAAAGGGGCGATGTCGGCCACGTCCAGGAACGGGTGGGCCAGGCGGTAACCCAGGCTGTCCTTGAGCGCCCGGCACAGCATGTGTTGATCGAATGGCGCATGGAAGGCCAGCAAAGGGCTGTCGCCGACGAACTCCATGAAATCCAGCAGTGCCTCGGCCGGGTCGCTGCCGGCGGCAATGGCACTGGGGCCGAGGCCGTGGATCAGTACGCTGGGGCTGAGTCTGGTCTCGGCGCGTTGCAGGGTGCGTTCGAACATCTGGGAGAAGTCCACCGCTCCGTCCTCGATCACCACCGCGCCGATGGACAGCACCTGGTCGCGATTGAGGTTCAGGCCACTGGTTTCCAGGTCCACCACCACCCAGCGCTGGCTGCGCAAAGGTTCGTTGCCTAGAGGCGAAGGCTTGCACAGTCGCTCCAGACGCTGTTGTTGCGTGCTGTCGAGCCCCGGTTTTTTCGTACGCAGCCAGTTGAACAAGCTCACAGCTGATACCGCAACGTCAGGCTGCTTTGCAGGCGTTGGGCCTGGCGCAGAGATTCCCGCAGGATGCGCCGGTCCAGATGGTTGAGGCTGTCGGGGTCGACGCGGTTGGAATACGGCTGGTTCTCGCGGGTCTGCAACTGGTGCTGCTGCATGCGGGTTTGCTGGATAAAGTGGTAGGCCTCTTCGTAGGCGGCGCCGTCCAGGGGCTCGATCACTTCCTTGACCACCAGTTGGCGCAGGCGCTCCAGGGTGTTGTTGGCGTGGATGCCATTGGCCAGGGCCAGCAGGCGCGCGCCGTCCACAAATGGCGTAAGGCCCTGCACCTTGAGGTCGAGGGTGGCTTTCTCCCCCCCTTTACGGGTCAGCACAAACTCGCGGAAGCGTCCTACAGGTGGGCGCTGGCGCAACGCGTTCTCGGCCAGCATGCGTTGGAACAACCGGTTGTCCGCGACCTGATCCAGAATGCCCTGGCGCAGTTGCTCGCAGCCACGCTCGTCGCCCCACACCACCCGCAGATCGAAATAGATACTGGAACCCAGCAGATTCTCCGGCGTGGCCTCGCGGATAAACGCTGCGAAACGGCGCGCCCACTCAGCCCGCGACAGGCACAACTCCGGGTTGCCGGCCATGATATTGCCCTTGCACAAGCTGAAACCGCAGAGCGCCAGGCTCTGGTTGATCTGCTGCGCCAGCGGCAGCAGCCGGCCACGCATCTCGGCCGCTTCGGCGGCGTCCTTGGCATCGAACAGGATGCCGTTGTCCTGGTCGGTATACAGCGTCTGCTCGCGCCGGCCTTCGCTGCCAAAGCACAGCCAGCTGAATGGCACGCCGGGGTCGCCTTTCTCGGCCAGGGTCAATTCGATCACCCGGCACACGGTGTGGTCGTTGAGCAGCGTAATGATGTGGGTGATCTGGGTGGACGACGCACCATGTGCCAGCATGCGCTCCACCAATTGGCCGATTTCGCCGCGAATCGCCACCAGGTTGTCTACCCGCGGTGCGTTGCGGATGGTGCGCGCCAGGTGCACCAGGTCCACCCGTTGCAGGGAAAACAGGTCGCGTTCGGACACCACGCCGCACAGGCGCTGCTCCTTGACCAGGCACACATGGGCGATATGCCGCTCGGTCATGGCGATGGCCGCGTCGAAGGCGCTGTGGTCCGGGGTCAGGAAAAACGGTGCTTGGGTCATATGGCCTTCAATGGCCCGGCTGAAATCGCTGGTGCCATCGGCCACCACCTGGCGCAGGTCGCGCAGGGTGAAAATCCCCAGGGGCGCTTTGTGTTCATCGACGATCACGATACTGCCCACCTGCTGCTCATGCATCAGCGTAACGGCCTCGCGCAGCGGTGTGGTGGGGCTGCACGTTACCGGGTGGCGCATGGCCAATTCACCCAGGCGAGTGTTCAGGGAGTATTGAGTGCCGAGGGTTTCCACCGCCTTTTGCTGCACTTGCTGGTTGACCTGGTCCAACAGGCTGCTGACGCCGCGCAGGGCAAAGTCGCGAAACGGGCTGGACAGCGCGAACAGCTTGATAAACGCCGGTTTGTTCAGTTGCAGGCAGAAGGTGTCTTCGGCGGCCTTGTGCTCGGTGCGGGTGGCCCGTTCGCCGAGCAGGGCTGCCAGGGGGAAGCATTCGCCCGTGGTGATTTCAAAAGTGGTTTCGGCGCTGTCCGGCCGCTCGCCCACGACGCGACCCTGCTTGACGATATAAAAATGCTCTACCGGGCCGCCCGACGGTTTGAGGATGCTGTCGCCGGGGCTGTAGAAGCGTAACTGGCACTGTTCCACCAAAAACGCCAGGTGCGCGTTTTCCATCTGGTTGAACGGCGGGAAACGTTGCAGGAATTGCAGGGTGCCGTGGATATTTTGCAGTACAGCAGTTTTCCCCGCCTGGGCGTAGGCATCAGCTTTACTCATAACAGTGACCGCAGTTTTTTTGTCGTTATCGTCCCTCATGGTCGACTCCTGCGCAGCGGGTGCCCATTGGACGTAAGTCTAGGTCGCTGAAAACACCATAGAACTAGGGAAAAACCTTACATGACTATGGTCCAAACCCCGTAGAACACCCACTAGTCAAACTTTCCGACGAAGTGCACATTGATCGCCCTTCCGCAGATGTCTGACGAGTGTGCTGGGAGCTAGATGAGAATTGCTGAGAACCGTATGTCCGACCACGATATTTTGAGCGATGCCGAGCGTGAGGCGCTGAGCGCCGTGATGCTGGAGCCTGATTTACCGCCACAACGCGTGTTGATTGTTGACGATGACAAGGACGCGCGTGAACTGCTGGCGGAAATCCTGGGGCTGGACGGTATTCGCTGCATGACCGCTGACAGTGGTGAGGCGGCGTGGGATTTGTTGAAGTCCAGCAGCTCTATCGGTTTGTTGATCACCGACCTGCGCATGGCGCCCAGCAATGGCCTGGAACTGATCCGACAAGTGCGTGAATCCACCCGGGCGGCGTTGCCGATCATCATCATGTCGGGGGACGCCGAAGCGCCGGACGTGATCGATGCGATGCACTTGAGCGTAGTGGACTTTTTGCTCAAGCCGATTGATAGCGTGAAATTGGCAAAGATGGTGAAGCGGGAGTTGGGGATGGCGTCCTGATTCTGCGGTGTCTATAACGGCCTCATCGGGGGCAAGCCCCCTCCCACATGTTCTATTAGTTGTGGGAGGGGGCTTGCCCCCGATAGCGCCAGTTCAGCCACCACAACCCTAAAGAAAAAGCCCCGATCTCTCGATCAGGGCTTTTTGATTTACAGGCCGTTTTTAGCCTTGAACTCCCGACGCCGACGGTGCAACACCGGCTCGGTGTACCCGTTCGGCTGCTTGGTCCCTTCAATCACCAACTCCACCGCTGCCTGGAACGCGATGTTGCTGTCGAAATCCGGCGCCAGCGGACGATACAACTTGTCCCCGGCATTCTGACGGTCCACCACCGGCGCCATGCGCTTGAGGCTTTCCATCACCTGGGCTTCGTCGACGATGCCGTGGCGCAGCCAGTTGGCGATGTGCTGGCTGGAGATACGCAGGGTGGCGCGGTCTTCCATCAGGCCCACATCGTTGATGTCCGGCACTTTCGAGCAGCCGACGCCCTGGTCGATCCAGCGGACGACATAACCCAGGATGCCCTGGGCGTTGTTGTCCAGCTCGTTGCGGATCTCTTCGTCAGACCAATCGGTGTTGCTGGCCAGGGGAATGGTCAGGATGTCGTCCACCGACGCGCGCTCGCGCTTGGCCAGCTCGGCCTGGCGGGCGAACACGTCGACCTTGTGGTAGTGCAACACGTGCAGCGCCGCCGCCGTAGGCGATGGCACCCACGCGGTATTGGCGCCGGCCAGTGGGTGGGCGATTTTCTGTTCGAGCATCGCCGCCATCAGGTCGGGCATCGCCCACATGCCTTTACCGATCTGCGCACGGCCTTGCAGCCCGGTGCTCAAACCAATATCGACGTTCCAGTTTTCGTAGGCGCCGATCCATTTTTCCGCCTTCATCGCCGCCTTGCGCACCATCGCGCCGGCTTCCATGGAGGTGTGGATCTCGTCGCCGGTACGGTCGAGGAAGCCGGTGTTGATAAACACCACGCGCTCGCTGGCGGCCTTGATGCAGGCCTTGAGGTTGACCGTGGTGCGGCGTTCCTCGTCCATGATCCCGACTTTCAGCGTATTGCGTGGCAGCTTCAGCACGTCTTCGATACGGCCGAACAGCTCGTTGGTGAACGCGGCTTCTTCCGGGCCGTGCATCTTTGGTTTCACGATGTACACGGAACCGGTGCGGCTGTTCTTGCGGCTGCTGTTGCCGTTGAGGCTGTGGATCGCGGCCAGGCTGGTGATCAGCCCGTCGAGAATGCCTTCCGGCACTTCGTTGCCGTCTTTGTCGAGGATCGCGTCGATGGTCATCAGATGACCCACGTTGCGTACGAACAGCAGCGAACGGCCATGCAGCGTCACGTCCTGGCCATTTACGCCGGTGTACACGCGGTCGGCGTTCATGGTCCGGGTGAAGGTCTTGCCGCCCTTGGACACTTCTTCGGCCAGGTCGCCCTTCATCAGGCCGAGCCAGTTGCGGTAGATCACCACTTTATCGTCGGCATCCACAGCGGCGACGGAGTCTTCGCAGTCCATGATGGTGGTCAGCGCGGCTTCCACCAGCACGTCTTTGACGCCGGCGGCGTCGGTCTGGCCGACCGGGGTGTTGGCGTCGATCTGGATTTCGAAGTGCAGGCCGTTGTGTTTCAACAGGATCGCAATCGGCTGGGCGCTGTCACCCTGGAAGCCGATCAGTTGTGCGTCGTCGCGCAGGCCGCTGTTGCTGCCGCCCTTGAGGCTGACGATCAGCGTGCCATCGACGATCTTGTAGCCGGTCGAATCCACATGGCTGCCGGCGCTGAGCGGTGCGGCTTCATCAAGGAAGGCGCGGGCGAAGGCGATCACTTTGTCGCCACGGACTTTGTTGTAGCCCTGGCCCTTCTCGGCGCCGTCGGCTTCGCTGATGGCGTCGGTGCCGTACAGGGCGTCATACAACGAGCCCCAACGCGCATTCGAGGCGTTGAGGGCAAAGCGCGCGTTCATCACGGGCACCACCAGCTGCGGGCCGGCCATGCGGGCGATCTCGTCATCGACGTTTTGGGTCGTGGCCTGGAAATCCGCGGCTTCTGGCAGCAGGTATCCAATGTCTTGCAGGAAGGCTTTGTAAGCCACCGGGTCGTGCGCCTTACCTGCGTGAGTCTGGTGCCAGGTATCGATCCGCGCTTGGAAATCGTCGCGTTTGGCGAGTAGGGCTTTGTTCTTCGGTGCCAGGTCGTGGATGACCTTGTCGGCACCGGCCCAGAACTGGTCGGCAGTGATGCCGGTACCGGGAATGGCTTCGTTGTTCACGAAGTCGAACAGGACTTTGGCGACCTGCAGGCCACCGACTTGAACGTGTTCAGTCATTGCTTGCCTCACTCTGCGGAGCTTATGCGCTTTTTCAGATTTTCATTATGTAGTGCACGGTTGGGCATACTACATGATGACTTGCGGTTGTGAAAATTAGACTAAATACGTCGTTTAGCGACCCACTTTGGTCGTACGGTCACAGCGGAGAACCGGATGTTCTCAAAAAACTATTGGATTGTTCCAGATAAATATAAAAATGGTACACGATTTGTTTTCGAGGGCTTCCGAGTCCACCTTGTAGATTGAATTCAGAGGGCTTCGCCATGGACCATCTTGTACTCACAATTATCGCCGCCGACAAACCCGGCCTGGTTGAACGCATCGCGCAGAATATTGCCACCCACGGTGGCAACTGGCTGGAAAGCCGCATGGCGCACATGGCCGGGCAATTTGCCGGGATCCTGCGGGTCAGCGTTCCAACAGAGAACCGTCAGGCGCTGGTCGGCGCGCTGGAGGACTTATCCACACATGGCATTCGCGTGCTGGTGGGCGAAGGCAGCAGCGGGCAGGCCTCGGCCTCCAAGTCGATCATGATGACGCTGGTGGGCAATGACCGTGCGGGTATTGTGCGCGAGATTACGGCGCTGCTGAGCAAGCAGGGCGTGAACCTGGAGAGCCTGAGCACGGACGTGCGCCCGGCGCCCATGAGCGGTGATCCGTTGTTTACTGCTGAAGCGCTGCTGCAGGTGCCGGCAGCGTTATCCCTAGATGCCTTGCAGTTGACCCTGGAAACCCTGGCGGACGATCTGATGGTGGAACTGCATCACGAGGAATAATCGGCCCACAGGGTTATGCATGGAAATCTTGCATGGGCCTGTGGATAACCTGTAGAGACCCGGCGCCAGGCCACGCCGTGCGGGGTTCTTCGCTACTTGAGCAAAAAACGAGCAGTTTCAAGGGCTTGTGCACAAATGGCGGGGATCAGGTTGTGGATAACCTTGGGGTGGATGTCTGCAAGCCACGTAGATTATGGCTTGCAGAGGTTTGTACGTTATTTGATCAGCGTTTGCGTGCGCTGAGCCAGATGTCCATGCTGTACACCACCAGGCCCGCCCAGATGAACGCGAAGGCGGTCAAAGTGCTTGGTGCCAGATGCTCGCCGAACAGCAGCACGGCTTCCAGCAATACCAGGGTCGGCGCGACGTACTGCAAAAAGCCCAGGGCGGTATAGGGCAAATGCCGTGCGGCGGCGTTGAAACACACCAGCGGGATCAGTGTCACCGGGCCGGCGGCGACCAGCCACCAGGCTTCGGAGGTGCCCCAGAATTCCATCTGCGCACTGTGGGCGGTCGGGTTGAACAGCAGCCATGCAACCGCAATCGGCACCAGCATCCAGGTTTCCACCACCAGCCCCGGCAGGGCTTTCACCGGTGCCTGCTTGCGAATCAGCCCGTAGAAACCAAAGGTCAACGCCAGTACCAGCGATACCCACGGCAGGCTGCCCACTTGCCACACCTGCTGCGCCACACCCACCGCAGCCAGCCCAACGGCGACCCACTGCAAACGGCGCAGGCGTTCACCCAGGATCAACATGCCCAGTACCACATTCACCAACGGGTTGATGTAGTAACCCAGGCTCGCCTCCAGCATGCGCCCGGTGTTGACCGACCACACGTAGGTCAGCCAGTTACCCGCGATCAACGAACCACTGAGTGCCAGGATCGCCAGGCGCTTGGGGTTGTCGCGCAGTTCGCGGAACCAGCCGGGATGTTTCCACACCATCAACAGCAAACCGCCGAACAGCGCCGACCACAGCACGCGGTGCACGATGATCTCTGCGGCGGGCACGCTGGCGATGGCTTTGAAGTAGAGCGGGAACAGGCCCCAGATGACATAGGCGCTCAGGCCCAGGATGTACCCCTTGCGGGGGTTGGCGGCTTGCATTGCAGAATCCTTGCTTAGGCAGCTAACAAAGGCGTGATTGTAAGTACATTTGGCGGGCAATGTGATCTGCTTTGCTTTGGGTGGGAGGGGGCTTGCCCCCGATTGCTGTGTGTCAGTCACAGATGCATCAACTGGCAGACTGCAATCGGGGGCAAGCCCCCTCCCACATTTAACTCGACAGGTCAGAAGAGTTTCAGGGGTTCTTCGTTGAGGGCCGCCAATTGCTCGCGCAAGGCCAACACCTGATCGCCCCAGTAACGCTCACTGCCAAACCACGGAAAGCTATGGGGGAACGCCGGATCATCCCAGCGGCGTGCCAGCCAGGCGCTGTAATGCATCAGGCGCAAGGCGCGCAGGGGTTCGATCAGCGCCAGTTCACGCGGGTCGAAGTCGTGGAACTCCTGATAGCCGTCCATCAATTCCGACAGTTGCCCCAGACATTCCTGGCGATCGCCGGCGAGCATCATCCACAGGTCCTGCACCGCCGGGCCCATGCGGCAGTCATCCAGGTCGACGATGTGGAACATCTCGTCGCGGCACATCATGTTACCGGGGTGGCAATCGCCGTGCATGCGGATGTTCTTGTGCGGCGTGGCCTTGTACACCTCTTCCACACGCTTGAGCAGGTCGCGGGCCACGGACTCGTAGGCCGGCAACAGGCTCTTGGGGATGAAATTGCCTTCGAGCAGGGTGGTGAGGGAGTCGTGCCCGAAATTCTTCACGCCCAGGGCTTCACGGTGTTCGAACGGGCGGGTCGAGCCCACCGCATGCAAACGACCGAGCAGTTGCCCGAGGCGATAGAGTTGATCGAGATTGCCTGGCTCTGGCGCACGGCCGCCACGGCGCGGGAACAGGGTGAAGCGGAAACCGGCATGTTCGAACAGGCTCTCGCCGTTGTGGATCAGTGGCGCGACCACCGGCACTTCGCATTCGGCCAGTTCGAAGGTGAAGCGGTGTTCTTCGAGGATCGCCGCGTTGGTCCAGCGCTGCGGGCGATAGAACTTGGCGATCAGCGGCTCTGAGTCTTCGATGCCCACTTGGTAGACGCGGTTTTCGTAGCTGTTGAGCGCCAGAACGCGAGCGTCGCTGAGGAAACCGATGCTTTCGACAGCGTCGAGGACCAGGTCGGGGGTGAGTGTTTCAAACGGGTGGGCCATGCGAACTCCTGCGCGCAGCAGGGCGCCGCGTCCGGCCGGGTATGGTAACGCACCGGGGCTGAGATAGGGGGTGGCTGTGCCATTGCTATCGGGGGCAAGCCCCCTCCCACATTGACTGCATTCACATATTTTGACTTGTGAACACAGTCAGTGTGGGAGGGGACTTGCCCCCGATGAGGCTTTGTCAGGCGCCGACGATACCGCCGTCATCCCGCCGAATTGCCATCACTGACGAGCGCGGCTTGCCATTCGGCAGATGCTCCGGCCAGGTCGAACCGCCGGTTTCGCCTGGGTGCTGAATCCCCACAAACAACGTCTTCTGATCCGGCGAGAAGCTGATGCCCGTCACTTCACACGCTACCGGTCCGACCATGAAACGGCGGATTTCCCCGGTGGAGGGGTCGGCGCAGAGCATCTGGTTATTGCCCATGCCCGCGAAGTCACCCGCGTTGCTGTAGTCGCCATCGGTGAGAATCCACAGGCGTCCAGCCTTGTCGAAACCCAGGCCGTCCGGGCTGTTGAACATGTTCTGCGGGTTGATATTCGACGAGCCACCCTTTGGCGTGCCAGCGTGCACGCCCGGGTTGCCGGCCACCACAAACAAGTCCCAGCTGAATTCAGTGGAACCGTGGTTATCCGCGTCGGCCTTCCAGCGCAGGATCTGGCCGTAGACGTTTTTTTCACGCGGGTTGGGGCCGCCCACCGGCTGGCCGTCTTCACCGCGCTTGGCGTTGTTGGTGAGGGTGCAATAGACCTGGCCATCGGTGGGGCTGACCACGATCCATTCCGGGCGGTCCATGCGCGTGGCCTTCACCACGCTGGCGGCCAGGCGCGCGTGGATCAGCACTTCGGCCTGGCTGGCGAAACCGGTGCTGGCGTCGATGCCGTTCTTGCCGTGGGTGAGTTCGACCCATTGGCCCTTGCCCTTGGGGTGATCGGCGTTGCCGTCGCCCGCGTCGAAGATCGCCACGTACAAGGTGCCGTGGTCGAGCAGGTCTTTGTTGGCCTTGGGGTTGTGGTGGTTGATCGGGTCGCGGCTGACGAACTTGTAGATGAACTCGCCGCGTTCGTCGTCGCCCATGTACACCACGGCGCGGCCGTCACGGGTTTCGGCCAGGGCGGCGTTTTCGTGCTTGAAGCGGCCCAGGGCCGTGCGCTTGACCGGCGTGGACTTGGGATCGAACGGGTCGATTTCCACCACCCAACCGTGGCGGTTGAGTTCGTTGGGGTTCTTGGCGATGTCGAAGCGCGGGTCGTGCGGGTGCCAGTTGATGTCTTTGCTGGCGGCCACCACGCCGTAGCGTTTCTGCCCGGCGTCGAAGGTTTGTTGCGGGTTGCTGCTGCCAAAGCAGTCGGTAAAGTTCTCTTCGCACGTCAGGTAAGTACCCCACGGCGTCTTGCCGTTGGCGCAGTTCTGGAAGGTGCCGAGGGCTTTCTTGCCGGTTTTGTCGGCGCTGGTTTTCAGCCAGGCGTGGCCAGCGGCGGGGCCGCTGAGGTTGATCGGCGAGTTGCCGTGGATGCGCCGGTTGTAGCGCGAGTCCTGCACGAACTGCCAGGTGTCGCCCTTGCGCCGCACTTCGATCACCGACACGCCTTCGCTGGCCTGGGCCTTGCGCACGTCTTCGGCCGATTGCGGCGCGCCGCCGTGGGCGAAGAGGTAGCGGTAATTGGTGTATTCGTTGTTGATCGCCATCAGCGCACGCTTGTCGTCGCCCGGGAAGGCGAACAGGCTCATGCCGTCGTTGTTGTCCCCGAACTGCTGCTCCTGGGCCTTGGCCGTGCCGTTGCCGGACGGGTCGAAGGCGGGTGCGTTCTTGCTCAGCGGTTGGCCCCAACTGATCAGCACCGAGGCGCTGTAGCCTGGCGGCAAGGTGATGGTGTCACTGGTGGCGGCGGCGATGCTGGTAAAGCCCAGCAGTGGGCTGGCGCTGGCGGCGTTGACGGCCAGGGCGCTGCGGCTCAGCAGGTTGCCACCGAGGAACATTGCGGCACCGCACAGGGCGCCAGCGCCGATAAAGCGGCGGCGGGTGAGGCCGACCATCTGTTCAAGGTCGGTGGCTTGGTTTTCTTCTAATAGGCTCATCTCAGGCTCCCTGCGGTTTTTGCAGACACCATAAGGAGCGGGCGTGACGAAATGGTTGCAGTTTGAAGACGGGCTGCGACTACACCGGCGTACCGAGCAGCACATTGCTCGGCGCGAACTGCACGGTGATGGTTTTACCTACGACGGCGCCCACGTCCTTGAGTGCGTCGGGCCGCGCCAGGGCGCATAAAACCTGGCCATTGGGCAGGGCGATGCGCACTTCGCCTGGGCCGTCGTCGGCGTCGAGAATGGCGTCGACGGTGCCGCTCATGCAATTGTGTCCAGGTGTTGCGGATTGCTTGGATGGGAGCAGTTCCAGCCATCCGGCCTTGATCAATGCGACCACTTCCACACCGGTTTCCAGCTCCAGGCGCTGCGTGCTGTCGTGGGTGATCTGCGCGTCCAGGCTCAGGCCGCCGGCCAGTTGCAGGCGGATCAGATCGTTACGGCCCTGCTGCTCGATGGCGATGACCTGGCCATGCAATTGGTTGCGCGCGCTGGTGCGCAGCATCAAGCGGCCGAGCAGGTTGAAGTCGCTGGCGGCTTCATCGGAGCCCAGCACCTCGGCTTGCAGCACTTGCAGACGCTGGTACAGACGCAACACGCGCTCACCTTCGGTCGTCAGCTTGGCACCGCCGCCGCCCTTGCCGCCCACGCTGCGTTCTACCAACGGCTTTTGTGCCAGGTTGTTCAACTCGTCGATGGCATCCCACGCCGCCTTGTAACTCAAGCCTGCGCTTTTGGCCGCGCGGGTGATGGAACCCTGCTCGGCGATATGCGCCAGCAAGGCAATGCGCTGGGGGCGGCGAATGATGTGTTGGCTGAGGGAGGCTGGCAGAGACATGGGGATACGCTTGGCTGGGATGAGCCGAACGTTGCGGGCAAGGTGCGCCGGAGTCAAGTCAACTGCCCGGTTTGGGCGTGCGGGCCAGGCAATACACATCGACCTGCTTCGCACCGGCGTTCATCAATAACCGCGCCAGGCTGTGGGCCGTGGCGCCGGTCGTCAGCACGTCGTCGACCAGGGCGAAATGCCGGCCCTGCACCTGGGCGTCGGGCGCCAGGGCGAAGGCGCCGAGCAGGTTGCGTTGACGGGTCTTGGCGTCAAGGGCTTGTTGGGCCACGGTTTCATGGGGGCGTAACAACAGCTGTTCATCGTGGGGGATGTTCAAGTCGCTGCCGAGCCAGCGCGCCAGCATCAACGCCTGGTTGTAGCCGCGTTCGCGCAGGCGCTTGCGCGCCATGGGCACCGGTAGCAGGCACTCGGGGCGTACGAGTTCGGTATTGTCAAAGCGATGTTGCAGGTGCTGCGCCAGGAGCCACGCCAGCATCTGCCCGAGGGGCCAGCGTGCCTGATGCTTGAAGCGGCTGATCAGGCTGTCGATGGGAAAGCGGTAGGACCAGGGGGCGATGACCTGTTTAAACGCGGGGGGATTTCTTTGGCATTGCCCGCAGATCAAACCCTCCATCGGCAAGGGCAGGGCACACACATCGCAGTGCTCCATGAGCCAGGGCAGCTCGGTTTCGCAGACGTTGCACACACAATGGGCGGAAGGTGTCGCTTCATCACAGATTAAACAGGTTTGTATGTTATTTAACCAGATGTAAACCTGGTGTTTGTATCTTGGTTGACAGTGCATGAATCTTCCTTAAATATGCCGAGCATCCGTGTCGTGCCTGTGGGTATTGCCCTTCCCGCAGCGCTTGCCAAAGCATAATCAAGGAATCGCCCATGAGCGCCAGCACCACCGCCACCTTGCGTCACGATTGGTCCCTCGCCGAAGTCAAGGCGCTGTTCGTGCAGCCGTTCAATGACCTGCTGTTCCAGGCGCAGACCGTGCACCGCGCGCATTTCGACGCCAACCGTGTGCAAGTGTCGACGCTGCTCTCGATCAAGACCGGCGCCTGCCCGGAAGATTGCAAATATTGTCCGCAGTCGGGCCACTACAACACCGGCCTGGAAAAAGAAAAGCTGATGGAGGTGCAGAAGGTCCTCGAAGAGGCGGCCCGCGCCAAAGCCATCGGCTCGACCCGCTTCTGCATGGGCGCCGCCTGGAAACACCCGTCGGCCAAAGACATGCCCTACGTGTTGCAAATGGTCAAAGGCGTGAAGGCCATGGGCCTGGAAACCTGCATGACCCTCGGCCGCCTTGACCAGGACCAGACCGAAGCCCTGGCCCAGGCCGGCCTGGACTACTACAACCACAACCTCGACACCTCGCCGGAGTTCTACGGCAGCATCATCACCACCCGCACCTACAGCGAGCGTCTGCAAACCCTGGCCTATGTGCGTGATTCGGGGATGAAGATCTGCTCCGGCGGCATCCTCGGCATGGGCGAGTCCCTCGACGACCGCGCCAATTTGCTGATCCAGCTGGCCAACCTGCCGGAGCATCCGGAGTCGGTGCCGATCAACATGCTGGTGAAGGTGGCGGGGACACCGCTGGAAAACGCCGAAGACATCGACCCATTCGACTTCATCCGCATGCTCGCCGTGGCGCGCATCCTGATGCCGAAGTCCCACGTGCGCCTGTCGGCCGGCCGTGAGGCGATGAACGAGCAGATGCAGGCGTTGGCGTTCTTTGCCGGTGCCAACTCCATCTTCTACGGCGACAAGTTGCTGACCACCGCCAACCCGCAGGCTGACAAGGACATGCAACTGTTCGCGCGCCTGGGCATCCTGCCGGAAGCCCGTGAAGAACATGCCGATGAAGTGCATCAGGCGGCAATCGAGCAGGCGTTGGTGGAGCAGAAGAGCAGCGAGCAGTTCTACAACGCTGTCGTTTGATTTAAACGCCATACAGCTGTGGGAAACGGCTTGTGTGGGAGGGGGCTTGCCCCCGATAGCGATGGGTCAGTCGACACCTGCATCAACTGACCGATTGCAATCGGGGGCAAGCCCCCTCCCACATTAGATCCCCGCCACATTTTTACCGTTAAACCGAGGCCAGCATGTCTTTCGATCTCGCCGCGCGCCTCGCTGCCCGTCGTGCCGAACACCTTTACCGCCAACGCCCGCTACTCGACAGCCCCCAAGGCCCGGAAGTGGTGGTGGACGGCCAGCCGCTGCTGGCGTTCTGCAATAACGATTACCTGGGCCTGGCCAATCACCCGCAAGTGATCGAGGCCTGGCGCGCCGGTGCCTCCCGTTGGGGTGTGGGCGGCGGCGCTTCGCACCTGGTGGTCGGGCATGCCACGCCGCACCATGAACTGGAAGAAGCCCTGGCCGACCTCACCGGTCGCCCGCGTGCGCTGCTGTTTACCACCGGTTACATGGCCAACCTCGGCGCGGTCACGGCGTTGGTGGGGCAGGGCGATACGGTGCTGGAAGACCGTCTCAACCATGCGTCGCTGCTGGACGCGGGCTTGCTCTCGGGGGCGCGTTTCAAGCGTTACCTGCATAACGATGCGCAGAGCCTGGCCAAGCGCCTGGAGAAAGCTACCGGCAATACCCTGGTGGTCACCGATGGTGTGTTCAGCATGGACGGCGACCTGGCCGACCTGCCCGCGCTGGCCTGCGAAACCAAGGCCAAAGGCGCCTGGTTGATGGTGGATGACGCCCATGGTTTTGGCCCCCTGGGCGCCAACGGCGGCGGCATCGTCGAGCATTTCGGCCTGAGCCAGGAGGACGTGCCGGTGCTGGTCGGCACCCTCGGCAAGGCGTTCGGCACGGCCGGGGCGTTTGTGGCCGGCAGTGAAGAGCTGATCGAAAGCCTGATCCAGTTCGCCCGCCCGTACATCTACACCACCAGCCAACCGCCCGCCCTGGCCTGCGCCACCTTGAAAAGCCTGGAACTGTTGCGCACTGAGCATTGGCGGCGCGAGCACCTCAACCGCCTGATCAGCCAGTTCCGCCAGGGCGCCGAGCAGCTTGGGCTGGACCTGATGGACAGCTTCACGCCGATCCAACCCATCCTGATCGGCGACAGCGCCAAGGCCATGCGGCTGTCGCAGATGCTGCGTGAGCGCGGCCTGATGGTCACAGCTATTCGCCCACCGACCGTGCCCGCCGGCAGTGCGCGTCTGCGCGTGACATTGACGGCGGCCCACAGCGCGGCGCAGGTGCAGCTATTGTTAAACGCATTGGAAGCGTGTTTCCGCTTGTCAGGCAGTTCGGGGCCCAACCATGCGTGATCGACTGATATTGCTGCCCGGCTGGGGCCTCGGTGTATCGCCGCTGGAGCCGTTGGCCGCCGCCTTGCAAGGTTTGGACGAGCACCTGCAGGTGCAGATCGAACCGTTGCCCGCACTGGATTCCAGCGACCTGAATGAGTGGCTCGACGAACTCGACGCCACGCTGCCAGACAACGCCTGGCTGGGCGGCTGGTCCCTGGGCGGCATGCTGGCTTCGGAACTGGCGGCGCGGCGTGGCGAACGTTGCTGCGGCCTGCTGACTCTGGCGAGTAACCCGTGTTTCGTCGCCCACGCTGGCTGGCCAAGCGCGATGCCCGCCGAGACCTTCGACGCGTTCCTCGCGGGCTGCCATGCCGACTCCCAGGTCACCCTCAAGCGCTTCGGCCTGTTGTGCGCCAAGGGCGCCGAAGACCCGCGCGGACTGTCGCGGCTGCTGGTCAGTGGCGCGCCGAACACGCCGTCCAGTGTGTTGATGCCCGGCCTTGAGCTACTCGCCCAGTTGGATACCCGTGAAGCCTTATTGGCCTATCGCGGCCCGCAGTTGCACCTGTTCGCCGGCCTGGACGGGTTGGTACCCGCCGAAGCCGCCAGCGACCTGCTGGCCCTGCTGCCGGATGTTGAAATCGGCCTGATTGAACAGGCCGGCCACGCGTTTCTTCTGGAAGACCCTCACGGTGTAGCGGGGGCCATCCAGGCTTTTTTGCATGAGTGCGTCGATGACTGATTTATCCCACGCCCCGCTGCCGGGCGCGTTGCCGGACAAGCGCCAGGTGGCGGCGTCCTTTTCCCGTGCCGCCGCCAGTTACGACAGTGTTGCCGAGTTGCAGCGGGCGGTGGGCAGCCAATTGCTGGCGCGCCTGCCGGCCAATACCGCGCCGCAACGCTGGTTGGACATGGGCTGCGGCACCGGTTATTTCAGTCGCGTGCTGGGTGAACAGTGGCCCGCCAGCGAAGGCATCGCGCTGGATATCGCCGAAGGCATGCTCAACCACGCACGCCCCCTGGGTGGCGCCGAGCACTTCATCGCCGGCGACGCCGAACGCTTGCCGCTCAAAGCTGAGAGCGTGCAGCTGCTGTTTTCTTCCCTCGCGGTGCAGTGGTGTGCGAATTTCGAGGCGGTGCTCAGCGAAGCCTATCGGGTGTTGCAACCGGGCGGAGTGCTGGCCTTCGCCAGTCTCTGCGTGGGCACCCTGGAAGAACTGCGCGAAAGCTGGCGTGCGGCGGATGGCCTGGTGCACGTCAATCGCTTCCGCACCTTCGAGGCGTATCAACACTTGTGTGCGGCCAGCGGCCTGCGGGTGGTGAGCGTGGAGCGCCGTCCTCATGTGTTGCATTACCCGGATGTACGCAGCCTGACCCACGAGTTGAAGGCCCTGGGCGCGCATAACCTCAACCCAGGTCGCCCCGGTGGGTTGACGGGGCGCGCGCGGATTGTTGCACTGGTGCACGCGTATGAGCGGTTCCGCCAGGCCCAAGGCCTGCCGGCGACTTACCAAGTGGTGTATGCCGTACTGGAGAAACCTCTATGAGCGCCGCTTACTTCATCACCGGCACCGACACCGATGTCGGCAAGACCACCATCGCCGCCGGCCTGTTGCACGCGGCGCGGCAAGCCGGTAGAAGCACCGCGGCTGGCAAGCCGGTGGCCTCCGGTTGCCAGGTCACGCCCAAGGGCTTGCGCAACGCCGATGCACTGGCGTTGCTGGCCGAATGCTCGTTGCCGTTGAGTTATGCCGAGGTCAACCCGGTGGCCTTCGAACCGGCCATCGCTCCCCACCTGGCGGCGCGGGAGGCGGGTTTCTCGCTCACCGTGCAATCGTTGTTGAAGCCCATGCAGCAGATCCTGGCACGGCAAGCGGATTTCACCCTGATCGAAGGCGCCGGCGGCTGGCGGGTGCCATTGGCCGATCAGGCGAACCTGTCGGACCTGGCCATGGCGCTGAAGTTGCCGGTGATCCTGGTGGTGGGCGTGCGCCTGGGTTGCATCAGCCATGCCTTGCTGACCGCCGAAGCCATCGCCCGGGACGGCCTGCAGTTGGCCGGGTGGGTGGCCAATATCATCGAGCCCAAGACCTCCCGTCTGGAAGAAAACCTCGCCACCGTGGCCGAGCGCCTGCCTGCGCCATGCCTGGGGCGTGTGCCGAAACTCAAGCACGCCGGGGCTGAAGCGGTTGCCGAGTACTTACAGTTGGACCTGCTTGACTGATTTTGGCTATCGACAAGGCATTATGCCATTAGTGTTTTTGACGAGCCCTTTGACGGGATATCTGCTTCAATTCAACTTCACGATTCTCTAAAGGCAGGCTTACGCCATGGAAATCTCTGGAAGCAGCGCGTTTTATTCGGGCCTGAGCAGTATTCAGTCCGGACAGAACCGTGTCGATCAGGCCGCCGGCAGAATTGCCAGCGCCGCGACTACCCAGCCATCGGATGCGCAAAGCGACCGTCTGCAAGCCAACGACCGCGCCCAGCCGTCCAACTCGGCCAGCAATATGGTTGAAATGGCCCAGGGCAAATTCCAAGTGGAGCTCGGCGCCAAAGTCGCCAAGGCTTCGGATGAAATGCTCGGCACCTTGATCGATACCTACGCCTGATCTGCTGGCGCTAAAAAATATGGGAGGGGGCTTGCCCCCGATAGTGATGGATCAGCCAATGTGTGTATGGCTGACATGGCGCTATCGGGGGCAAGCTCCCTCCCACATTTTTACTGTGCCGTCCTTCTGAACTTCTACACTCCCGCAGTCATGTGGCGTCTTGCCGCAAGCGTTGCAGTGCGCGCCATTGATTCGCGTCATGACAAACGGCATCCGGACGACGCTTGACATCCCCAAGTGGTAAACGTATGTTTCAAACACCTGTTTGACCGCCCCAACACTTCCACGCGGTTGTTCATTCCAGATACATCAGCAGAGGTTTATCGCTATGCCTGACTACAAGGCCCCCTTGCGTGATATTCGCTTCGTTCGTGACGAACTGCTTGGCTATGAAGCGCACTATCAGAGCCTGCCGGCTTGCCAGGACGCTACCCCGGACATGGTTGACGCCATCCTTGAAGAAGGCGCCAAGTTCTGTGAGCAAGTGCTGGCACCGCTGAACCGCGTGGGCGACATCGAAGGCTGCACCTGGAGTGAGTCGGGCGTCAAAACCCCTACCGGTTTCAAAGAAGCCTACAAACAATTCGTCGAAGGCGGCTGGCCAAGCCTGGCCCACGACGTGGCGCACGGCGGCCAAGGCCTGCCGGAATCCCTGGGCCTGGCCGTGAGCGAAATGGTCGGCACCGCCAACTGGTCGTGGGGCATGTACCCGGGCCTGTCCCACGGTGCGATGAACACCATCTCCGAGCACGGCACCCCCGAGCAGCAAGAGGCCTACCTGACCAAACTGGTGTCGGGCGAATGGACCGGCACCATGTGCCTGACCGAGCCACACTGCGGCACCGACCTGGGCATGCTGCGCACCAAGGCCGAACCTCAGGCTGATGGTTCCTATAAGGTCTCCGGCACCAAGATCTTCATCTCGGCCGGTGAACACGACATGGCCGACAACATCGTCCATATCGTACTGGCCCGCCTGCCGGACGCACCGGCCGGCACCAAAGGCATCTCGCTGTTTATCGTGCCGAAGTTCCTGCCCAACGCCGATGGCTCGATTGGCGCGCGCAACGCCGTGAGCTGTGGTTCCCTGGAACACAAGATGGGCATCCACGGCAACGCCACCTGCGTGATGAACTTCGACGCGGCCACCGGTTTCCTGATCGGCCCGGCGAACAAAGGCCTGAACTGCATGTTCACCTTCATGAACACCGCTCGCCTGGGTACCGCGCTGCAAGGCCTGTCCCATGCCGAGATCGGTTTCCAGGGCGGCCTGAAATATGCCCGCGACCGTCTGCAAATGCGCTCCCTGACCGGCCCGAAAGCACCGGACAAAGCTGCCGACCCGATCATCGTGCACCCTGACGTGCGCCGCATGCTGCTGACCATGAAGGCCTTCGCCGAAGGCAACCGTGCGATGGTGTACTTCACTGCCAAGCAAGTGGACATCGTCAAATACGGCACCGACGACGAAGCCAAGAAACAGGCGGACGGCCTGCTGGCCTTCATGACCCCGATCGCCAAGGCCTTCATGACCGAAGTCGGCTTTGAATCGGCCAACCACGGTGTGCAGATCTACGGCGGCCACGGTTTCATCGCCGAGTGGGGCATGGAGCAGAACGTTCGCGACAGCCGCATTTCGATGCTGTACGAAGGCACCACCGGCATCCAGGCCCTCGACCTGCTGGGCCGTAAAGTGCTGATGACCCAAGGCGAAGCGCTCAAGGGCTTCACCAAGATCGTGCACAAGTTCTGCCAGGCCAACGAAGGCAACGAAGCGGTCAAAGAATTCGTTGCACCGCTGGCTGCGCTGAACAAAGAGTGGGGCGAGTTGACCATGAAGGTCGGCATGGCCGCGATGAAAGACCGTGAAGAAGTGGGTGCCGCCTCGGTGGACTACCTGATGTACTCCGGTTACGCCTGCCTGGCTTACTTCTGGGCCGACATGGCGCGCCTGGCGGCCGAGAAACTGGCTGCCGGCACCACCGAAGAAGCGTTCTACACCGCCAAGCTGCAGACCGCGCGCTTCTACTTCCAGCGCATCCTGCCGCGTACCCGTACGCACGTGGCCACCATGCTGTCGGGCGCCAACAACCTCATGGACATGAAAGAAGAAGACTTCGGCCTGGCTTACTAAGCCTTACCGGGGTTCACTTGCAGAGCCGCCGCTCCCTTGCGGGAGCGGCGGTTTTTTTGTACCCGATAAAAAACCACAGCGCAGCACTCAGGGATTACTGTCGGCTGCCGTTACAGTGATGGCAATGTGATACATGTTCGACGGGTTGTGTTTAACTGTCTGCATAAAGGCACAGTGCCATCATTTTTTGCGGGTCGGAGTTTTACCCTTGTCACGCGTGTCCGCTGTACGTTTCAGTCACTTTCTCCCTTCGTTGCTGCTCTTGCTGGCCGGGCTCTCGGCTGCGTACGTCAAGGACCTCAACGTCTTCTTCACCTCGCTGTTCAATGTGTTGCCGACCCTGGTGCTGCTGCTCGGTGGTTCGTACTGCGCGGTGTACCGCCGCCAGCGTGAACTGTTCCTGATGATCACGGTGTACATCGTCTACTTCCTGCTCGATACCCAGACCGACTTCTACCGCGACAATGGCCGCGTGCGCGAAGACGCCGCGGTGGTGTTTCACCTGTGCTGCCTGCTGCTGCCGTTGTTGTTCAGCATCTACGCTCTGTGGCAGGAGAAGACCCACCTGTTTCGTGACTTCGTTGCCCGTGGCGCGGTGTTGCTGGCGGTCGGCAGCGTAGCGCTGGCGCTGGAGCAGAGTTATCCCCAGGCGGTGCTGAACTGGCTGGCGGAGATCCGCTGGCCGGCGCTGCATGGTACTTGGATGAGCCTGATCCAGTTGTCTTACCCGATGTTCCTGATCGGCTTCCTGACCCTGGCAGCGCAATACTGGTACCAGCCGCGCCCGCTGCATGCGGCGCAACTGGTGGGGTTGCTCGGCCTGTTCTGGATGTTGCCGCAGACGTTCATCCTGCCCTTCACCCTGAATATCATGTGCAGCCAGGTGATGCTGATGATCGCCGCCGGTGTGGCCCACGAGGCTTATCAAATGGCCTTCCGCGATGAGCTGACCGGCCTGCCGGGGCGTCGTGCGCTGAACGAGCGCATGCAGCGGCTGGGGCGCAACTATGTGCTGGCGATGAGCGACGTCGACCACTTCAAGCGCTTCAACGATACCCATGGTCATGACGTGGGCGACCAGGTATTGCGGCTGGTGGCGAGCAAGCTGTCAAAGGTCAACGGTGGCGGGCGCGCGTACCGCTACGGCGGTGAAGAATTCGCCGTGGTGTTCGCCGGCAAGACCCTGGATGAATGCATGCCGCACCTGGAGGAGATCCGCGAGATCATCGCCGACTACGACATCAAGCTGCGTCATTCGGACCGCCCCCAGGACGATCAGCAGGGTCGCCAGCGCCGTTCAGGCAGCGGCGCCTCCAGTGTCTCAGTGACCATCAGCATCGGCGTGGCCGAACGCCAGGCCGAGCAGCGCACGCCCGAGGAAGTGCTCAAGTCCGCCGACCAGGCGCTGTACGCCGCCAAGGGCGCGGGGCGCAACTGCGTGGTAGCGTCCGGGCAGACCCGGCGTGGCGCGGTGCGCATGGAGAGCGCTGCCGGTTGAGTGATGGCGGTGTATTCAGCGGTTCTACAGTGATTGTTCCGGGCGTTGGCCGGCGGTAGGTTGAAACCATCTGCTGACGGAGACATTGCCATGCCTGAGTACAAAGCTCCCCTTCGCGACATGCGCTTTCTGATCGACAACGTGTTTGATTTCCACGGCCACTACGCCGCATTGGGCGCCACCGATGCCAGCCCGGACATGGTCGCTGCGATCCTCGAAGAAGGCGCAAAATTCTGCGAGAACGTGCTCGCGCCACTCAACCGCAGTGGCGACGAAGAAGGCTGCCATTTCGACAATGGCGTGGTCACCACGCCCAAGGGCTTCAAGGAAGCCTTCGCCCAGTACGTTGAGGGCGGCTGGCACGGCGTGGCAGCGGACCCGGCCTACGGTGGCCAGGGCTTGCCGCAGTCGCTCGGCCTGGTGCTGAGCGAGATGATCGGCTCCAGCAACACCTCCTGGGGCATGTACCCGGGGCTGACCCACGGCGCGATGTCGGCGATCCACGCCCACGGCACCGCCGAGCAGAAAGACACGTTCCTGACCAAACTCACTGCGGGCGAATGGACCGGCACCATGTGCCTCACCGAAGCCCACTGCGGCACCGACCTGGGCCTGATCAAGACCCGTGCCGTGCCCCAGGCGGACGGCAGCTATGCGGTCACCGGCAGCAAGATCTTCATCTCGGCCGGCGAGCACGACATGAGCGCCAATATCATTCACCTGGTGCTGGCCAAGCTGCCGGATGCGCCGGCGGGCACCAAGGGCATCTCGCTGTTCATCGTGCCCAAGTTCCATGCCGACACAGGCGAGCGCAATGCGGTGCACTGCGGTTCCATCGAACACAAGATGGGCATCAAGGCGTCCGCTACCTGTGTGTTGAACTTCGATGGGGCCAAGGGTTTCCTGATCGGTGAGCCGAACAAGGGCCTCAACTGTATGTTCACCATGATGAACCATGCGCGCCTGGGCACCGGCATGCAGGGCCTGTGCAACGGCGAAGCGAGCTTCCAGGGCGCGATCAAATACGCCAACGACCGTCTGCAAATGCGCTCGCTGACTGGCGCCAAGGCCCCGGACAAAGCCGCCGACCCGATCATCGTGCACCCTGATGTGCGCCGCATGCTGCTGACCATGAAGGCCTTCAACGAAGGCAACCGTGCGCTGACCTACTTCACCGCACAATTGCTCGACACCGCGCACCTGAGCAAGGACGCGGCGCAGCGTCAGGAGGCCGAAGACCTGCTGGCGTTCCTCACGCCCATCTGCAAAGCCTTTATGACCGACACTGGCCTTGAGGTGACCAACCACGGCATGCAGATCTTCGGTGGCCACGGTTACATCCGCGAATGGGGCATGGAACAACTGGCCCGCGATGCGCGGATTGCGCCGATCTATGAAGGCACCAACGGCATCCAGGCCCTCGACCTGCTGGGGCGCAAGGTGCTGGGCAGCCAGGGCAAGTTGCTGCGTGGGTTTACCAAAATCGTGCATAAGTTCTGTGCCGCGAATGCCGAGCACCCTCAGCTCAAGGGCTATGTGGCGCAACTCAATCAGTTGAACGGGGAGTGGGGTGAGCTGACCACGAAGGTCGGCATGGCCGCGATGAAGAACCCCGATGAAGTGGGCGCGGCGGCGGTGGATTACTTGATGTACAGCGGTTACGTGGTGCTCGCGTACCTGTGGCTGCGCATGGCGATCGCTGCCCTTGAACAGCCAGATGGCGATTTTGCCAAGGCCAAGTTGGCCACGTGCGAGTTCTACTTCAAGCGTCTACTGCCGCGTACGGCTACCCATCGCGCGGCCGTGGAAGCGGGCAGCGAATGCCTGATGAGTCTGCCTGCGGAGGCGTTTGCGTGGTGATGACTTAAAAATACCAATCAGTCACAAGTGGACCCTATGTGTCTGAAAAGTTGTTCGGGTACACTCTGAGCCTGTAAAACCGACTCTTCCCGAATTACTTTTCACGTTCTCACGAGGTTTGCCATGGCTGATTACAAAGCGCCGCTGCGTGATATGCGCTTCGTCCTCAACGAAGTCTTTGAGGTCGCCACCACTTGGGCCCAGTTGCCGGCATTGGCAGACACCGTTGACGCCGAAACCGTAGAGGCAATCCTCGAAGAAGCCGGCAAGGTCACCGCCAAATCCATCGCCCCGCTCAGCCGTGGTGGCGATGAACAAGGTTGCCGTTGGGATAACACAGCGGTATTTACGCCGGACGGTTTTCCGCAAGCCTACAAAACCTACGCTGAAGGCGGTTGGGTGGGTGTAGGCGGCGACCCTGCGTTCGGCGGCATGGGCATGCCCAAGGCCGTGTCGGCCCAGGTCGAAGAGATGATCAACTCGTCGAGCCTGGCGTTCGGCCTGTACCCGATGCTGACCTCCGGCGCCTGCGTGTCGATCAACACCCACGCCAGCGAAGCGCTCAAGGCTGCTTATCTGCCGAAGATGTATTCCGGTGAGTGGGCCGGTTCCATGTGCCTGACCGAGGCCCACGCCGGGACCGACCTGGGGATGATCCGCACCAAGGCTGAGCCGCAGGCGGACGGCTCCTACACAGTCAGCGGCACCAAGATCTTCATCACCGGCGGTGAACACGACCTCACCGATAACATCATCCACCTGGTACTGGCCAAGCTGCCGGACGCGCCGGCGGGGCCCAAGGGGATTTCGCTGTTCCTGGTGCCGAAGTTCATGGTGAACACCGACGGCAGCCTGGGCGCACGCAATGCCGTGAGCTGTGGTTCCATCGAGCACAAGATGGGGATCCAGGCGTCGGCGACCTGCGTGATGAATTTCGACGAGGCCGTGGGTTACCTGGTGGGCGAGCCGAACCGTGGTCTGGCGGCGATGTTCACCATGATGAACTACGAGCGCCTGGGTGTCGGTATCCAGGGCCTGGCGTCCGGCGAGCGTTCCTATCAGAACGCTATCGAGTACGCCCGCGACCGCCTGCAAAGCCGTGCACCGACCGGCGCGCAGGCCAAAGACAAAATGGCCGACCCGATCATCGTGCACCCGGACGTACGGCGCATGCTGCTCACCATGAAGGCCGCCAACGAAGGTGGCCGTGCGTTCTCCACCTACGTGGCGACGCAACTGGACATCGCCAAGTTCAGCGACGACGCCGCTGCCCGCGAGCGTGCGGATAACCTGGTGGCACTGCTGACGCCGGTGGCCAAGGCGTTCCTGAGCGACCTGGGCCTGGAAACCACTGTGCTGGGCCAACAGGTATTTGGCGGCCACGGTTACATTCGTGAGTGGGGCCAGGAGCAACTGGTGCGCGATGTGCGCATCACGCAGATCTACGAAGGCACCAACGGCATCCAGGCCCTGGACCTGATGGGGCGCAAGATCGTCGGCAGTGGCGGGGCGTTCTACACCCTGTTTGCCGATGAGATCCGCGCGTTCATTGCCTCGGCGGGTGCCGAGCTGGCCGAATTCACCAAGCCGTTGGGCGCGGCGGTGGATAACCTGGATGAGCTGACCGCCTGGGTGCTGGACCGCGCCAAGGCCAACCCCAATGAAATCGGCGCGGCGTCGGTGGAGTACCTGCATGCCTTTGGCTACATGGCGTATGCCTATATGTGGGCTCGCATGGCCAAGGCCGCGTTGGGCAAGGAGTCGCAAGAAGACTTCTACGCCAGCAAACTGGGGACTGCGCGTTTCTACTTTGCGCGCCTGTTGCCACGCATCCACTCGCTGAGTGCGTCGGTAAAAGCCGGTAGCGAATCACTGTTTTTGCTGGATGAAGCCTTGTTCTAAGGGCTTGGAGGACGTGTAAGCATTCTCTTACATGACGTGCTGCTATTCGTCCTCTATCGCCATATTGGATCCACGGATAATCTACTTCACATGGACGTCGCGCAGGAAGCGCAAAGCAACAACACGGACACGTAGGATTCTGCCAGGACGGCGGAGTGAAATGGATGTCAGGGAAACAGTCTGCAAAGCCCCGCTTCGGCGGGGTTTTCTTTTGCCCGCGAAAAAGTCAGGCAGGCGCCTGCGGGGCATTCATCACGTCTTCCAGCAAGGTGCGCAGCAACGCCACCGTCGCCTGCTGGCGCTGCACATCGCGGCACACCAGACCGACTTTCAGCGGCACCCTGGGCTCACTCAAGGGCTTCCAAAGCAGCGCCTGGCTGTTGTGTTCATCCTGGGAGCGCCCCGGCAGCACCGTCGCCAGTTTTGTGTGAGGCAGGCTGTCGAGGATCCCCACCATGGTGTTGAGTTCCGCCTGGACCTGCGGGCGTCGCCCGAGGTTGGACAGCTGGCCCTGCCAGATCTGCCGCACCTGAAACTCTTCCCCCAACAGCAACATCGGCAACTCCGCGGCCTGCTTCAGTGAGACTTTCTTGAATTCCCGCAAGGGATGGTCTTCGGGGATGACCACCTTCAACTCATCTTCGTACAGCAACACGCCGTGCAACCCCGGCTGGCGTGGCGGCAGGTAACTGATGCCGATATCCAGCGAGCCGTTGAGTAGCCGCCGCTCAATTTCGAGCCCGGTCAATTCGTAGATCTGCACCACCAAATGCGGCTGGGCCTTGCGCACGCGCTCGAGCATCTGCGGGACCAGGCTGGTGTGCACGGTTTGCAGCACGCCGATGGCCAGCGTGCGCATCGCCTGGCCCTTGAAGTTGCGCAGGGCCTCAACTGCCTGTTGCATGCCATCAATCAGCGGCAAGGCGTGGTTGTACAGCGTATGCGCCGCCAGTGTCGGTAGCAGGCGCTTGCTGCTGCGTTCGAACAGGCTCACATCCAGGTTCTGCTCCAACTGGCGAATCTGCTGGGACAGCGCCGGCTGGGAGATCGACAGACGCTCCGCAGCACGGCCTACATGGCCCTCCTCATACACCGCGACGAAATAACGCAGTTGCTTGAAATCCATAAGGTTTACTTATCGAAAAAGCTGGAAAATCGAAATGGCCGCTGGCCCCCGAGACGCCTAGTCTAGCGCCTATTCGCAGGGCTTACAGGGCCAGATCGGGCAATGAACAGCGTTTATATTGATGGCGTTTACATAGGCAAGGCAAAAAACCTCAAGGCAATGTTGGCACCTCGCACCGACCAAGGCCCAGTTGCTATTGGGGGCGAGCCATGAATCTATTCCGTCGCCCCGCGCCGAGCCTGGACGATTTAGTTCTGGAGACGCCCAGCGATAATCCTCCCAACGAATCCCTGATGCCCTCCGTCGCACGGCCGCCGCAAGTGTTCGTGCGCGGCCAGGGTTCCTGGCTCTGGGACAGTGACGACCGGGCCTACCTGGATTTCAGCCAGGGCAACGCAGCCAACAGCCTCGGCCACAGCCCACAGGTGTTGATCAAGGCGCTGGCCGACCAGACTCAGGCGCTGATCAACCCAGGCAACGGCTTGCATAACCGCGCTCAACTCAACCTTGCCGAGCGCCTGTGCCATCGCACCGGCAGTGACCAGGCCTACCTGCTCAACAGCGGCGCGGAAGCCGTTGAAGCCGCGATCAAGTTGGCGCGCAAATGGGGCCAACTGCATCGTGGTGGCGCTTACCGCATCATCAGCGCGAGCGGTGGTTGCCATGGTCGCAGTTTTGCGGCGATGTCGGCGTCGGCGGGCGAGAGTACCAATCGCTTCGAACCGCAACTGCCGGGCTTCAGCCATGTGCCCTTCAACGACCTGCCGGCCCTGCATGCCGCGGTCGACGCGCAAACCGTCGCCATCCTGCTGGAGCCGATCCAGGGCGCGGCCGGAGTGATCCCCGCGACGGAGCACTATCTCAAAGGGGTCGAGCGGCTGTGCCGTGAACTGGGGATCCTGCTGATACTCGACGAGGTGCAAACCGGCATAGGCCGCTGCGGCACCTTACTCGCCGAACAGCAATACGGCGTACGTGCGGACATCATCACCCTGGGCAAAGGCCTGGGCGGCGGTGTGCCCCTTGCGGCGCTGCTGGCGCGTGGTAAAGCCTGCTGTTTTGAAGTGGGCGAGCTGGAAGGCACCCATCACGGCAATGCGCTGATGGCATCGGCCGGGCTGGCGGTATTCGATACGGTGCTGGAGCACGGCTTTCTGGAACAGGTGCGTGAGTCCGGCCTTTACCTCGGCGAAGGCCTTGCCCGCCTGGCCTATCGCTACGACCACGGCCCGCTGCGCGGCCACGGCCTGATGTGGGGCCTGGCGCTGTCGGATGATTCTGCGGATGCGGTGGTAAAAGCGGCCCTGCACGAAGGCCTGATCCTCAACGCCCCACAGCCCGGCTGCCTGCGCTTCACCCCGGCCCTCACGGTGAGCAAAAGCAACATCGACGAAATGCTCCTGCGCCTGGCCCGTGCCTTCTCCCGCGTGCGCACCGCACAACTGCAATGCCGCAAGGGCATCGCTGTTTAACCCCTATTCCTGAACCGTCTCGCGGTCTACGCGACGCCTCCGGCCTGATTCTTTTGGCTGGGGGCGTTTTTTTGCCTGGATGGCCCAACGCCAGATCCCACTGAACCCTCACGAACGCCCAAGGTCGATTAGCTACACGGCTCACACGAGCCGATTTTCTGGAGCTGATCCCATGGATTTCATTCGTATCATCATCGCCATTCTGTTGCCGCCACTGGGTGTGTTCCTGCAAGTGGGTTTCGGCGGCGCGTTCTGGCTGAATATCCTGCTGACCCTGTGCGGCTACATCCCGGGCATCGTGCACGCGGTGTACATCATCGCCAAGCGCTGAGGCCGTCAGCCTTTGGCGATGAGCCGTGAGTTGCGCTCATTGCGAAAGGCCAGTTGCTCGATGGTCTGGGTGGCGTGCTCGGCCTCTTCCCGCGCTTGCAGGATGATGCCGTGCTGCTCGGACTTGCTGCAGACCGGGTCGGCATTGCTCGCGTCCCTCGTCAGCATGAAGGCCTGGCAACGGCAGCCGCCGAAGTCCTTTTCTTTTTCATCGCACGAACGGCACGGCTCGGGCATCCAGTCGTAGCCACGAAAGCGGTTGAAGCCGAACGAGTCGTACCAGATGTGCTGCATGCTGTGGTCGCGCACATTGGGAAATTGCACCGGCATTTGTCGGGCACCGTGACACGGCAGGGCGGTACCGTCGGGTGTCACGGTCAGGAAGATACTGCCCCAGCCGTTCATGCAGGCCTTCGGGCGCTCTTCGTAGTAGTCCGGTGTGACGAAGATCAGCTTGCACGGGTGACCTTCCGCTTCCAGCCGGTCGCGATATTCGTTGGTGATGCGTTCGGCGCGCACCAGCTGCTCCCGGGTCGGCAACAACCCCACCCGATTGAGCTGTGCCCAGCCGTAGAACTGGCAGGTGGCGAGCTCCACGAAGTCGGCCTCCAGCGCAATGCACAGTTCGATGATGCGGTCGATCTTGTCGATATTGTGCCGATGGGTCACGAAGTTCAGCACCATCGGGTAGCCGTGGGCCTTCACGGCCCTGGCCATTTCCAGCTTCTGTGCGAAGGCTTTTTTCGAGCCGGCCAGCAGGTTGTTCACCTGTTCGTCGCTGGCCTGGAAGCTGATCTGGATATGGTCCAGGCCGGCTTTCTTGAAGTCGCTGATCTTCTGCTCGGTGAGGCCGATGCCCGAGGTGATCAGGTTGGTGTAGAACCCCAGTTTGCGCGCTTCAGCGATCAGCTCGGCCAGGTCCTGGCGCACCAGCGGTTCACCGCCGGAAAACCCCAGCTGCGCGGCCCCCATCTCGCGGGCTTCGCGAAACACCTTGAACCACTGCTCGGTCGTCAGCTCCTTGCCCTGCTCGGCAAAGTCCAATGGGTTGGAGCAGTACGGGCACTGCAACGGGCAGCGGTAGGTCAGCTCGGCCAGCAACCACAGCGGCAGGCCGATGGCCGGCTTTTCAGGCAAGGGTGATCCAGTGCTCAGCACGGGCGACCTCCATGAATTGCTCGATGTCTTCACCGAGCTCAGGCACACCAGGAAATTGTTTCTCCAGCTCGGCGATGATGGCCGCTACGTCGCGCTCGCCGTCGATCAAGCCACCGATCAATGCGGCGCTGTCGTTGAGCTTGATCATGCCTTCGGGGTAGAGCAACACGTGGCCTTTTTGCGCCGGCTCATACTGGTAACGGTAGCCTGGGCGCCAGGTCGGTTTCTTGCTGCGGTCAAAGCTCATAGGGTGATCCCTTTATGCCACACCCGCTGCTCGGTCACGCTGTGATATGGCGGGCGCTTGAGTTCATAGGCCATGCTCATGGCATCGAGCATGCTCCACAGGATGTCGAGTTTGAACTGGAGAATCTCCAGCATGCGCTCCTGGCCTTCACGAGTGGTGTAGTGCTGCAGGGTAATTGCCAACCCGTGTTCCACATCGCGGCGGGCCTGGCCCAGGCGGGTGCGGAAATATTCATAGCCGGCCGGGTTGATCCAGGGGTAATGCTGCGGCCAGCTATCGAGGCGCGACTGGTGGATCTGCGGCGCGAACAGCTCGGTCAGCGAGCTGCTCGCGGCTTCCTGCCAACTGGCGCGATGGGCGAAGTTGACGTAGGCGTCTACCGCGAATCGTACGCCAGGCAGTACCAACTCCTGCGAGCGTAGTTGGTCGGGGTCGAGGCCCACCGCCTGGCCCAGGCGCAGCCAGGCTTCGATGCCGCCGTCCTCACCGGGGGCGCCATCGTGGTCGAGCAGGCGCTGGATCCACTCGCGACGGATCTCACGGTCCGGGCAGTTGGCCAGGATCGCGGCGTCTTTGAGCGGGATATTCACCTGATAATAGAAACGGTTGGCGACCCAGCCCTGGATCTGCTCGCGGGTGGCGCGGCCTTCGTACATCGCCACGTGATACGGGTGATGGATATGGTAGAAGGCGCCCTTGGCCCGCAGGGCGGCTTCGAATTCGGCGGTGGTCAATGGCGTGTCAGTCATCTCGTCAGCTCCTACAATTCAATGCTCATGCCGTCGTAAGCCACTTCGACATTGCGCCGCACCAGCTCCGCTCGCTCGGGGGAGTCTTCATCGAGGATCGGGTTGGTGTTGTTGATGTGGATAAGCACCTTGCGCTGCTCGGGCAACTGTTCCAGCACTTCAAGCATGCCGCCGGGGCCGTTTTGCGCCAGGTGGCCCATCTCGCGGCCGGTGCGGGTGCCAACGCCACGGCGCTGCATTTCATCGTCATCCCACATGGTGCCGTCCACCAGAAGACAGTCGCTGCCGGCCATGATCTCCAGCAATGGCGCGTCGACCTTGCCCAGGCCCGGGGCGTAGAACAGCTTGCCGCCGGTGCGCAGGTCTTCGACGATCAGGCCGATGTTGTCGCCGGGGTGCGGGTCGAAGCGGTGTGGCGAGTAGGGTGGGGCTGCGCTGCGCAGGGGCAGCGGGGTGAAGCGCAGATTGGGGCAGGCCGGGATGGTGAAGCTGGCGTCCAGCTCGATGCGGTTCCAGGCCAGGCCGCCGTTCCAGTGGGTGAGCATGCTGAACAGCGGGAAACCGGTGCTGAGGTCTTCATGGACCATGTCGGTGCACCACACCTGATGCGGGCAGCCTTCGCGCAGGCTCAGCAGGCCGGTGGTGTGGTCGATCTGGCTGTCCATCAGGATGATCGCGCTGATGCCGGTATCGCGCAGGGCGCGGCCGGGTTGCATCGGTGCAAAGCCCTGGAGTTGCGCGCGGATATCCGGCGAGGCATTGCACAGCACCCAATTCACGCCATCGTCGGAGATCGCGATGGACGACTGGGTACGCGCCTGGGCCCGCAGGCTGCCGTCACGGAAACCCGCGCAGTTCACGCAGTTGCAGTTCCACTGCGGGAAACCACCGCCAGCGGCGGAACCTAGAATCTGGACAAACATGGCAGCTCCATCAAGCTCAAAACAAAAACGCCCCGGGCGAACCGAGGCGTTGTATTACCCAGCGGATTAACGGCTGGCGAAGTACATGGTGACTTCGAAACCGATGCGCAGATCAGTGTAAGCAGGTTTGGACCAGGTCATATTCTTACTCCTACGAAGGGATGGGACGTTTACTACCAAGTAATACATATAGTCCACCTCCAGTCGGAGATGTTCAGATGTGTGCGTGGGAATATTACTCAATTCTTTTCAAGTTAGCGCTGTCTTGAGGGAGAAAGCCTTTTGCAGGGGCGGCAATGATCACCCTGCCGCTTGCCACGCAGTCGAGATGCGCGGGCCGTTGGCGATGCAGCGCCAGCCGCCTGCGGCGTCGTTTAATTGTTGCGCGGCATGCTGCAATGCTTCGCGGGTACAGGTTTGGATCCGGGCTTGAAGTTGAACCAGGTAGTCCGACGGATGGCCCGCCAGATGGGCATGCCACAGCAGTTCGGCGGCTTGGGCGTTGGGTAGCGTCCGTGCGCAGAACTGCTCGGCCAACGCCAGGTTGCCCAGGTCGTCGCTGCGGTCGATCAGCGCCGGCAGTTGCTTGAGGAAGGTGTTCAGGTGATCGGCGATGCCCGACAGGGACAGGCCAGGGGATTGCACACCGAACAGCAGGCCGGTCTGGCCGTTTATCTGTCGGATGCCGCTGAACACGGCGTAGCCGATTTGCAGCTCTACCCGCAGGCGTTGGTAGAACGGCGCCTGGAGCAGATGGCCGAGTAGTCGCCATGCGGCTTCGTCCGCCAAGGATTGGCTTGGCGTTGGACAAAACAGCAGCAACGCGGCTTCGTTTGAGTCGGTTTCCACCTCATGCCAGATACGTTGGCCGCTCAGGGATGGCGCGACGTGATTGAGGCTCGCGGGTTGCCCCGGCAGGCGGGCCGCAGCAGTTTTGATCAAGGCTTCATGGGGGGTAGAGAAACCCAGCCCCAGGCCGTGCCAACGTGCGGAGTCCCACGAGGCTGGTTCGGACGTGGTCGAGGTGCAGCAAGCGGGCAGCGTCTTGAGCAATTCGCGGATGGCGATCATGGGCGGCGCGGCGGCTTGTGCCTCTTGCGGATCGCCCAGGCGTTGTGCCAGCACTTCCAGAACTGCTGGGATCGGCTCCTGTAGCCCGACCATTTTCACCAGCCAGTGACTGCCCAGGTTTTCGAACGACACGTCGACACCCGCCTGGCGTGCATTGTCGCGCAACGATTGCAAAGCGTTTTCCGGGTGTGGCGGAGCTGATTGCCATTGCAGATACAATGCCCCTTCGTTGCTGTCGTCCGCCAATGCCTGGCTGAAGGTCAACGCCGATGCATCACGACGCCCTCTGGAGCGATCCTGGGCAAACGTGCGCAAGCCTCGGTGGGCGCTGGTCTGGCCGCGGATCAGGCCGGCGCGTTCTTCCTTGACCGGCGGACGCAGGAAGGGGTTGTTCGGCGGCAACTGCCAAGTGAGTGTGGAGGGCGGCAGGTGCAGCGAATCCAGCATGGCCTTGAGGGCGGCGACATCCAGTTCCGACAGGCCTTGGTTGTCGTTTCGGGCCAAGGCCAGAGCGCCTTGGGTCTGTTGTTGGCGAACGGCCAGCAGTGCGAATTCTTCGCGCAACGCCGTCCAGTCGCTATGTGCGAAAAAGGCCAGCCAGTCGTACAGCAACGCCTCGACGTGTGTCGCCGATTCAGCGGGACCACTGAGTGTAAAGTCGATAGCCAGCACCGCTTGCCCAGCGAAGTGATACAGCACCGACGCCTGCAGTGCGCTCGCCAGTTGCTGCGCTTTCAGCTCCGCCAGCAAGCCACCGGGTGCCGAAGCGTTAAGCCAGGTGCAGAGGAATGCCAGTGCTTCCCGGGGTGCATTGCACGTGATGACCTGATGCAGGTGATCATTGGCGATGTGCCGATAGCGCTGGGCTTGCCCCGGCATCAAGGCCGGGGGGGCGGATTGCACACGCAGAGGTCCTGAGATCAGGTGCTCACTGAACCGCTGTGCCAAGCCTTCCAGTGCCTCCAGCGATTGTGGGCCGGCCAGGCTCAAGGTCATCTGCCCACTCTGATAGAACTGCGTATGAAATTCCCGTAAGGCTTGCTGAAATGTCTCATGCTCTACTGGCAGGCTGTCGCGGTTGCCCGCATGGAAACCCCGCAGCGGATGATCCGACGCCAGGCCTTCCAGTAGTGCCACTTGCTGTTGTGCCGTTGCATCCTGGGACCAGGCGATAAACTCCGCGTGCAGCACCTCGCGCTCACGCAGTTGGTCCTCCAGCGCCAGGCGCGGATGGGTCAGCATGTCGGCCAAGCGCTCCAGGCCCCCGGCAAACGTGGCCGCCGGCAGTTCAAAGAAAAAGTCCGTAGTGCGCTCACGGGTGCTTGCATTGACCTGGCCTCCATGGCGTTGCACGTAGGCCATCAACCCTTCGCTTGTGGGAAAACGCTCGGTCCCGAGGAACAGCAAATGCTCCAGGAAATGCGCCAGTCCCGGCCATGCCAGTGGCACGTCGTGGCTGCCGGCCGCCACCCTCAGCACGGCCGCGCAACGCTTTAACCGTGGGGCGTGATGCAAGGAAACCCGCAAGCCATTGGCCAGGGTCAGGTGAAGGTAATGAGGGTGGGCCGGCGCAGGCATGGGCACTTCCGAAACAGAGAATGTGCCTATGCTAGCAAACCGGCTGGATCAGGGCTTGTGCAGCGCGCCGTACAACTCGGGGCGGCGATCTTGCAGGTAGTGATTGGCACTGCGGGCGTCGAGGAGCGATTGGCGCTCCAACTCCCCGACGATCAGCGCTTCGTCCAGGCCGGCCTGGGCAATACGCTGGCCATTCGGCGCGGCAATGCTGCTCTGCCCGCAGTACTGGATCTCGCCTTCATGCCCGCAGTAATTGGCGTAGGCCACATAACACTGGTTTTCAAAGGCTCGCGCCCGCACGGTGACATCGGCGACAAAATCGAACGGCACCATGTTGGCAGTGGGCACCAGGATCAGCTCAGCGCCAGCCAGGGCCAGGCGCCGGGTGTTTTCCGGGAACTCCAGGTCATAGCAGATCAGGAAACCGAGCTTCCAGCCGTTGAGTTCTACCAGTGGGAAATCATCCTCACCGGCGCTGAACATCGAATGGTCCAGATCACCAAACAGATGGGTCTTGCGGTAGTTGCACAGGCGCTGGCCTTGGGCGTCGATCAACTGTACGGCGTTGTAGATCTGGCCATCTGCGGCCCGCTCAGGGTAGCCGTACAGAATCGCCAGCCCGGCGCTTTTGGCCAGTTCGGCAATGGCCTGCGCCGACGGCCCGTCCTGCGTCTCGGCCAAGGCGCCAACGGCCTCGGCACCGATGTTGTAGCCGCTCAGGAACATCTCCGGCAGCACCAGCACATCGGCACCTGACGCCTCGTGCGCCAGTTGGTGCAAGCGCTTGAGGTTGCCGGCCACATCCAGCGGCAGCGGCGGGCATTGGTACAGGGCGACGCGCATGTTCAACTCCTTAATCCGCCAGGGCAATCGGCCCGATTTCATCGAACACATCACCCGGCCCCGGGTTCTCGGGGTGAGTGCTGCCGCCGAAGTGGGTCATGATGCCCCACACCGCGTTCAGTGAGGTTTGCACCGCGCCCTCCACCCAGGCCGGCGTCCAGGACACATCATCACCAGCGATAAAAATCCCACGTTGCTCGGCGGGCATGTCCTTCTGCATGAAGTGTGCATACATGCGCTGGTTATAGCGATAGTGACCCGGCAACGCGCCCTTGAAGGCCCCGAGGAAGTGCGGGTCGGCTTCCCAGGACACGGTGATTGGATCGCCGATAATGCGTGCTTTGATATCGACTTTCGGGTAGATCTTTTTCAGCGCGTCGAGGGCAAGTTTCACCCGCTTGTCGATGGGCTGCGGCAGCATTTTCAGGGCGTCGCTCATCCACGAGTACGACAGGCAGATCACCCCCGGCTTGTCGTCGCCGTTATCGAACAGGTAGGTGCCACGGGTCAGGCGGTCGGTGAGGGTCATGCTCATCAGGTCACGGCCGGTTTCCGGGTCTTTGTCCTTCCAGAACGGGCGGTCGACCATCACAAAGGTTTTCGATGATTGCATGTAGCGTGTGCGGTCCAGGGCCATCCACATTTTTTGCGAGAACAGGCTTTCGTCGCATTCGATCTGGGTGGTCAGCAGCCAGCTCTGGCAGGTGGTCAGCACGGCGGCGTATTCGCGGGTGTCGCCATAGTTGTCGGTGACGGCAAAACGGCCATCGGCGGCATGGGCGATACGTTTGACGCCCGCGCGTGGCGCGCCGCGATGCAGTGAACTCAGGCTGGTGCCGGCCGGCCAGTGCGCGCAGCGCTCCGGTACATGGCGCCAGATGCCCATCGGCACCTGGGCTACGCCGCCGACCACCAGGTGTTGGTGGTCGTCGCAGTTGGTCATCACCACGCGGAAGATTTCCAGCATCGAATTGGGGAAGTCAGAGTCCCAGCCGCCGGTGCCGAAACCCACCTGGCCGAAGACTTCACGGTGCAGGAACGACAACTTGGCGAACGCCTTGGAGGTGGCGACGAAGTCGTAGAAGGTGCGGTCGTCCCACAGCGGCACCAGCTTGTTCCACAGTTCCTTGAGGCGCGGCACGTCGCGGTCGCGGATGGCCTGCTGAATATCACCGAACTGCGAACCGGCTTCCAGCGCATCGGCCCAGGCGTCCGCGACTTCCTGGAACAGTACCGGCAAGTCGGAGAGCTTTTGCGCGTAGTGGGTCTGGCCTTCAAGGTCGATGACCGTGCTGCCGGAGGCCGGGGTCAGCGGGTTGGGGAAAGGTTTGGTTTCCAGGCCGAGCTTGTCCACATAGTGGTAGAACGCCGTCGACGACACCGGAAAGCGCATGCCGCCCAACTCGGCGATGATACCTTCGGCGCCTTCAAAGGCCTGGGAGCGCAGGCGGCCGCCCATTTTCGAGGCTTCGTACACCACCGGCTTGAGGCCCAGCTTCATCAGTTCGTAGGCGGCCACCAGACCCGCGATGCCGGCGCCGACGATCGCCACTTCGGCGCCGTGGTGGGCGGCGGGGATGCTGCCCAGGCCTGCGGGGTGTTCGATCCAGTCATCGAAGGCGAACGGAAAGTCCGGGCCAAAGATGGTGATGGGTTTCTTGCCGTCGGCGGGGTGGCGATTGGTCTTGCTGATGGTGCTGGACGGAATGCTCATGGCTGACCCTTACTGGCGACCTGGCGGGCGTGACCCGCTGAGTATAGGAAAAGATGGCAGCCAGTTTAGGGAGCGTAGCGTTCGTTAATAAGACGCAATGTGTCGTCGAATTGATCTGTTTTTAGTCGAAATGACGAACCTGTTGATCAGATTGGCTGACCGCGATCCAATTTGTTACTCAGGATGATCGACGTAGTGGTTTTCTCCACCCCGTCCACACTGCCGATCTGGTCCAGCAATTGGTCCAACTGTTCGGGCGAATCCGTGCGCAGCCAAGCCACGTAATCAAACTCTCCACTCACCGCGCACAACTGCTGCACCTGGGCCATGGCACTCAACCGGCGCAACACTTCTTTGCCCGAGCGTGCCTGTACGGTGATGCCCACATAAGCCTGCAAACCACCATCGACCACCCGCTGCCCGAGGCGCACGCCATAACCGGTGATCACCTGGGTTTTCTCCAGGCGTGCCAGGCGTGACGTCACTGTGGTGCGCGCGATGCCCAACTGCCGGGCGAGCATGGCCACGCTTTCGCGGGCGTTGATCTGCAGGGCGGCGATCAGTTGGCGGTCGATTTCATCTAGGGCAGGCAAGGCGAGGGCTCCGGTACGGGGGCAATGGGTTGGCATCTTACAGGTTGGCGCTGGCGAGCAGGCAGCGGGTAAACAGTTGCGGTACGGGCAGCTGGCGTTGACTGTAGCGGCTCAGCAGGATGATTTCGCGGTAAAAGGTCCGGCTGCCCAATGGGATGATTCGCACGTTGGGCGAGCGTTCCAGCCACAACCCGGCCTGAGGAATCAGCGATACGCCCAGGCCGCATTCGACCATCTTGACGATGGCCTCCAGCTCATCCAGCTCCAATGCTACCTGCACGTCAAGTTTATGTTCCTTCAGGAATCGGCTGACCAGGCGACCGCCAAATGAAGTGCGGTCATAGCGCACATGGGGCTGCGTCGCCAGCAACTGCAACGGGTTATCACCTGCCAACGTGTGAGGCACGATCAGCGCGAACGGCTCCTTGCGCAGCACCTGCACGTGCAGTTCCTTGGGCAGGTCGAAGGGCGGGCGGATGATGATCGCCGAGTCCAGCTCACCGGCGTCCACCCGGCTCAACAACTCCAGGGACACGCCCGGTATCAACTTGCACTCCACCGTCGGTGCCGCCTGACGCAAACGCACCAGCGCCTGGGGTAGCAGGCCGGTCTGCGCGGTGGTGATGGCACCCACTTTCAGTTCGCCCCGGTACTCGTTGGCATCCACGGGTACGGCCATGCGGTTGAAGGTTTCCAGTATCTCCCTGGCCAACGGCAAGGCACGCAAACCGGCTGCATTCAACGTGGCCTGGCGCCCGGTACGATCGAACAACTGCACGCCAAGCGCCTGCTCCAATTGACGAATCTGCGCACTGACCGCCGACTGCGTCAGCCCGATATGCATGCCCGCCGCCGCAAACGTGCCGTGACGGGTTACCGCAATAAAGGTCTTCAATTCGCGCAGCATGGGCGTCTCGATTGATCGAAATAATTTGAGCTCGGCGCAAAAACTATCGTCTTTTCATCGTCAGGAGCAAGGCTAAACTCGTGGGACTTAATGCCCACAGAGGTTTGACCTGATGACACTCGCACCTTTTCACCTGGCAATTCCGGTATACGACCTCGCCGCTGCGCGGCATTTCTACGGTGAAGTCTTTGGCCTTGAAGAGGGGCGTTCCAGCGAACACTGGGTAGATTTCAACTTCTTCGGGCATCAGTTGGTCATTCACGAACACCCGAAAACCGCCTCCCAGGAGTTAGCCCACACCAACGCAGTCGACGGCCACAACGTACCCGTGCCGCATTTTGGCGTGGTGCTGGGCTGGGAAGATTGGCACGCCTTGGCGCAGCGGCTGCAGGCCAGGGAAACTCGGTTTGTGCTGGAACCACATATTCGGTTCAAGGGGCAGGTGGGGGAGCAGTCGACGTTGTTTCTGTTTGATCCGTGTGGGAACGCGCTGGAGTTCAAGGCGTTCAAGGATATGGGGCAGTTGTTTGCGAAGTGAGGCGGCCAGACACACGAAAGCCGCGCAATGCGCGGCTTTCTTGTTTGGTGGGCCCACACGGACTTGAACCGTGGACCAAAGGATTATGAGTCCTCTGCTCTGACCAACTGAGCTATAGGCCCTGTAACAGGTCGCGGATTATAACGATGGTTTCCCCGCTGTGCCATCCGAAAAATCCTCAATGCTTATACGAAGAAACGTAGCAGCAAAAAGCTCCGGCGGTAGCGGCAGGCTGACGATGTAGCCTTGCATCTGTTCGCAGCCTTCCGCAGCGAGGAAGGCCTGCTGTGCGGGGTTCTCCACGCCTTCGGCGATGATGGTGAATTGCATGCTGTGGCCCAGGGCGATGATGGCGCGCACGATGGCGGCGTCGTGGGGGTCGTCGGGCAGGCCGCGGACGAAGGATTGGTCGATCTTCAGGTAATCCAGGGGCAGGCGCTTGAGGTAGCTGAGGGAGGAGTAGCCGGTACCGAAGTCATCGATTGCCAGTTGTACGCCGAGGTCTTTGAGTTGGTGCAGCACCTCCAGCGCTTCTTCGGCCTGGCTCATGATGAAGTTTTCGGTGATCTCCAGTTGCAGGCAGCCCGGGTCGAGTCGGTAGTCGCGCAATAGCTGTTCGATGCGCGCCAGCAAGCCGGGGTGACGCAGTTGGGCGCCGGCCAGGTTCACCGACAGTGGGCCGAACTCGTCGAAGGTGCCTTGCCAGGTGTGCAGTTGTCGGCAGGCCTGTTCCAGCACCCAATCACCGATCTGCAGGATCATGCCGTTCTCTTCGGCGAGGGCGATGAAGTGTTCGGGCGGTACGTCGCCAAACGTGGGGTGATGCCAGCGGATCAATGCTTCGGCACCGATCAGTTCCTGGGTGATCAGGCTCCGTTTCGGCTGGTAGTACAGGGTCAGTTCGTTGCGCTCGATGGCGCGGCGCAGTTCATGTTCCAGCGCCACGCGCTCGTTGGCCTGGGCGGTGAGGTCGCGGGTGTAGCTTTCGACCCGGTTGCGCCCCTTGGCCTTGGAGCGATACATCGCGGCGTCGGCATTCTTGACCAGGGTGGCGACGTCGGTGCCGTCCTGCGGGTACAGGCTGGTGCCGATGCTGGCGCTGATAAAGAACTCGTGCTCGCCGGCCTGGAACGGCGGTGTAAAGCAGGCCAACAGCTTATTCGCCAGGTATTCGGCGTCACTCGCGTGTTGCAGGCCTGGGAGCAGGATGATGAATTCGTCGCCGCCCAAGCGTGCCACGGTGTCGATGTCGCGCAGTTGCTCCTTGAGGCGGACGGCGATGTCTTTGAGCAGCAGGTCGCCGATCGGGTGGCCGAGGCTGTCGTTGATGTGTTTGAAGCGGTCCAGGTCAAGAAACAGCACGGCGCCCTGTTTGCCGGTTTCCTGGTGACCGTTGAGGGCGGCCTGCAGTCGGCTTTCGAACAGCGTGCGGTTGGGCAGGCCGGTCAATGGGTCGTGATGCGCCTGGTAGTCGAGACGAGCCTGGGCCAGTTTGAGGCTGGAGATGTCGGCGAACACCGCGACGAAGTGCGTGATCAACTGGTCGCGGTTGCGCACGGCACTGATGGTCAGCCAACTGGGGTACAACTCGCCGTTCTTGCGACGGTTGGAAATCTCGCCTTGCCAATGCCCCTGGGCGGTCAATTGATGCCACATCGCCGCATAAAACGCGCTGTCATGCAGCCCGGAAGCGAGTAGGCGCGGGGTATTGCCGAGGGCTTCGGCCTCGCTGTAGCCGGTGATTTCACTGAAGGCACGGTTGACGGCGCTGATGTTCTGCCGGGTGTCGGTGATCAACACACCTTCGGCTGTGCTCTCGAACACGGTGGCAGCTTGTTGCAGTTTTTCCTGCATCAGTTGGCGTTCGGTGATGTCTCGGGCGATGGTCAGCATGCAGTCGTCATCGCCAATCGGCAGTGGGCGGCTGGATAGCTCGCACAGGCGAATCTGACCATCGCTGCGGCGTATGTGGCAGATGAAGTCGCGCACAAAGCCATCGCGCTGCATCAGTTCGAGCATGTGTTTGCGTTCGTTGAGGTCGACCCAGATGCCCAGGTCCAAGGTGGACTGATCGACGGAGGCGGCGCTGTTGAAACCTGTGATCCGGCTGAAACCATCGTTCACTTCTATCAGCAGGCCATCGCGCTGGCGGCTCAACAGCAAGCCGTCGGGGGAGGCGTGGAAGGCCTTGGCGAATTTCTCCTCGGAGGTTTGCAGCTGTTGCTGGGTTTCCTTGAGTTGGGTGATGTCGCGCACCACCACCACGATGGCCTCTGTAGTGTCGAGTTGAAACGGCTCGGCGGAAATCAGCCCGGTGAAGGCTTGGCCATTGCTGCGCAGAAAGGGCATTTCCAGGTTGCGGATGCTGGTGGTCTGCAACCGCTGCAGCAGATCGGGGCCTGCGCCCTGGATGCCCCAGATGTTCAGCTCGGTAGCGGTTTTACCCACGACCTGTTCGGCTGTCAGCCCGACCTGGTCCTCGAACGCTTTGTTCACCTCCAGCAGGCAGCCGTCGGACAGCCGTGCAATCACCAGGATGTCCGGGCATTGCTGGAACACCGAGGCGAACTTCTGCTCAGACAGTTGCAGGGCCTCTTCGGTGCGCTTTGCCTCACTGATGTCGATCATCAAGCCGCGCAGCACGGGCTCATGGCCGTGCTCGATCAGGCTGACGATGTCACGCACCCACAAGCAACGGTTGTCGGCGGTGATGACCCGGTAATCAACGCTGTGGTCACGGTTGGCGCGGGTTTCGCGTTGGCAGTAGGATTCGGTGCGAATCAGGTCGGCGGGGTGAATGATGTTGCGCCAGAAGCCCGGAATCAGCCAGTGGGCCCGTGGGTAACCCAACAGTTCCTCAGCGTGGGGTGATACATAGCTGTAGGTGAAGTCGGTGACGCTGGCTTCCCAGGCAATCGCGGACAAGCTCTCCACCAGGCCGCGATAGTGGTACTCGCTGCTGCGCAGTTCCTGTTCGAGGGCTACGCGGCGGGAGATTTCCGAACTGAGCCGGCGATTGATCCGGATTACCACGGCCAGTACGGTGCTCAGCAGCAACACGGCGGGCAGGCCGTAAGTCAGCAAGTCGGTCCAGAAGGTGCGATGGTCGGTAAAGCTGCCGACCCAATGTTGCTGGATCGCGTCGGTTTCCTGCGGGCTAAGGTCGGCCAGTACCTTGTCGAGGATGCCCACCAGCATTTTGTTGTCGCGTGGTACGCCCATCGCCAACTGATAGCGGTAAGGCGTTTCGCCGCTGACGTACAAACCGTCGAGCTTGAGTTGGCGCAGGCTCCAGACGCTTGAGGCGAGGTCGCCGACGACCGCATCCACTTCGTCCGTGGCCAAGGCTTGCAGCGTCGAACTCACATTCGGCATGGCCACCAGGTTGAGGTCGGGATGGTGCGTGCGTAGCAGTTCATGGGGCGCGTAGTTTTCCACCACGGCAATCTTCAGCCCGTAGAGATCCTTCAGATTGCGCGGTTTGGCCCCGCCTTCGTGGGCCAGGATGACGATGGGGAAGTCGAGGTACGGGCGAGTGAACGCCATGTAGCCTTGGCGTTCGGGTGTGGACATGATGCCGGGCAGCAGGTCGAGCTGGTTGTTGCGGGCCAGCTCCAGTACCGCGCTCCAGTTCACCGGTTCGATCAGCTTGACCCGTATGCCCAGGCGATCCTGGATCAGGCGCACGTAATCCGCCGCCAAACCTTGGTAGCGACCTTCTTCGTCACGGTACTCAAAGGGTGGCCATGACGCGTCCACCCCCAGGCGTAGCTCCTGATGGTCCGCCAACCAGCCACGCTCATCATCAGTGAGAGTCAACGCGCCAGCCGTTGCGGTCCAGGTCAGCAGCGACAGCAGTAACACAGTCGGCAATCTGGGCATAACGGTCTCGTTATGGCACGGGGAATGTTTCGAGTGTAGACGGGCATTGCGGGGGAGGGGCGTTGCGAGGGATTTTATCTATACAAAACAAAACCCCCGGCCTGGGCCGGGGGTTCTGGTGTCACTCGTCGAGGAAGGAGCGCAGATGCTCGCTTCGCGTCGGGTGGCGCAACTTGCGCAGCGCCTTGGCTTCGATCTGACGGATCCGCTCGCGGGTCACGTCAAACTGCTTACCGACTTCCTCAAGGGTGTGGTCGGTATTCATGTCGATGCCGAAACGCATGCGCAGTACCTTGGCTTCACGGGCAGTGAGGCCGGACAGTACGTCGCGAGTCGCTTCTTTAAGACTCTCAACGGTGGCGACATCGATTGGCGACTGCATGGTCGAGTCTTCGATGAAGTCACCCAAGTGGGAGTCTTCGTCATCACCGATCGGGGTTTCCATGGAGATCGGCTCTTTAGCGATCTTCAATACCTTGCGGATTTTATCCTCAGGCATTTCCATGCGTTCGCCCAGCTCTTCCGGGGTCGGTTCGCGACCCATTTCCTGCAACATTTGCCGGGAAATACGGTTGAGCTTGTTGATCGTCTCGATCATGTGCACCGGAATACGGATGGTGCGGGCCTGGTCGGCAATCGAGCGAGTGATCGCCTGACGGATCCACCAGGTGGCATAAGTCGAGAACTTGTAGCCGCGACGGTATTCGAACTTGTCCACAGCCTTCATCAAGCCGATGTTGCCTTCCTGGATCAGGTCGAGGAATTGCAGGCCACGGTTGGTGTACTTCTTGGCGATGGAGATCACCAGACGCAGGTTGGCTTCAACCATCTCTTTCTTCGCGCGGCGGGCCTTGGCCTCGCCGATCGACATGCGACGGTTGATGTCCTTGATCTCGGCGATCGTCAGACCGGTTTCGGTCTCAAGCGCAGTCAGCTTCTGCTGGCAACGGATGATGTCCGGCTGCAGGCGACCAATGGCTTCAGCGTATTTCGCCTTGCCTTTGGCCAGTGCGTCGGTCCAGCTTTCGTCTACTTCGTTGCCCGGGAACTGGCGCAGGAAGTCGGCACGCGGCATGCGGGCATCACGCACGCACAGTTGCATGATTGCGCGTTCTTGGGCACGCAGACGCTCCAGGGCACTGCGAACACGCTCAACCAGGCCTTCGAATTGCTTCGGCACCAGCTTGATCGGCATGAACAGCTCTGCCAGGGCCACCAGCTCGGCAATTGCCTGCTTGTTGGCGCGACCGTGCTTTTTCAGGGCCTTGCGGGTGATTTCCATTTGATCGGAAACCGCACCGAAACGCTGGGCAGCGATGATCGGGTCCGGACCGCTTTCGACTTCGTCTTCATCGTCGCCGCTGGCTTCAGCGTCGTCGTCTTCGGAGTCGTCGTCCGCTTTCGCAGCCTTGGCATCGACAGGCGGCGGTACTTCGGCGGCAGGCGGCGCAATGCCGTCATCCGGGTCGATATAACCGCTCAGGACGTCGGACAGGCGACCACCTTCGGTGGTGACGCGGGTGTACTCGGAGAGAATGTGGTCAACCGTGCCTGGGAAGTGCGCGATTGCGCCCATCACTTCACGGATACCCTCTTCGATACGCTTGGCGATTTCGATTTCGCCTTCGCGTGTCAGCAGCTCGACGGTCCCCATTTCACGCATATACATGCGCACAGGGTCGGTGGTACGACCGATATCGGTCTCCACAGCAGCCAGCGCGGCGGCCGCTTCTTCTGCGGCAGCCTCGTCGGTATCGGCGTCCGCCAGCATAAGGGAATCCTTATCTGGCGCAGCTTCGAATACGTTGATCCCCATGTCGTTAATCATGCGGATGATGTCTTCCACCTGCTCTGGATCTGAAATATCCTCAGGCAGGTGGTCGTTGACCTCCGCGTAAGTCAGGTAACCCTGCTCACGACCGAGAACGATCAACTCTTTGATACGTGACTGCTGTTGCGCTTTTCCGGACATAACACCCTATCCACTGAAGGTCTTGGCGGGCAAAAAACAAGCCGAGGATTATACCCGAGCTATGACCTCACACGCCAGCTGAGGTCGGGTTTGATGCGGAAACATTCTGTTTTAAGAGGTCGCGCATCTGTTTTGCTATCTGAATTTGCTCTTCAGCCGACAATCCCGGCTGCCTTGCTCTCTTGATGAGTTCATCGAGGGTCTGCGTGTGCTGACCCGCAGATAACCTAGTAATGGTGTCTAAAAACTGTTGTTCAAGGTTGTCGCCGTCAATTAGCCACTCCTTTTCCGCGAGCGCTTTGAGCAAGCGGCCTTGTTCGGTGCCATGCCAGCGAGCCATCAATTGAATTGAGTTTAGCTTAGGATTTTTCTGTACCGCCTCGATCAGGGCGATCAGTACCTGGGCGTAGGTGTTGCTCTCGTTGGCAAAGTGATCGGCGCTCTCGACCTTCTCCGCCAGATGCGGGTGGTGGATGAGCGTGCGCAGGGCAATCAGCGTCGGCGCTTCCACGGCAACCGGGGTGCGCGGGGCGTAGGCCTCATCGCCGTCACCGCGCTTGCCGTTCTTGCTCCAGGGTTTCTTGTCCCATTTCTTGCCGCCGGCACCGGGTTTCTTCGGCGTCCATTCCTGTTGGGGCGCGTAGGCCTCCTGGGGTTGGTGGAAGTCGGAGTAGTCCGGCATGGCGTCGTAATCCATGCCTGGGTCGTAGGCCGGTGGCGCTGCGTCATGCGGTGCGTTATGCACCAGCTGGCTGACGGCTTCGCCACTGAGCCCGGTGATTTCCAGCAGGCGCATGCGCATCAGGGACTTCAGGTTGGCGCCTGGGACCTTATCGATCAACGGTGCCGCGAGGGTAGCCATGTGGGCCTTGCCTTCGAGGGAACGTGGGTCTGCTTCTTCGGTCAGTTGCTGGAAGAAGTAGTCGGCCAACGGCTGCGCATGTTGATTGATGCGCGCGCGAAATGCGTCGGTGCCTTCGGAGCGCACCAGGGTGTCCGGATCTTCGCCTTCGGGCAGGAACAGGAAGCGCGCACGGCGTCCATCCTGCAGGCTCGACAGCGTGGCTTCGAGCGCGCGCCATGCGGCATTGCGGCCAGCCTGGTCGCCGTCGAAGCAGAACAGCACGCTGGGCACCACGCGAAACAGGCGTTTCATGTGTTCTTCGCTGGTGGCGGTGCCCAGGGTGGCGACCGCGTTGCGCAAGCCTTGTTGGGCGAGCGCAATTACGTCCATATAGCCTTCAACCACGATGATCTCGTCGAGGTTGCGGTTGTTCTTGCGCGCCTCGAACAGGCCGTAGAGTTCCTGGCCTTTGTGGAACACCGGGGTTTCCGGGGAGTTCAGGTACTTGGGCTTGTCGTCTCCCAGCACCCGGCCACCAAAGGCGATGATGCGGCCCCGGCTGTCGCGGATCGGGAACATCACGCGGTCGCGGAAGCGGTCATAGCGTTTGCCAGTCTCGGCGTTCTCCACCAGCAGGCCGGCGTCGATCATGGCCTTTTGCTGGAGGGTGTCACTGCTCAGGTGCTTGTACAGGTTGTCCCAGCCGGGCGGGGCGAACCCCAGGCCGAAGTCGCGGGCGATTTCGCCGGTGAGGCCGCGTCCCTTGAGGTAGTCGACGGCGGCCTTGCGCTGCGGATGGCTTTTAAGCGCCTGACGGTAGAAGTCGGCAGCGGCGGTCAGCAGCGGGTACAGCGGCGAATCGGTGGGTTGCCGCGGTTTGTGCGGGCGGCCGCTTTCTTCGCGAGGGATTTCCATGCCGGCGGCTTTTGCCAGTTCCTCGACGGCCTGGGGGAAGTCCAGGTTGTCGTGGTCCATGATGAAGCCGAGGGCATTGCCGCCCGCGCCGCAGCCAAAGCAGTAGTAGAACTGCTTGTCCGGGCTGACGCTGAACGACGGAGTCTTTTCCTTATGGAACGGGCAGCAGGCGGTGTAGTTCTTGCCGGCCTTCTTCATTTGCACGCGCGAGCTGACCACATCGACGATGTCGGTGCGGTTCAGAAGGTCGTCAATAAAGCTCTGGGGAATCAGCCCGGCCATGGCGTTCTCGTCATCACTGCGTGTAAATGAGGGCCCGTGAGGTGTTCAAGCGCGCGTATCGAGTGCTCGAGCATCCAGCGACTGCATGGGGTGTACGGAAGTGTATCTGCCGAATATTCACTGACGTTAGTTTCTGATCAGTCTTCGGTGTGGAAATGTTGCCCCGGCGCCCGGTCTTGGCCGGTGACGGGCCTCGGAAACGCCTCGTTGGGCGCAGTCGACACGGTTGGTCGGCTGTTTACAGAATGAGTGTGCTCGTCAGTAGCCTTGATAGGCTCGTCAGAAGAGACGTGCACCGCTGGCAAAAGAGCCAGTCCTGACGTGTGAAGCAGTTGTCTCGGTCGCATGTGCGGCGTCAACGGTGAAGCATCAAGCGATATCCGCAAATGCCATTAGCCCGGCTGAGGGCCGGGCTTGGCAGAAGCTTGCTACGAACGTCTGTGTATTAGTACAGACGAACGGCGCGGCGCTGTTCGCGCTGAACTTTCTTGGCGTGACGCTTAACAGCGGCTGCTGCTTTACGCTTACGCTCAGAAGTTGGCTTCTCGTAAAATTCGCGGCTACGAACTTCAGCCAGTACACCGGCTTTTTCGCAGGAGCGCTTGAAACGACGCAGAGCTACGTCGAAGGGTTCGTTCTCTTTAACTTTGACGGCTGGCATCCAGAGCTACCTTCTTTCATTACCGGGATCAACGTTCTCGTCGCAAAAAATTCGCGGCTGAGGTCGTCGGTTTTTAAGGGTTGCGGATGTTAACCCCTCATTGCCCGGAATGCAAAGCCTCTGATCGAAAACCGCTAGTCGGGAGGGGGAGTGGCGACTATTATGCGCGCCTTCGAATTCAGCCTCTACAAGGCGCAAACCCATGCTAGTACTGGGACTTGAAACCTCCTGCGACGAAACCGGTGTCGCACTTTACGACAGTGAACGCGGGCTCCTGGCCGATGCGCTGTTCAGCCAGATCGACCTGCACCGTGCCTATGGCGGCGTGGTGCCGGAGCTGGCCAGCCGTGATCACGTCAAGCGCATGCTGCCCCTGATCCGCCAGGTGCTGGACGAGGCCGGCTGCGTGCCGACCGAGATCGACGCTATCGCCTACACGGCCGGCCCCGGATTGGTCGGGGCCCTGCTGGTTGGGGCCTCTTGCGCTCAGGCGCTGGCGTTTGCCTGGGGCATTCCGGCGCTCGGCGTACACCATATGGAAGGCCATTTGTTGGCTCCGATGCTGGAGAAAACCCCGCCACAGTTCCCGTTCGTCGCTTTGTTGGTTTCGGGCGGCCATACGCAGTTGGTTCAGGTGGATGGCATCGGCCAATACACCCTTCTGGGTGAATCCCTGGATGACGCCGCCGGTGAAGCGTTCGACAAGACCGCGAAGATGATGGGCCTCAATTATCCGGGTGGCCCGGAAATCGCACGCCTCGCTGAAAAAGGCGTGGCCGGCCGCTACACCTTCCCGCGTCCGATGTGTGATCGCCCAGGCCTGATGTTCAGCTTCAGCGGCTTGAAAACCTCCGCGCTGAACACTTGGCAGCAGAGCGTCAGCGCCGGGGACGACAGTGAGCAAGCCCGTTGCGACATCGCGCTGGCGTTCCAGCAGGCCGTGGTGGAGACTTTGACCATCAAGTGCAAGCGCGCCCTGAAACAGGCGGGCATGAAGCGCCTGGTGATCGCCGGCGGCGTCAGTGCCAACAAGGCTTTGCGCACTTCGCTGGAAAAAATGCTCAGCGATATGAAGGGCGATGTGTTCTACGCACGTCCGGAGTTCTGCACCGACAACGGCGCGATGATCGCCTACGCCGGTTGCCAGCGCCTGCAGGCCGGGCAGCATGAAAGCTTGGCGATCAGCGTGCAGGCGCGCTGGCCGATGGAGCAGTTGTCGCCGCTGTAACACCGCAACCCGAATTGACGGTATTTAAAAATGCCGTTCGCGCCCGGCAAACAGGTCGCGTAAATTGCCACGGTGGCGCCAGACGATCAGCAGTGTCAGCACGCTCATCGGCAGCAGCGCCGCCGGTTCTTGCCAGGCCAGTAGCGGCAGGGTGAGCGGGGTGGCGATCAGTGCGGCGAGTGAGCTGGTGCGGGTCAGGTAGAACGTCAACAGCCAGGCGAGTACAGCCAGTAACGCTGCCGGTGGGTAGATCCCCAGCAACATGCCGGCCGCCGTGGCGACGCCTTTGCCGCCACGAAAGCGGAAGTACAGGGGAAACAGATGGCCCAGGACCGCGCAGACGCCGATCCAGGCCTGTTGTTGCAGGGGCAGGCCGGCTAGGCTGGCGATCAGCACGGGCAACAAGCCCTTGCACAGGTCGCCCAGTAGCGTCAGTACGGCGAGTTTCTTGCCGGCCAGGCGCAACATATTGGTGGCGCCGGCATTGCCTGAGCCACTCATTCGCGGATCGGGGTTTCCCGTCAGGCGGCTGAGCAAAATGGCGAAGGACAGCGAGCCGAGCAGGTAGGCGAAGATCGCCAGTGACCAAAACATGCTAACTATTCCGGGCGAGGACGCCCTGATTCTAACGGGGCATCGCGCCCTTGTCGTGCTGCGGAGAAGAGTGCTTGGACAGAGTGTTTATCGAAGGCCTGGAAGTCGACACCGTCATCGGGGCCTACGACTGGGAGCGCGGAATCCGCCAATGCCTGCGCCTGGACCTGAGCTTTGCCTGGGACAACCGCCCGGCCGCGGCCGGTGACGACCTGACCCTTGCGCTGGATTACGCCAGCGTGTCCGCGCGCATCCAGGCCTTTGCCGAGCAATCCCAGTACCAACTGGTGGAAACCTTTGCCGAACGCCTCGCGCAAGTGTTGATGAATGAATTCCAGATTCCCTGGCTGCACCTCAAGCTGACCAAGCCTGGTGCCGTGCCGGCTGCCAAAGGCGTGGGCGTGGAGATCGAGCGCGGATGTCGCTAACTCAGGTTTACCTTGGCCTAGGCAGCAATATCGAGCGCGAGTCTCACCTGTGCGCCGGCTTGGATGCGCTGGCGAGTTTCTTGACCGATATGCGTTGCTCGGCGGTGTTCGAAAGCCAGCCGGTGGGCATCAAGAGTGGGCCGTTCTTCAATCTGGTGGTGTCGGCGTATACCGATCTGCCGTTGATGGAACTGGACCGCCGGTTGAAATTCATCGAGGCCGACAACGGTCGTTATGCGCCGGACCGCAAAGGGCTGCCGTTGGATATCGACGTGTTGTTGTATGGCGATCTGGTGGGCAATTTCGATGGTTTGGTTTTGCCGCGTGCGGAAATCCTGAAAAACGCCTTTGTGTTGTGGCCGCTATCGCTGATGGCGCCGGAACGCGTGCATCCTGAGGTGGGCAAGACGCTGGCCGATTTGTGGCGCGATACGCAGATCGACCAAGTGCTGGCGCCTGTCGCGTTTGAATGGCAGGGCCGACAACTGACGCCGGGCGCTCTCCTGTAGGAGCCGGGCTTGCTCGCGAAAAACCGGAGAGCGCTGCGTTATCGTTGACGGTCTTCGCGAGCAAGCTCGCGCCTAAATGAGTGCGTGTTGTTCCTTGTAGGTTTTTAGTGCCTTGAGCCGTTCGCGCTTGAGCGCCTCACCCAGCTCCGGGCCTTTGAAGCCTTTCTCCAGCAAGGGGGCCACCGCAACCTCGCGAGCTGCTTTTGCCGCTCCGCGCAAATAATCCGCCTGTGGATAACCTCTTTGCTCCAGGCCCTTGCGGCCTCGGGCGTCCATCTCGCAGGCGACCACGAACTCTTCAAAGCGCTGTGGCCGCCGGTACACGTCGAAGCTTTGCAGCAACTCCAGCAATGTCGAGGCCTTCAGCTCCAGAGCGCGATGGCCGTGGGTGTGATATTGGCCCACCAGCAGTGCTAATTCCTGGCAATCCCTCGGCACCTTGAAGCGTTCGTTGACCGCCTTGATCAGCTTCAAGCCCCGGTGTTCGTGGGCGATGTGCTGCGGCAACTTATCCACAGGCGTCGTACCCTTGCCCAGGTCGTGGAGCATGCAGGCCCAGCGCACAGTCAGTGGCTGTTGATGCAAGGCGGCTTGTTCTAGCACGCTGAGGGTGTGCACGCCGGTGTCGATTTCCGGGTGATGGGCTTCGGGTTGTGGCACGCCGAACAGTGCATCGACTTCGGGCATCAAGGTTTTCAGGGCCTGGCAGTCACGCAGCACCTGAATAAACACCTGAGGTTGATCTTCCATCAGCGCCCGGGAGATTTCTTTCCAGCTGCGCTCCGGCGTCAGGGCTTCCAGTTCGCCGGATTCGCTGAGTTGGCGCATCAGCTCCAGTGTTTCCGGCGCGACGGTGAACCCCAGGGGCGCATAACGTGCAGCAAATCGTGCCACTCGCAGTACGCGCAGGGGATCTTCGGCGAACGCCGGGGAAACGTGGCGCAGAATGCGCGCTTGAAGATCGCGTTGGCCGTGATAAGGGTCGATCAAGTTACCGTCATCGTCTTGCGCCATGGCGTTGATGGTCAGGTCGCGACGGATCAGGTCTTCTTCCAGCGTCACTTCGGGGCTCGCGTGAAACACAAAGCCGCCGTAACCCCGGCCACTCTTGCGTTCGGTGCGGGCGAGGGCGTACTCGTCGCCGTTCGTTGGATCGAGGAACACTGGGAAGTCTGCGCCCACCGGCTTATAGCCCTTGGCGAGCATCTCTTCGGCAGTCGCGCCCACCACGACGCGGTCAATATCGGTGACCGGGATGCCCAAGAGGCGATCCCGTACCGCACCGCCGACTTTATAGGTTTTCATGAAAAAGCCTCCGTTAGCGGCACAGGATACCGCCTGTGCCTGACCAATGGAGGCTTTGCTGTTTCAGAGATGAACGACAGCCAGGTCCAGGCGACCGTAGTCGTTGTCGTTGTGATCGCTGCGCGGTGGCACATGGTGGGTCTTCATCACCTGATCGCCTTGCAGGGTTTCCAGGTGAATATCGAAGCCCCACAGCCGATGCAGATGCTTGAGTACTTCCTCGGTGGATTCCCCCAAAGGTTTGCGATCGTGCTGCTGGTGCCGCAGGGTCAGCGAGCGGTCGCCGCGCACGTCGATACTGTAGATCTGCACGTTGGGCTCGCGGTTGCCCAAGTTGTACTGCGCCGCCAGGGTTTCACGGATGGTGCGATAGCCAGGCTCATCGTGGATGGCCGGCACCACCAGGTCATCCTTGAGGTCGTCGTCGAGGATGCTGAACAGCTTGAGGTCGCGGATCACCTGAGGTGACAGGTACTGCAGGATAAAACTCTCGTCCTTGAAGCTGCTCATGGCGAACTTGATGGTGGAGAGCCAGTCGCTGCCGGCGATTTCCGGGAACCAGCGGCGGTCTTCTTCGGTGGGGTGCTCGCACATGCGGCGGATATCGCGGTACATCGCAAAGCCCAGCGCATAAGGGTTGATGCCATTGTAGTAAGGGCTGTCGAAGCCGGGTTGGAAGACCACGCTGGTGTGGGAGGTGAGGAATTCCATCATGAAGCCGTCGGTGACCAGGCCTTCGTCGTACAGGTCATTCATCAGTGTGTAGTGCCAGAACGTGGCCCAGCCTTCGTTCATCACCTGGGTCTGGCGCTGTGGATAAAAATACTGCGCGATCTTGCGCACAATACGCACGATTTCCCGCTGCCAGGGCTCCAGCAACGGCGCGTGTTTTTCCAGGAAGTACAGGATGTTTTCCTGAGGTTCGGCGGGGAAGCGTACATTATCCTTGTCGCTGTTTTTTCCTGTCTTTTTGGGAATGGTGCGCCACAGGTCATTGATCTGCTTCTGCAGGTGTTCTTCGCGCTCCTTCTGGCGCAGGCGTTCTTCCTCGGCGGAAATCGGGTAGGGGCGCTTGTAGCGGTCGACACCGTAGTTCATCAGCGCGTGGCAGGAGTCGAGCAGGTCCTCTACCGCATCGATGCCGTGGCGCTCCTCGCACTGCATGATGTACTGCTTGGCAAACACCAGGTAATCGATGATCGAACTGGCGTCGGTCCAGGTGCGGAACAGGTAGTTGCCCTTGAAGAAGCTGTTATGCCCGTAGCAGGCGTGGGCCACCACCAGTGCCTGCATGCAGATGGTGTTTTCTTCCATCAGGTAGGCGATGCACGGGTCGGAGTTGATCACGATCTCGTAGGCCAGGCCCATCTGGCCGCGGGTGTAGGACTTTTCGGTGCTGAGGAAGTGCTTGCCGTAGGACCAATGGTGATAGCCCAGCGGCATGCCCACCGAGGCGTAGGCATCCATCATCTGTTCGGCGGTAATCACTTCGATCTGGTTGGGGTAGGTGTCCAGGGCATACCCCGCGGCGATACGGCTGATTTCCCGGTCATAGGCCTGGATCAGTTCGAAGGTCCACTCTGACCCCGTGGAGATGGGTTGGCGTTTTTGCTCTTTTTTGGCGGTCATGTCACTAACCTGCGCTGGAAGAGTTCACGGAAGACCGGGTAGATATCGCCGGCCGAGACCAGTTGCTGCTGGGCGAACGTGTCGGCGAAGGCTTCGCCGATGCGCTCGTATTCGAACCACAGCGCCTGATGCTCACGGGGGGTAATTTCGACATACGTGTAGTACTGCACGAACGGCATGATCTGGTTGATCAGGATGTCGCGGCAGATGGGTGAATCGTCGTTCCAGTTGTCACCGTCCGAGGCTTGCGCGGCGTAGATGTTCCACTCATTGGCCGGGTAGCGCTCGGCCATGATCTCCTGCATCAGCTTCAAGGCGCTGGAGACGATGGTGCCGCCGGTTTCCCGTGAGTAAAAGAACTCCTCTTCGTCGACTTCCCGGGCGCTGGTGTGGTGGCGGATGAATACCACGTCGATCTTGTCGTAGTTCCGCTTGAGGAACAGATACAGCAGGATGAAGAAGCGCTTGGCGATGTCCTTGGTGGCCTGGGTCATGGAGCCGGACACGTCCATCAGGCAGAACATCACGGCCTTGGAGCTGGGGTTGGGTTGCTTGACCAGCAGGTTGTATTTCAAGTCAAAGGTATCGAGGAACGGCACGCGGTGAATGCGCGCGCTGAGTTTCTCGATTTCTGCTTCTATTTGCTGGATATCGCCGAAGTTGTCCGGTTCTTCACGCTTCAAGCGCGCCAACTCTTCCTTGGCCTCCTTCAGTTTGGCGCGGCTGCTGCCCGACAGTGCGATACGCCGGGCATGGGCCGAGCGCAGGGTGCGGATGATGTTGATGCGCGAGGGGTTGCCCTCGTTGCTGATACCCGCGCGTACGGTCTTGAAGGTGTCGGTACCGGTCAGGTTGCGCTTGACCAGGTTGGGCAGTTCCAGGTCCTCGAACATGAATTCGAGGAATTCTTCCTGGGTGATCTGGAACACGAACTCGTCCATGCCTTCGCCGGAGTTGCCCGCCTTGCCCGGACCTTTGCCGCCGCCACCCCCTTGGGGACGCTGGATATGCTCGCCGGTGGTGAACTCCTTGTTGCCGGGGTGCACGACGGTCTGTTTACCGCCCCGGCCGTGGTGCAGCACCGGTTCGTCAATGTCCCGTCCGGGAATGCTGATTTGTTCGCCATGCTCCATGTCCGTGATGGAGCGGCGACTGACGGCCTCTTCGACGGCCTTTTTGATGTGATCACGGTAACGCCGCAGGAAACGCTGGCGGTTTACCGTGCTCTTGTTCTTGCCATTGAGGCGTCGGTCGATCACATAGCTCATGGGGAGCCCTCCGGGCAGCTTCACGTTACAAGCTTCAAGCCGCGAGCTGGAAGCTTAGAGACAAGCGGTCGGCTGCCAGGCCAGAAGCCCGGCAGCGCACGCCTGTCGCTGCCTTACTGCGATTTGCGCACCCGCAGGTACCACTCGGACAGCAGCCGTACCTGTTTGTCGGTGTAGCCGCGCTCGACCATTCGTGTGACGAAGTCGTTGTGTTTTTGCTGATCCTCCTTGCTGGCCTTGGCGTTGAAGCTGATGACCGGCAGCAAGTCCTCGGTGTTGGAGAACATTTTCTTCTCGATGACCACCCGCAGCTTCTCGTAGCTGAGCCAGGTCGGGTTCTTGCCATTGTTGTTGGCGCGGGCGCGCAGCACGAAGTTGACAATTTCGTTGCGGAAATCCTTCGGATTGCTGATGCCGGCGGGTTTTTCGATCTTTTCCAGTTCCTCGTTGAGGGCGACGCGGTTGAGGATCTCGCCGGTTTCCGGGTCGCGGTATTCCTGGTCCTGGATCCAGAAGTCGGCGTACAGCACGTAGCGGTCGAAGATGTTCTGGCCGTACTCGCTGTAGGACTCCAGGTACGCAGTCTGGATTTCCTTGCCGATGAACTCGATGTAGCGCGGCGCCAGGTATTCCTTGAGGAAGCGCAGGTAGCGTTCGCGGGTTTCCGCCTGGAATTGCTCCTGTTCGATCTGCTGTTCCAGCACATAGAGCAAGTGCACCGGGTTGGCGGCAATTTCGTGAGGGTCGAAGTTGAAGACCTTGGACAGGATCTTGAACGCAAAGCGCGTCGACAGGCCGTTCATGCCCTCATCCACGCCGGCGGTATCGCGGTATTCCTGGATCGATTTGGCCTTGGGGTCGGTATCCTTGAGGTTTTCGCCGTCGTACACGCGCATCTTCGAGTAAATATTCGAGTTTTCCGGCTCCTTGAGGCGTGACAGCACGGTGAACTGGGCAAGCATCTTCAAGGTGTCGGGTGCGCAATGCGCCTTGGACAGGGAGCTGTTGAACAGCAGCTTGTCGTAGATCTTGATTTCATCGCTGACCCGCAGGCAGTAAGGCACCTTGACGATATAGATCCGGTCGATGAAGGCTTCGTTGTTCTTGTTGTTGCGGAAGGTGTGCCACTCCGATTCGTTGGAGTGGGCCAGCAGGATCCCGGTAAACGGAATCGCACCGAGGCCTTCGGTACTGTTGTAGTTGCCTTCCTGGGTGGCGGTAAGCAGTGGGTGCAGCACCTTGATCGGTGCCTTGAACATCTCCACGAACTCCATCAGGCCCTGGTTGGCCCGGCACAGTGCGCCGGAATAGCTGTAGGCGTCGGCGTCGTTCTGCGGGAATTCCTCGAGTTTGCGGATATCGACCTTACCCACGAGGGCCGAGATGTCCTGGTTGTTCTCATCGCCCGGTTCGGTCTTGGCCACGCCGATCTGGTTGAGGATGGACGGGTAGAGCTTGACCACGCGGAACTGGCTGATGTCACCGCCGAACTCGGCCAGCCGCTTGGTGGCCCAGGGCGACATGATGGTGTTGAGGTAGCGGCGCGGGATGCCGAAGTCTTCTTCGAGGATCGCGCCATCTTCCGTGGCGTTGAACAGGCCCAGGGGCGACTCGAAGACCGGCGAGCCCTTGATGGCGTAGAAGGGCACCTTCTCGATCAGTTGTTTGAGCTTCTCGGCCAGGGACGACTTGCCGCCGCCGACGGGGCCGAGCAGGTAGAGGATCTGTTTCTTCTCTTCCAGGCCTTGGGCGGCATGGCGGAAGTAGGAGACGATCTGGTCGATGCATTCTTCCATCCCATGGAAGTCTTCAAAGGCCGGGTAGCGACGGATCACCTTGTTGGAGAATATTCGCGACAGCCGCGAATTGTTCGAGGTGTCTATCAGTTGCGGCTCGCCTATCGCCAGCAGCAAACGTTCGGCGGCAGACGCATAGGTGCTGCGATCCTGTTTGCACAGCTCGAGATACTCTTGCAGCGTGAGTTCTTCCTGCTGTGTGGATTCGAAGCGGTTTTTGAAGTGGCTAAAAATACTCATGACGTCGTCACCTCGCTCGATACGTGGAGCCGACGCCGGATCAATCAGTCGATGCTGGCAGACATTGGCAGACGCCAATGGCTGTTTTCCCCCCAGAACACCCTGAAACGCTACCGATGACCCGCACGCCGGTGTACCGGCTCTCCCCTGATTCGGATGGCCTGCGCTTAAGGATAGTTCGGAATCGGAGAGGTCAAGGCGCGATGCGCAATTAGTTTGGCTGCGCCGTTCGTCAGAAACGGCGCAAGCCCAAGCGTCACGCGGGGTAGCGGGGTGTGAAAAAAATTATTGCGAATCGCCCGAGGAAATTTCCGCAGGATAGGTCGTACGCCACAGCTCAAAGCCGCCGTCCAGGCTGTAAACGTCGGAGAAGCCCTGGCTGATCAGGTAGGCCGCCGCGCTCTGGCTGGAGTTGCCGTGGTAGCAGGCCACGATTACCGGTGCGTCAAGGTCGGCGGCGCGGATGAAGTCGGCGATGTTGACGTTGTCCAGGTGCCTGGCACCGGTGATGTGCGCGGCGTTGTAGGTCGGCTGGTCGCGGATATCGACCACCACGGCACCTTGCTCGCGCAGGGCCTGGGCTTGTTCGGGAGGGATACGTTTGAATTCGCTCATGGATGGCTCCTAGGGCCTGGCGGTAGCCGGCAATGTAACGGGCGGGGGGGATTCGCACTGGCAGCTATAACGCTCGCCGGTGTCGACGTTCATCAGCGTCATGGCGCCGCCCCACACGCAACCGGTGTCGAGGGCGAATACGCCAGGCTCATCGCACTTGCCTTCAAGTGCAGCCCAGTGACCGAAAATGATCCTGGTGTCACGGGTCTTGCGTTCTTTGTGGGCGAACCAAGGCTTATAGCCGGGAAGCGCGGTGTCGGCGCCTTCCTTGCTCTTGAGATCCAGCTTGCCCTCGGCGGTGCAGAAGCGCATGCGCGTGAAGTAGTTGGTGATGACCCGCAGGCGTGCGACGCCGGTCAGGTCGTTGTCCCACTTCACCGGCTCGTTGCCGTACATCCCGTCGAGGTAGGCGGTGTACAGATTGTCATCGGTCAGGGCGCTCTCGACTTCAGCGGCGCACTTGAGTGCTTTCTTCAATGACCATTGGGGCGGGATGCCTGCATGGACCAGGGCCACGTTACGGCCTTCGTCGTAATGCATGATTTTCTGGCGGCGCAACCAGTCGAGCAACGCGGCGCGATCGGGCGCTTCGAGGATTTCCCGCAAGGTATCGCCCTTTTTCAGGCGCTCGATGTTGTTGCCGGCCGCCAGCAGGTGCAGGTCGTGGTTGCCCAATACGCACACCAGGGAATCGCGCAGGCTATATAAGTAGCGCAGCGTCTCCAGGGACTGCGGGCCGCGATTGACCAGGTCACCGACCAACCACAGGCGGTCACTTGCCGTATCGAAGGCTACGCGCTCAAGCAGGCACTTGAGCGGCTCCAGGCAACCTTGCAGGTCGCCGACCGCATACGTCGTCATCAGTGCAGGGCTCCCGGCACGGCAAGACGGAACGGCGCGATGATGGCGTCGAACAGTTGGCCGTCGGTGGCCTTCATTTGATACGAGCCTTGCATGGTGCCGACCTTGGAGGTCATCACCGTGCCGCTGCTGTAGGTGTGGCTGGCGCCGCTGTCGATCAGCGGCTGCTGGCCGACCACGCCTGCGCCGCGCACTTCTTCGACCTGGCCGTCACCGTCGGTGATCACCCAGTGGCGTGACAGCAACTTGGCCGGTACCAGCCCGTTGTTTTTCACCGTGATGGTGTAGGCAAAGGCGAAGCGGTTCTGTTCAGGTTGCGATTGGTCCGCCAGGAAGCGGGTGACGACGCTGACGTCGATCTGGTAGCGAGGATCGGACATGCAAGAGGCCTTAAAAGCAGAGGACAGCAGATGCGGGTCAGTCTAGGCCAAGAGGTGGGCACTAGGCCAGACATGCTGTCTGGCCTATCCCCGGGATGCTCTATTGCGCTGCGGGCGCAGGCTGGATGGCCAACTGGTCGGCCAGGCGTACGAACGCGGCCAGGTCCAGTTGCTCGGGACGCAGGCTGCCATCGACGCCGGCAGCTTCGATCTCGGCGTTGCTGAGCAAGGCCTTGAGCGTGTTGCGCAGGGTCTTGCGGCGCTGGTTGAACGCTTCGCGTACGACGCGTTCCAGCAGGCGATGGTCTTTGGCCGGGTGCGGCAGTACCGCGTGGGGCACCAGGCGCACAATCGCCGAATCGACCTTCGGCGGCGGGTTGAAGGCACCCGGACCGACGTTGAACAGGTGTTCGACGCGGCAGTGGTACTGAACCATGATCGACAGGCGGCCCCAATCACCACCGCCAGGGCCTGCCGCGAGGCGTTCGACCACTTCCTTTTGCAGCATGAAGTGCATGTCGCGGATGATCCCGGCGTTGTTCAGCAGGTGGAAAATCAGCGGCGTAGAGATGTTATACGGCAGGTTACCCACCACGCGCAGGCTGTTGGGTGCGGCGTTGAGAGTGTTGAAGTCGAACTTCAGCGCATCGCCCTGATGCAGGTTGAAGTTGGGCTTGCCGGCGAACTGCTGGTTGAGAATCGGGATCAGGTCCTTGTCCAGCTCCACCACATCCAATTGGCCGCCGCTGGCCAGCAGGCCTTGAGTCAGCGCGCCCTGGCCCGGGCCGATTTCCAGCAGACGGTCTTCGGGCTTGGCATGGATGGAGCGCAGGATGCGGTCGATCACGCCAGCGTCGTGCAGGAAGTTTTGCCCGAAGCGCTTGCGCGCCCGGTGTTGGTAATGCTCAGTCATATACGGGTCTCGGCCATCTGATAGGCGGTTTCCAGGGCCACGTGCAGGCTACCGGTATCGATCCTGCCGCTGCCCGCCAGGTCCAGGGCGGTGCCATGGTCGACGGAGGTGCGGATGATCGGCAGGCCCAATGTCACGTTGACGGCGGCGCCGAAGCCTTTGTATTTAAGCACCGGCAGTCCCTGGTCGTGGTACATCGCCAGCACTGCATCGCAGTGCTCCAGATATTTGGGGGTAAACAGAGTGTCCGCAGGCAGCGGGCCGTGCAGGTCCATGCCTTCTTGGCGCAGACGCTCCAGGGTGGGTTCGATGATGTCGATTTCTTCGTGGCCCAAGTGGCCGCCTTCACCGGCGTGGGGGTTAAGCCCACAGACCAGGATGCGCGGTTGGGCGATGCCGAATTTCTGTTGCAGGTCGGCGTGCAGGATGCGTGTCACGCGCTCCAGTCGCTCGACGGTGATGGCATCGGCAATGTCGCGCAGTGGCAGGTGCGTGGTCACCAGGGCGACCCGCAGGCCGCGCGTGGCCAGCATCATCACCACTTGCTCAGTGTGGGTCAGTTCGGCAAGGAATTCGGTGTGGCCGGAAAAGGCGATGCCGGATTCGTTGATCACGCCCTTGTGCACGGGGGCGGTGATCATGCCGGCGAAGTCGCCATCGATGCAGCCTTGCCCGGCGCGGGTCAGGGTTTCGAGCACGAACGCTGCGTTGGCCTTGTCCAGTTGCCCGGCAACGACTTTGGCCTGCAGTGGGGTGTCCCACACATACAGGCTGCCGGCGGGGGCGGGCAGTTCGGGCCAGTTGCCCGGTGCCACATCCAGCAAAGTGACCGTCACACCCAGCTGCGTGGCCCGCTCAAGGAGCAGGTCACGGCTGGTAATGGCGATCAGGGGGTGTGGCTGGGGTTGCGAGGCGAGCAGCAGGCACAGGTCAGGACCAATGCCGGCCGGCTCGCCGGGTGTCACCGCGAAACGCTGGGGTTTCACTGCACTGCCTGGTCGGTGCCTGTCTGGGCGCCTGGTAGCTTGATTTCAACGTAGGCTTCGTCACGGATCTGACGCAGCCAGGTTTGCAGTTCTTCATCGTATTTGCGGTTACGCAGTACGTTCAGCGCTTGTTGCTCGCGGGCCTGGCTGGTGTTGTCGGTGGCGCGACGGCCAAGGACTTCCAGCACATGCCAGCCATATTGGGTCTTGAACGGCTTGGACAACACGCCCTGCGGCGTATCGGCCATCACCTGCTGGAACTCCGGCACCAGGGCTTTCGGGTCGATCCAGTTCAGGTCGCCGCCGTTGAGGGCAGAGCCCGGGTCTTCCGAGAAACTCTTGGCAAGGGTGGCAAAGTCTTCACCGCTTTCGATGCGGTCGTAGATCTTCTGGGCCAGTTCCTTGGTTTGCGCTTCGGTGCGGATTTCGCTTGGTTTGACCAGGATATGACGAACATGCACTTCGTCTTTAAGCGAGGTCTCGCCACCGCGACGCTCCAGCAACTTCAGGATGATGAAACCACCTGGGGTGCGGGCTGGTTTGGTGATATCACCCACGGCCATGGCGCTCAGTTCACGGTCGAACGGAGGTGGCAACTGAGCGGCTTTACGCCAGCCCATGTCGCCGCCCTCGAGGGCGTTGTCGCTACCGGATTGGGCAATGGCCATCTGGGCGAAATCAGCACCGGCCTTGAGGCGATCATAGATAGCCTGGGTCTTGGCGGCGGCGGCATTGAGCTGCTCGGAGTTGGCGCTGTCCGGTGTCGGGATCAGGATATTGGCCAGGTGCAGTTCTTCGGAGAGTTGCATCTTGCCAAGGTCCGACGCCAGGAAGTTCTTCACTTCCTGCTCGGATACCTGGACCCGCTCGGCAACACGGCGCTGACGCACACGGCTGATGATCATTTCACGGCGGATCTGGTCACGGGCGTCGTCATACGAAAGGCCATCGTGGGCCAGGGCCGCGCGGAATTGATCGATGCTCATGTTGTTGCGCTGGGCAATGGTGCCGACTGCCTGGTTCAGTTCTTCGTCCGAAATACGGATGCCGGAACGATCGCCGATCTGCAGTTGCAGGTTCTCGACGATCAGGCGCTCCAGCACCTGCTGGTCCAGGACGCTGGTCGGCGGCACGCCACCGCCACGCTTGGCGATGGTCTGCTGGACTTCCTTGACGCGCTGGTCCAGTTGGCTCTGCATGATCACGTCGTTATCGACGATGGCCACGACCTTATCCAGTTCTTGAACCGCAGCGTGTACCGATGCGGCACCCAGGAACAGCGCGCCCAGCACTAGCGGGCGCAGACAATCAGAAAGCTTGGTCTTCACGTTCACGATAACCTTCAATGCCTTTGTCGAGGAAGCTCTCTACCTTGGCGCCGGTCAGGCCGCCGAGTCCTTTGAGGACGATCTGGAAGAAGAGCCCGTGGTCACCCTTTTCGTTAAGCGGGGCGATCTGGCTGTATTCGTCGTTGGAAACCCAGTAACGGTTGATGACGCGCAGTTTCCAGCAGCAGTTGTCGTACTCGAAACCACCGAAGGCTTCCAGGGTACGGTTGCGGGCGTAGTCGTACTGCCAGCGGGTGATCAGGTTCCATTGTGGAATGATCGGCCACATCATCGAGAAGTCGTGTTGCTGGATCTTGTAGTAATCCTTCACGAAGTTCGGATCACCTGGCTGCCCGTAGTCACCACCGAACTGCCATTTGCCGGTCAGCTGGTTGTAGACGACCTGGTCATTGCGATAGCGATAACCGACGTTGATGATCTTGTTCGGGTTGTCTTCCGGCTGGTAGTGCAGCATCGCGCTACCGGAACGAGGGCTGTGTTCCTCGGTGTCCCAGTTGTAGTCGGCAGTGGCGCGCCAGTCACGGTTGAAGCGGAACTCGTAGTCCAGGGCAACCGGCGAAACGTCGGACTGTGCGTCGGCACGGTCCGCCGCCAGGATACCCGGAAGTTGAACTTCACGGTCCTTGAAGTACACGGCCTGGCCGACGGATACGCGCTGACGCTCGAAGCCGTTCTCTTCGATCCAGCGGCTGGTCAAGCCCAGGGACAGCTTGTTTTCGTCGCCGATGCGGTCGGTGCCGCTGAAGCGGTTATCGCGGAACAGCGACGCGTAGCTGAACGAGTACTCGCTGGTGTCGAAGACCGGGATATCAGCCTGGTCCTTGTTCGGTACGTACAGGTAGAACGCACGCGGCTCAAGGGTCTGGCGATACTCTTTGCCGAACCAGTTGGTGTTGCGGTCGAAATACAGGCCGCTGTCGACGCTAGCAATCGGAACCGCACGGTCCTGGGAGCTTTTGAACGTACCACCGGCGTACTGGGTACCGTTCCTGGCTGCTGCGGCCTGGTCGGCAATGATCTGGTTCTTGCCGATGTTGTCTAGGTCCAAGTCATACTTGGTGTACACGTACTTGAGCTTCGGCGTGATGAAGCCGTAGGTCCAGTTCATCGGGTATTCGACGGCTGGGGCTACGTTCAGGCGCGTGCCGTTGGCACGGGTCAGGCCGCGGACGTAGGTGTCCAGGCGGGCTTCTGAGTCACCGTTCTCATTGATAAAGTTGCCGTTCTCCAGATCGCGATCGAAACGCACGGCTTCGGTCTCGTAGCTGAAGTTAAGGCCACCTGGATGGTACGGCAGCGTGCCGTTGAAGGTGATCTGCGGCAGGCGGTCATACGGAGTGACCTGGGAAATCGTTGCCAACTGGTAGGCCTGCAGGTTCAAGCGAGCCTGGAAGCTGTCGCCGCGATAAGTCACCGAACCCTGCTGGTTGATGTAGTCGCGGCTCTCGACGCCTTCCTGATAGGACTTGAGGTCCTGGAAGTAGTAAGGATCGCTGATCTTGGTGTAGTCGACCTGGGTCAGTACACGCGAGTCCAGCCCGCCCTTGTGTTGCCAGTTGAGCATGTAGCGGGTTTTTTCGTAATCGGTCTGCTTTTTCCGCTCGTCGCTGTCGTCGTTCAGGTACGCGCCGCCGAACTGGCCTTCGCTGGACTTGGTGAGGTAGCGGAATTCGCCTTCCATCAACAAGCCACGCTTGGTCATGTACTGCGGGTACAACGTGGCGTCGTAGTTCGGCGCCAGGTTGAAGTAGTACGGCGTGACCAAGGTAAAGCCGGTTTCGCTGCCGGTGCTGAAGCTCGGTGGCAGGAAGCCGGACTGACGACGGTCGTCGATCGGGAAATAGATGTAGGGGGTGTACAGGATCGGAATGTTCTTGACCCGCAACGTCGCGTTGGTGGCCGTACCGAAACCGGTGGCCGGGTTCAACGTGATGTTGTTGCCCTTGAGCTGCCAGGCGTTGCTGTCTGGCTCGCAGGTGGTGTACGTACCGTCCTTGAGACGGATGATCGCGTTCTCGGCACGCTTGGCGTACAGCGCGTTACCGCGGATACGCGATTTGTGCATCACATATTCGGCGTTGTCGATCTGGGCGGCGCCAGTGTCCAGTTGGACTTCGGCGTGATCGCCCACGATCAATGCGCCGTTGTCGCGTAAACGAACGTTGCCGTTCAGCTCGCCACGGTTCTCGGCCTGGTACAGGCTGGCTTCCTCGGATTCCAGTTGCATGCTGCCCTGGCGCATGACGACGTCACCGGCCAGTGTCGCCACCTGTTGTTCCTGCTCGTAACGAGAGGCCTTGGCACCGATGAAGGTGGGCGCATCGCTCTTGTTCGTCTTGTCGTTCATGCCAGGACGCGTCGGCTCGATGTACGCACCGCCGCAGTAAGGGCCGGTTTCGGCCAGCTGTGCTGCGGTCAGCTTGTCGCGGGGCACCCAGTCCAGGTGGCTGTAGTCGGCGCTGCGCGAACGCAGGCCACGGCCCTTGGCTTCGGTGACCAGAGCGGTCTTGGGCTCGGCCTCGGCGTTGCCGCCAGCATCGGCCTGCGCCGTGCTGTTGGCGGAGCTGACGGCTGCACCGTCATGCACCGGGCGTGGTGGTAGTGGGGTTGCGGCGGTTTTTGGCGCGCAATCCCAGGCACCCGAAGCAGAGACTGAGCAGTCATACTGTTCCGCGGCGACCACGAATGAAGTGGCGAAGGGTTGCAGGGCCAGCAGACTGCCGGTTACCAGCAACGGAAATTTTCTACGAAACGCGGGGGATTTCAATGCCATCTTATTAGTCCGGGCTTCCTGCGTGCCATCTGCCCGCGGTTTGGGCCGCACGCCTCTCGATGGTCTGAAAAAGATGCGTGATAATAAAGCATGCCCCGCTTGACGGCTAGCGCCGTCGGAGACCCTTGTAATGCCCGAGCAAGATCTACGTTTACAACAGCTGGAAGCCTGGCTGGAAGAGCAGTTGCCGATCCTTTTCAACACTCAAGGCTGGGGCGCCGTCCCCCCGGCCACATTGACCGCGGCCAGCAGCGACGCGAGTTTCAGGCGCTACTTCCGTTGGGAAGGGGGGGGCCGGACCTTTGTCGTAATGGACGCTCCACCCCCCCAGGAAAACTGCAAACCTTTCGTCGATATCGCTCATTTGCTGGCGAAGTCGGGCATAAATGTTCCAAAAATTTATGCAGAAGATTTGCCCCGAGGCTTTCTTTTGCTCAATGATCTGGGCAGAAAAACCTACCTGGACGTGATTGACGACAAAAACGCCGATCATTTGTTTGCCGATGCCATCGACGCCTTGCTGGCTTTCCAGCAGTTGCCGATGGACGCGCCGCTGCCCAGCTATGACGTCGCCTTGCTGCGCCGCGAGCTGGAATTGTTTCCCGAGTGGTACGTCCGCCGGCACCTGGGTATCGAGTTGGATACACAGCAACAAGCGCTTTGGCAGCGCGTCAGTGACCACCTGATCGACAGCGCCCTCGCGCAGCCGAACGTGCTGGTGCACCGCGACTATATGCCGCGCAACCTGATGATCAGCGAGCCGAACCCGGGCGTGCTGGATTTCCAGGATGCGGTCTACGGGCCGGTCACCTATGACATCACGTGCCTGTTCAAGGACGCGTTCCTCAGTTGGCCCAAGGCCCGCGTGCGGGACTGGCAGCGCGGCTATTGGGAGCGTGCCGCGAAACTGGGCATCCCGGTGCAGGCGGACTTCGAAGACTTCCTGCGTGCCAGCGACCTGATGGGCGTGCAGCGCCACCTCAAGGTCATCGGCATCTTCGCGCGGATCTGCCATCGCGACGGCAAGCCACGTTACCTGGCCGATGTGCCGCGCTTCTTTGCGTATATAGAAGCGGTGCTCGCCGACCGCCCTGAGCTGAGCGAACTGGGTGAATTGCTCGCCAGCCTGCGCCAGCCCACTGAGGCAAGCGTATGAAGGCGATGATCCTGGCGGCCGGCAAAGGTGAGCGGATGCGGCCGCTCACCTTGCATACGCCCAAGCCGCTGGTGCAGGCCGGTGGCAAGCGCCTGATCGAGTATCACCTGGAGGCATTGGCCAAGGCGGGCTTCACCGATATCGTGATCAATCACGCCTGGCTCGGCCAACAGATCGAGAGTTACCTTGGGGACGGTGCACAGTTTGGCGTGCGCATCCGTTACTCAGCCGAAGGCGAACCGCTGGAAACCGGTGGCGGGATTTTCCAGGCGCTGCCGTTGCTGGGCGACGAACCGTTCCTGGTGGTCAACGGCGACATCTGGACCGATTACGACTTCACCCGGCTCAAGCAACCGCTCAAGGGCCTGGCCCACCTGGTGATGGCCGATAACCCGGCGCATCACCCCTCGGGTGGCGATTTCTACCTGGATCAAGGTTTGCTTCATGATGCGGCGGCCGGTGCCGATAACCTGACCTTCAGTGGTATTTCCGTGCTCGACCCCAAGCTGTTCGCGGGGTGCAGCGCGGGTGCCTTCAAGTTGGCGCCTCTATTGCGGGCGGCCATGGCCAAAGGTCTGGTAACGGGGGAGCACATGGCGGGACGCTGGATTGATGTCGGCACGCTGGAGCGCCTGGCGCAGGTCGAAACCCTGCTGACAGCGGGGCAGTAGCATGTTGTGGCCAGGGACGCTGATCGGCGCGGGGGCTGGCTTTGCCATTGCCAGTATTCCGGGGGCCATGTTGGGCGCACTGTTGGGGCAGGCACTGGATCGCCGCCTGCAACTGCACAGTTGGGCGCAATTGCGCGAGCGCCTGGGTGGGCGCCCGGCGTTGCGCAATGATGAATTGTTGTTTGTGTTGCTGGGGCGCCTGGCCAAGAGCAATGGGCGCGTGGTGGATGGGCATATCCAACAGGCGCGCCAGGAGATGCGTTCGCTGGACATGACCGAGTCGGCCCAGCGCCGTGCAATTGCGGCGTTCAATCGCGGCAAGTCCGGCGTTGACCGGGTGCGCAGCTACTTGCGTGTGCTCAAGGCGCAGCCCCATGCCGCCGAAGGTGTCTTGCGCGCGTGCTGGCGTATGGCGTGGGCCGATGGCAAGGCGGATGACGCCGAGCGCGACCTGATCGACCTGTGGGGCAAGTGGCTAGGCTGGACGCCGCAACAGCTCCAGGCATTGGCTGCTGACTTCAAGCCTGAGCACAAGCCATTGGTCAGTCGCGGCGTCACTTATCAGGAGGCGTTGCGCTTGCTGGGGGTGACGGCCACAACCGAGCCATCGGCGATCAAGCGCGCTTATCGCCGCCTGCTCAGTCGCCATCACCCGGACAAGATTGCCGGCACGGGTGCCAGCGCCGCGCAGGTGCGTGAGGCGACCGAGCGTACCCGTGAATTGCACAACGCCTATACGTTGATTCGCGAGCGCCGGGATTTCCGCTAGGTTTCAGTCGACGCTGGCCTGCGGGCTCAACCAGCCGCGAACCCTGCGATACAACTGCTCCTGCCCGGCATCACTGTTGCCGGGCAAGGCTTTCAACGAAACCTGCTTATAGCCATCATTCTTCAAACGCTTGGCCGCCTGGGCACGGGCCAGTGCGTTTTTGCGTGATTGAGCGCTGTCTTGATAGAACACATCGGCGGTCGGCAACTTCAGGCCGGGGGCCAGTTGTTGCACATCCGGGTGACGACCGGTGGGCGTCTGCGCCGCGACCATGACGAACTTCTGCACCTGGGACGGCTGCTTCTCGCTCAAATAACGTGCGGCCCACCAGGCGCCGGTGCCATGGCCGAGCAGCACCACGCTGCGTGCGCTCTGGGTCTGGGCGAAGGCCACGGCGGCGTCGATGCGCGCGAAAATGCGCGAAGCGTCGGTCTTGTCCTGTTCATCGGCGCCAGGCACCACGGCCGGGTCGGAGCCTTCGGCTTCGGCGCTGGCGGCTTGTTCGATAGGTTTGTCGGCGGTGCTCGCTTCCTTGCTGCTGGTGTCGACGGTAGCCTTGGGCGCTTCCATCACACGTGGTGGCAGCGTGTCCACGCTCACATCCGGCAGCGACAGGCTGAGGGAGCCCCAATTGGCATCCGGCAATTTGTGCCGCAACGGGCTGATTGCTTGCGGCCAGTCAGCACTTTCGCCGGCGCCCGGTACGATAATCACCACACCTTCGGGCTCGGCGCTGTTAGCCGGTTTCCACAGGGCCAGGAATGAATCGCTGCCGGCCTGCAATTGTTGCTGTTCCTGTTGCGGGATTTTGCGCTCCAGTGCACTGGCTTCCTCCTGGCTACGCTCGGGTAAAGGCTGGCGCTCGACCGGTTTTTCGGCGGCCGGTGCGGGGGCGTCAGCGGCCTGCACGGAAAAGGCACTGGTAATAAGTAGCGACAGGCACAATGCTGGCAGTGCCGAACGGTGAACAAAGGGCATCGTAAATTCCCGGCCAGAAGTGATTCCGGCAGCCTAATGGGTTGGTCAGTATTTGTCAGTGATGTGAGACGTCAATCATGGTTTTTCGCTGTCTGCTGGTTATCGGCTGTTGCTGCCTTGCCTTGATCGCAAATGCCGCCCCTGCGCCCGCCACTCCCCAGGCGCAGCTCAATGTGCAGCAACGCGAGTGGCTGGCCCAGCACCCGGAACTGCGGGTGGGCCTGGTATTGCAGGCGCCGTACGCGCAATACGACCGGCGTTTGCAGCGATTGTCCGGGGCGAACGTCGAGTTGATGCAGTGGTTGGCCAAGGCACTGAACATCGAGCTGACCTGGCGCAACTTCCCCAACCAGGAGCAACTGGAAGCCGCTGTGCGCGAGGGCGAGGTGGACATCGCCCCCGGCCTGCAACAAACCCCGGCCGGTTTACGCCTGTGGTTGTTCACCGACCCTTACATGCGTGTGCCGCAGCACATTGTCGGCATACGCGAGGGCGGCGGCGCTGTGGAGTTGGAGAAACTCGATGAGCAATCCCGCGTTGCCGTGCGCATGCCCAGCGCCGTGGCGGACTACCTGCGCAGCACCTATCCCGGCCTCAACCTGCAAGGCGTGCCGATGGAGCGCCAGGCCCTGCAGCTACTGGTGAGCCAGCAGGCACGCTATGCGGTGGTGGACGAGGCGCAATTGAGTCGCTTGTCCGGCGAGGCGGAGTTCGCCGGGTTGGCGGTAGTGGGGGATATCGGCCTGCCACAGTTGTTGCGGGTGGCCACGCGCCGGGAGTGGCCGGAGCTGGCCGGCATCATGGAGAGCGCCTTGCGCGCCATCCCCGCCCGCGACCTGGACCAATTGCATAGCCGCTGGCTGCAACCCAAGTACCCACGCCTGACGGAAACCCCAGGCCTGTGGCAAAACCTCAGCCTGTTGCTGGGCCTGTTTTTGCTCGCCAGCCTGGTTGTCGTGTTCTGGCAGCGCCGCCAGCAACGGGTGCTCGAGCATGGGTTATTGGCCGCCCGCGAAGAAAGCGCCGCCCGCGCCGCCGGGGCCGAAGCCTTGCGCCTGACGCAGTTTTCCATCGATCAGAGCACCGTGGGCATCTTGTGGGTCAACTGGGACAGCCATGTGCGCTACGCCAACCGTGCCGCCGAAAGCATGCTCGGCTATAGCCCCGGTGCACTGATCGAGCGGCCATTGGCTGACCTGGATCCAAGCCTGGATATGGACCGCTGGCTCAACCTGTGGAAACGCGCGCGGGCCAGCGAAGACGGCCCGCAGAACTTTGCCACCGATTGCCGACGTGCCGATGGCAGCATCCTGCCGACCAATGTGTCCTTGAGTTTTCTGCGGTTTGCCGAGGCCGAGTACCTAGTGGTCTACCTCAACGACGTCACCGAATTGCGCCGGACGTTGGCCGCGTTGCTGCAAAGTGAAGCGCAGCTGCGCGAACTCTCTGCCCACCTGGAAACCGTGCGCGAGGAAGAAAAGGCCCGTATCGCCCGTGAAGTGCACGACGAACTCGGGCAGATGCTCACGGTGCTCAAGCTCGAAACCTCGATGTGCGAGCTGGCCTATGCGCAACTCGACCCCGGTTTGCACGAGCGCTTGAACAGCATGAAGCGCCTGATCGCCCAGTTATTCCAATTGGTACGCGATGTGGCGACCGCGCTGCGCCCGCCGATTCTGGATGCCGGCATTGCCTCGGCCATCGAATGGCAGGCGCGGCGTTTTGAGGCGCGCACGCACATCCCTTGCCTGGTCCAGGTGCCGGATAACCTGCCGACCTTGAGCGATGCCAAGGCCATCGGCCTGTTCCGCATCCTGCAGGAGGCGCTGACCAATGTGATGCGCCATGCCCAGGCGCATACTGTCGAACTGACCCTGGCAGTGGAAGGCACGCATCTGCGGCTGACCATCAGTGATGACGGCGTCGGTTTCGTCCAGGCCCAGGGCCGTCCGGTATCATTCGGTCTGGTAGGCATGCGCGAGCGAGTGCTGATCATGGGCGGGCAATTGAGTCTGGACAGCGAGTTGTGGGAGGGCACCACCCTGAGCGTCACGGTGCCGTTGGATGCATAACACCAAGAGGAAGCCCCTGTGATCCGTGTACTGGTAGCCGAAGACCACACCATTGTTCGTGAAGGCATCAAGCAGTTGATCGGCCTGGCCAAGGACCTGCTGGTGGTGGGTGAGGCCGGCAATGGCGAGCAGTTGCTGGAGACCTTGCGTCACGTGCCGTGCGAGGTGGTGTTGCTGGACATCTCGATGCCCGGCGTCAACGGCCTGGAAGCGATTGCGCGCATCCGTGCGCTGAACAATCCGCCGGCCATCCTGGTGTTGTCGATGCACGACGAAGCGCAAATGGCCGCCCGCGCCTTGAAGGTTGGCGCCGCCGGGTATGCCACCAAGGACAGTGACCCGGCGCTGTTGCTCACGGCGATCCGCAAGGTGGCGGCCGGCGGGCGCTACATCGACCCGGACCTGGCCGACCGCATGGTCTTCGAAGTCGGCCTCACCGATACCCGACCGCTGCATTCGTTGCTTTCCGAGCGCGAATTCTCGGTGTTCGAACGCCTGGCCCAGGGTGCCAACGTCAACGACATCGCCCAGCAGCTGGCGCTGAGCAGCAAGACCATCAGCACGCACAAGGCGCGGTTGATGCAAAAGCTCAATATCACCTCACTGGCTGAACTGGTGAAGTACGCCATGGAGCACAAGCTCCTCTAGCGACGTATCTAATAACGACACTCCCAAAACACCGTCAAACCCATTCTTGCCGCTTGCAGCTCGCCCCTTGCGGCTGTGCTGTCCCGTACGCGCCATCCCTGTAGGGCAATCCCTACCCCCAACCTTCCATCCGACCGATGCAATTCTCTCCTGGCCCCCGATTTCCGGGGGCTGGCGCCTGGACTACGCTTGTTCCACAGCAGTCCAAAACAAAAAGGTGCGGGTATGAGCGAGGTGGATTCAAATGATGTGCTGGTCAGCTTTCGTGGCGTGCAGAAGAGCTACGACGGCGAGAACCTGATCGTCAAAGACCTCAACCTGGAGATTCGCAAGGGCGAGTTTCTCACCCTGCTCGGGCCTTCCGGTTCGGGCAAGACCACCAGCCTGATGATGCTCGCCGGCTTCGAGACGCCGACCGCCGGCGAAATCCAGCTGGCCGGGCGGTCCATCAACAACGTGCCACCGCACAAGCGCGACATCGGCATGGTGTTCCAGAACTACGCCTTGTTCCCTCACATGACCGTCGCCGAGAACCTGGCGTTCCCGCTGTCGGTGCGGGGCTTGAGCAAGACCGATATCAGCGAGCGGGTCAAACGCGTGTTGAGCATGGTCCAGCTCGATGCCTTCGCCCAGCGTTACCCGGCACAACTCTCCGGCGGCCAGCAGCAGCGCGTGGCGCTGGCCCGGGCGCTGGTGTTCGAACCGCAATTGGTGTTGATGGACGAACCCCTCGGCGCCCTCGACAAGCAACTGCGCGAACACATGCAGATGGAGATCAAGCACCTGCACCAGCGCCTCGGCGTGACTGTGGTGTACGTGACCCATGACCAGGGCGAAGCGCTGACCATGTCTGACCGCGTGGCGGTATTCCATCAAGGCGAGATCCAGCAGATCGCCGCGCCGCGCACCTTGTACGAAGAACCGAAGAACACCTTTGTCGCCAACTTCATCGGTGAGAACAACCGCCTCAATGGTCGCCTGCACAGCCACACCGGCGAGCGCTGCGTGGTGGAGCTGGCACGGGGCGAGAAGGTCGAGGCACTGGCGGTGAATGTCGGCCAGGTCGGTGGCCCGGTGACCCTGTCGGTGCGCCCGGAGCGCGTCAGCCTCAATGGTTCCAGCGAGAGCTGCGTCAACCGTTTCTCGGGGCGGGTGGCGGAATTCATCTACCTGGGCGACCACGTGCGCGTGCGCCTGGAGGTCTGCGGCAAGACCGATTTTTTCGTGAAACAACCGATTGCCGAGCTGGACCCAGCCCTGGCGGTCGGCGACGTGGTACCGATTGGCTGGCAAGTCGAGCACGTTCGCGCACTCGACCCACTTCTAGAGGCGAATTGATCGCCCCCTGGCTTCACCAACCCTGCACGTGGAGAGAACAACAATGTTGAGATCCCTTAAGTATTCGGCGCTGGCCATTGGCTTGATCGGCGCAACCCAGGCCATGGCAGGCCCGGACCTGACGGTCGTGTCCTTCGGTGGCGCGAACAAGGCGGCCCAGGTCAAGGCGTTCTACGCACCTTGGGAAAGCGCGGGCAATGGCAAGATCGTCGCCGGCGAGTACAACGGTGAAATGGCCAAGGTGAAAGCCATGGTCGACACCAAGAGCGTGTCCTGGGACCTGGTGGAAGTGGAATCGCCGGAACTCTCCCGTGGCTGTGACGAAGACATGTTCGAGCCGCTGGACCCGAAACTGTTCGGCAACACCGCCGACTACGTGAAGGGCGCGATCCAGCCATGTGGCGTGGGCTTCTTCGTGTGGTCGACCGTGCTCGCCTACAACGCCGACAAACTCACCTCCGCCCCCACCAGTTGGGCAGATTTCTGGGACACCAAGAAATTCCCGGGCAAGCGCGGCCTGCGTAAAGGCGCCAAGTACACCCTGGAGTTCGCCTTGATGGCCGACGGTGTGGCGCCGAAAGACGTGTACAAAGTGCTGGCCGGCAAAGATGGCCAGGACCGTGCATTCAAGAAACTCGATGAACTCAAGCCGTCGATCCAGTGGTGGGAAGCCGGCGCACAGCCGCCGCAGTACCTCGCTTCCGGTGACGTCGTGATGAGTTCGGCCTACAACGGCCGCATCGCCGCCGTACAGAAAGAAAGCAACCTCAAAGTGGTGTGGAACGGCGGCATCTACGACTTCGACGCCTGGGCCATCCCTAAAGGCCTGGCCAAGGACCGTGCCGAAGCGGCGAAGAAATTCATCGCTTTCTCAGTACAGCCTCAGCAGCAGAAGACCTACTCGGAAAACATCGCCTACGGCCCGGCCAACACCCAAGCCGTGCCGTTGCTGGCCAAGGACATCCTCAAGGACATGCCGACCACCCCGGAAAACATCGCCAACCAGGTGCAGATCGATGTGAGCTTCTGGGCGGATAACGGCGAGCAGCTGGAGCAGCGCTTCAATTCCTGGGCGGCCAAGTAACCCAACACTGTTGTTGTGTGTTTGCTGATTGTGGCGAGCGGGCTTGCCCCGCGTTGGGCTGCGTAGCGGCCCTAAAACCAGGCGCCGCGCTCGATCAGGCAGAGCGCGGTGGGTTTAATAGGGCTGCTACGTAGCCCAACGCGGGGCAAGCCCGCTCGCCACAGGGTCTGTTGTACATCGCACGAAACTGTCGTCATTTTCAGTCTTACCGGAGTCAGCCATGGCCATCGCCGTTCCCTCGAACGAGGTCAACAGCCCCACCCTCAAGCAGCGCCTGGCGCGTGCCGAGCGGCTCAATCGCTGGAAGGCCCAGGCCTTGATTGCGCCGCTGGTGCTGTTCTTGCTGCTGGTGTTTCTGGTGCCGATCGTTGCTTTGCTGTTCAAGAGCGTCGGCAATCCGGAAGTGGTGGGCGGCTTGCCGCGTACCGTGGTCGCGGTGACGGCCTGGGACGGCCGTGGCTTGCCGGGTGAACCGGTGTACCAGGCCCTCAGCGAGGACCTGGGCGAAGCGCGCAAAAACCAGACCCTGGGCGATCTGTCCAAACGCTTGAACATGGAACTGGCCGGCTACCGTAGCCTGCTGACCAAAACCGCGCGGGCGCTGCCGTTCAGTGAAGCGCCCGGCTCTTATAAAGAAGCGTTGGAAAACCTCGACGAACGCTGGGGCGACCCGGCGTACTGGCAGGCGATCCGGCGCAATACCAGCAGCCTGACACCGTTCTACCTCCTGGCGGCCGTCGATCATCGCATCGACGACCTCGGCGAAATCGCGCCGGCCACACCTGACCAGGCAATCTACCTGGACATCTTCGCCCGTACCTTCTGGATGGGCCTGGTAATCACTGCCATCTGCTTGCTGCTGGCCTATCCCCTGGCCTATCTGCTGGCCAACCTGCCGGCACGCAAGAGTAACTTGCTGATGATTCTGGTGTTGCTGCCGTTCTGGACCTCGATCCTGGTGCGGGTGGCGGCGTGGATCGTGTTGCTGCAGTCCGGCGGCCTGATCAACAGCGCCTTGATGGGCATGGGCTTGATCGATAAACCCTTGGAGCTGGTGTTCAACCGCACCGGGGTCTACATCTCGATGGTGCACATCCTGCTGCCATTCATGATCCTGCCGATCTACAGCGTGATGAAGGGCATCTCGCCCACCTACATGCGTGCGGCGATTTCCCTGGGTTGCCACCCGTTCACCAGCTTCTGGCGCGTGTACTTCCCGCAGACCTATGCCGGCGTCGGCGCCGGTTGCCTGCTGGTGTTCATCCTGGCGATTGGTTACTACATCACCCCGGCGCTGCTGGGCAGCCCGAACGACCAGATGGTCAGCTACTTCGTGGCGTTCTACACCAACACCAGTATCAACTGGGGCATGGCGACGGCACTGGGTGGCTTGCTGCTGCTGGCCACCGTGGTGCTGTACCTGATCTACAACCGGCTGGTGGGCGCCAGTCGCCTGCGCCTGAGCTGAGGAGACCTTGCGATGCTGAGCCCTTACATGTCGCCCGTTGAACGGGTCTGGTTCTACAGCTTGCGGATCCTCTGCGGCTTGATCCTGTTGTTCTTGATCCTGCCGGTGCTGGTGATCATTCCGCTGTCGTTCAACAGCGGCAGTTTCCTGGTGTACCCGTTGCAAGGCTTTTCGCTGCACTGGTACCAGGACTTCTTTGCCTCGGCCGAGTGGATGCGTGCACTCAAGAACAGCATCATCGTCGCCCCGGCGGCCACGGTGCTGGCCATGGTGTTCGGCACCCTGGCGGCCATCGGCCTGACCCGTGGCAACTTCCCCGGCAAGGCGCTGGTGATGGCACTGGTGATTTCACCGATGGTGGTGCCGGTGGTGATCATCGGTGTGGCCAGCTACCTGTTCTTTGCACCGCTGGGACTGGGTAACAGCTTCTTCTCGTTGATCGTGGTGCATGCGGTGCTGGGCGTGCCGTTTGTGATCATCACGGTGTCGGCCACGTTGCAGGGGTTTAACCATAACCTGGTGCGGGCGGCGGCGAGCCTCGGGGCTTCGCCGTTGACGGCGTTTCGCCGAGTGACCTTGCCGTTGATTGCGCCGGGGGTGATTTCCGGGGCGCTGTTTGCTTTCGCCACGTCGTTCGATGAAGTGGTGGTGACGCTGTTCCTCGCCGGCCCTGAGCAAGCGACGCTGCCGCGTCAGATGTTCAGCGGCATCCGTGAGAACCTCAGCCCGACGATTGCGGCGGCGGCAACCTTGTTGATTGCCTTCTCGGTATTGCTGTTGCTGACTCTGGAATGGCTGCGCGGGCGTAGCGAGAAACTGCGCACCGCAGCAGTCTAACGGCCTGCTGGAGATTCAAGTGTGGGAGGGGGCAAGCCCTCTCCCACATGGTTTTGTGTTGTGTTGGAAATCACCATTCAGCCTCTGAATGCTAGGCAACCCAGGTTTCCGAGCTACTCTTGTGCCAGCCCATCACTTAATAAGAGGCCGCGCACATGAGTACTTCCTCATTCAAGATCGCCCACAAACTGCTGACCGGCGCTGGCGCCATCGAACAACTGGCCTTTGAACTCACCCGCCTGGATGTGGACAACCCGCTGATCGTCACCGACGCCGCGCTGGTCAAGTCCGGCACCGTGGCGCTGGCCCTCGAACACTTGGGCGAGCGCACCTACGAGATTTTCGACCGCGTACTGCCCGACCCGGAAATCGCCATCGTCGAGGACTGCATGCGCGTTTACCGCGAGGGCGGGCATGACGGCCTGATCGGGCTGGGCGGCGGCAGCGCCATCGATATCGCCAAAAGCGTAGCCGCCTATGCCGGTTACCACGGTGCGCTGGCGGACCTCTTTGGCGTCGACCAGGTGCCGCGCAAGGGCCCGCCGTTGATCGCCATCCCGACCACGGCCGGCACCGGTTCGGAGGTGACCAATGTGGCGATCCTTTCCGACAAGGCCGCACAGCTGAAAAAAGGCATCGTCAGCGACTACCTTCTGCCGGATGTGGCCTTGATCAGCCCGCAAATGACCCTCACCTGCCCGCGCAGCGTTACCGCCGCCAGTGGTGTGGATGCGCTGGTGCATGCCATCGAGTCCTACTTGTCGCTGAATGCCTCGCCGATCACTGATGCGCTGGCCATCGGCGCGATCAAGTTGATTGCCAAGGCGCTGCCCAAGGCCTACGCCAACCCGGCCAACCTGCAGGCACGTGACGACATGGCCACCGCCAGCCTGATGGCCGGCATGGCGTTCGGTAACGCCGGGGTCGGCGCGGTGCATGCGTTGGCGTACCCGTTGGGTGGGCGTTTCAACATTGCCCATGGGGTGAGCAACGCGCTGTTGCTGCCCTATGTGATGCACTGGAACAAATTGGCCTGTGTGGAGCGCATGCAGGAGATTGCACAGGCCATGGGCGTGAATGTCACCGGCTTGAGCGTCAACGATGCGGCCGATCAGGCAGTGGACGCGATGACGCGACTGTGTGCCGCCGTCGAGATTCCGGCAGGCCTGCGCAGTTTCGGCGTGCCCGAGGACGCGATCCCGGCGATGGCGGTTGAGGCGGCAGGCATTGAGCGGCTGATGCGTAACAATCCGCGCAAGCTCAGCGCCGCCGATATCGAGAAAATCTACCGGGCGGCTTACTAGCCGTTGAGCCAGGTCACGGTGCGCGCGGCAAAGCATGAGGTATACAATGCGCGCCATCGTGATTTAGCTCAAAAAAGGTGCGTCATGCAGCCCTTCGTTATTGCTCCATCGATTCTCTCCGCCGATTTCGCCCGCCTGGGTGAGGAAGTGGACAAGGTGTTGGCCGCCGGTGCCGATTTCGTGCACTTCGACGTCATGGACAACCACTACGTGCCCAACCTGACCATCGGCCCGATGGTGTGTGCGGCGCTGCGCAAGTACGGCATCACCGCGCCGATCGATGCGCACCTGATGGTCAGCCCGGTGGATCGCATCATCGGCGACTTCGTGGAAGCCGGCGCGACCTACATCACCTTCCACCCGGAAGCCTCGCTGCACGTCGACCGCACCCTGCAACTGATCCGCGAAGGCGGCTGCAAGGCGGGCCTGGTGTTCAACCCGGCCACGCCGTTGAGTGTGCTTGAGTACGTGATGGACAAGGTCGACATGGTCCTGCTGATGAGCGTCAACCCAGGCTTTGGCGGCCAGAAGTTCATCCCGGGCACCCTGAACAAGCTGCGTGAAGCTCGCGCGCTGATCGATGCTTCCGGTCGCGACATCCGCCTGGAGATCGACGGCGGGGTCAACGTCAACAACATCCGCGAAATCGCCGCCGCGGGCGCCGACACCTTCGTGGCCGGCTCGGCGATCTTCAACGCGCCGGACTATCAGGAAGTCATCGACAAGATGCGTGCCGAACTGGCGCTGGCACGTCCATGAGCGGCTTTGAGCAGCTGTTCCCCGGCAAACTGCCACGGCTGGTGATGTTCGATCTGGACGGTACCTTGATCGACTCGGTACCCGACCTGGCAGCGGCGGTGGACGAGATGCTGCTCAAGCTGGGGCGCAAGCCGGCCGGGATCGAGTCGGTGCGTGAGTGGGTCGGCAACGGTGCGCAGATGCTGGTGCGCCGCGCCCTGGCTAATAATATCGATGCCGAAGGCGTGGATGACGTCGAGGCTGAACACGCCTTGGAGCTGTTCAACGCCGCCTATGAAGACGGCCATGAACTGACCGTGGTCTACCCCGGCGTACGTGACACCCTCAAATGGCTGAGCAAGAAGGGCGTGGAAATGGCCCTGATCACCAACAAGCCGGAACGCTTCGTCGCGCCGCTGCTGGACCAGATGAAAATCGGTCGGTATTTCCGCTGGATCATCGGTGGCGACACCCTGCCGCAGAAAAAACCCGACCCGGCGGCGCTGTTTTTCGTGATGAAAATGGCCAATATCCCGGCCTCCCAGTCGTTGTTTGTCGGCGATTCACGCAGTGATGTGCAGGCGGCGAAGGCCGCGGGCGTGCAGTGCGTGGCCCTCAGCTACGGCTATAACCATGGTCGGCCGATCGCCGAAGAGTCGCCGGCGATGGTGATTGATGACCTGCGCCTGTTAATCCCCGGTTGCTTGGGAGCGGGCGCTGAGATAACGTTGCCCGACACCGATCCGTCCCCTTCTGGAAATTCCATCGTGGTGGTCACTCGCAAACTCTGGATGAAAGTCATCAAGGCCCTGGCCCGCTGGCGTTGGCGCGCCTGACTGTTCCTGGCCGCGCCCTGCGGCACGTTTGCATACCTGACTGTTAGACCCTCAAGCCACGAGGCATATCATGACCCGCGAAGAATTCCTGCGTTTGGCCGCTGCCGGCTACAACCGCATTCCCCTGGCCTGCGAAACCCTGGCCGACTTCGACACGCCGCTGTCGATCTACCTGAAACTGGCCGATGAGCCTAACTCCTACCTGCTCGAGTCCGTACAGGGCGGCGAGAAGTGGGGGCGTTACTCGATCATCGGCCTGCCGTGCCGCACGGTGCTGCGGGTACATGACCATCATGTGAGCATTACCCATGATGGCGTCGAGATCGAACACCATGATGTCGAAGACCCGTTGGCGTTCGTCGAAGCCTTCAAGGCGCGCTACAACGTGCCGACCATTGCCGGCCTGCCGCGCTTCAACGGCGGCCTGGTGGGTTACTTCGGTTATGACTGCGTGCGTTATGTGGAAAAACGTCTGGGCCAATGCCCGAACCCGGACCCGTTGGGCGTGCCGGACATCCTGCTGATGGTCTCCGACGCGGTCGTGGTGTTCGACAACCTCGCCGGCAAGATGCACGCGATCGTGCTGGCCGACCCGTCCCAGGCCGATGCGTTCGAGCAAGGCCGGGCCAGCCTCGAAGCCCTGCTGGAAAAACTGCGCCAGCCGATCACCCCGCGTCGCGGCCTGGACCTCAGCCGTCCGCCGGCGGCCGACCCGATCTTTCGTTCAAGCTTTACCCAGGATGACTACGAGCGGGCCGTCGATACCATCAAGGAATACATCCTCGCCGGCGACTGCATGCAGGTGGTGCCGTCGCAGCGTATGTCCATCGACTTCAAGGCCGCGCCGATCGATCTGTACCGGGCGCTGCGTTGCTTCAACCCGACGCCGTACATGTACTTCTTCAACTTTGGTGACTTCCACGTGGTGGGCAGTTCGCCGGAAGTGCTGGTGCGCGTCGAAGACAACCTGATCACCGTGCGCCCGATCGCCGGCACGCGCCCACGGGGTGCAACCGAAGAAGCTGACCTGGCGCTGGAAGAAGACCTGCTGAGCGACGACAAGGAAATCGCCGAGCATTTGATGCTCATCGACCTGGGTCGTAATGACACCGGGCGTGTGTCGGAAATCGGTTCGGTGAAGCTCACCGAGAAGATGGTGATCGAGCGTTATTCCAACGTGATGCATATCGTGTCCAACGTTACCGGCGAGCTGAAGGCTGGCCTGACGGCGATGGATGCGTTGCGCGCGATTCTGCCGGCGGGCACCTTGTCGGGTGCGCCGAAGATCCGCGCGATGGAAATCATCGACGAGCTGGAGCCGGTCAAGCGTGGGGTCTACGGCGGTGCCGTGGGTTATTTCGCCTGGAACGGCAACATGGACACGGCCATTGCGATCCGCACCGCCGTGATCAAGGACGGGGAGCTGCACGTGCAGGCCGGTGGCGGGATCGTCGCCGACTCGGTGCCGGCCCTCGAATGGGAAGAAACCCTGAACAAGCGCCGCGCGATGTTCCGCGCCGTTGCGCTGGCTGAACAGACTCCCAATTCCTGAGGTTCCCCCATGTTGCTGATGATTGATAACTACGATTCCTTTACCTACAACGTTGTGCAGTACCTGGGCGAGTTGGGTGCCGAGGTCAAGGTAGTGCGCAATGACGAACTGACCGTCGCCGAGATCGCCGCCCTGAACCCGGAGCGCATCGTGGTTTCGCCAGGCCCGTGCACGCCGACCGAGGCGGGTATTTCCCTGGAGGCGATCCAGTATTTCGCCGGCAAGCTGCCGATCCTGGGCGTATGCCTGGGCCACCAGTCCATCGGCCAGGCCTTTGGCGGTGACGTGGTGCGTGCACGCCAGGTGATGCACGGCAAGACCAGTCCGGTATTCCATCATGATCAGGGCGTGTTCCATGGGCTTAACTTGCCGGTGACCGTGACCCGCTACCATTCGTTGGTGGTCAAGCGCGAAACCCTTCCGGATTGCCTGGAACTGACCGCCTGGACCCAACTGGAGGACGGCTCGGTCGACGAGATCATGGGCCTGCGCCACAAGACACTGAATATCGAAGGGGTGCAATTCCACCCCGAATCGATCCTGACCGAGCAGGGCTACGAGCTGTTCGCCAATTTTCTCAAGCAGAGCGGCGGCACGCGCTAAGGACTTTCCATGGATATCAAGACTGCCCTGAGCCGTATCGTCGGCCACCTGGACCTGAGCACCGCTGAAATGAGCGATGTGATGCGCGAGATCATGACCGGTCAATGCACCGACGCGCAGATCGGCGCGTTCATGATGGCCATGCGCATGAAGAGCGAAAGCATCGACGAAATCGTCGGCGCCGTGTCGGTCATGCGCGAGCTGGCGGACAAGGTCGAGCTCAAGACCCTCGATGGTGTGGTCGACGTGGTCGGCACCGGCGGTGACGGTGCGAACATCTTCAACGTGTCGACGGCTTCTTCGTTTGTGGTGGCGGCGGCGGGTTGCACTGTGGCCAAGCACGGTAACCGCGCGGTCTCCGGCAAGAGTGGCAGCGCCGACTTGCTGGAAGCGGCGGGGATCTACCTGAACCTGACCCCGATCCAAGTGGCGCGCTGTATCGACAACGTCGGTATTGGGTTCATGTTTGCCCAATCCCACCACGGTGCGATGAAGCATGCTGCCGGCCCGCGCAAGGATCTCGGCCTTCGTACCCTGTTCAACATGCTCGGCCCGCTTACGAATCCGGCCGGTGTGAAACACCAGGTGGTGGGTGTGTTCAGCCAGGCGCTGTGCCGGCCATTGGCCGAAGTACTGCAACGCCTGGGCAGCAAGCATGTGCTGGTGGTGCATTCCAAGGACGGCCTGGACGAATTCAGCCTGGCGGCACCGACCTTCGTGGCGGAGCTGAAAAATGACCAGGTCACTGAGTATTGGGTCGAGCCGGAAGACCTGGGCATGAAGAGCCAGAGCCTGCACGGCCTGGCGGTGGAAAGCCCGGCGGCCTCCCTGGAACTGATTCGTGATGCCTTGGGCCGTCGCAAGACCGAGAACGGTCAGAAAGCCGCCGAGATGATTGTTTTGAATGCTGGCGCGGCACTTTATGCAGCCGACCACGCCTATAGTCTTAAGGAGGGTGTTGCCTTGGCCCACGATGCGCTGCACACCGGTCTGGCTCGTGAGAAGCTCGAAGAGCTGGGAGCATTCACCGCAGTATTCAAGATGGAGAATGAAGGATGAGTGTGCCGACCGTTCTGGAAAAAATCCTGGCCCGCAAGGCTGAAGAAGTTGCCGAGCGGCGCGCCCGCGTGAGCCTGGCCGAGCTGGAAGCCCAGGCAAAGATCGCCGATGCACCGCGCGGTTTCGCCAATGCACTGATCGCCCAGGCCAAGCAGAAGCAACCGGCCGTGATCGCCGAGGTCAAGAAAGCCTCGCCGAGCAAAGGCGTGATCCGCGAACACTTTGTGCCATCGGAAATCGCCGTCAGCTATGAGAAGGGAGGGGCGACTTGCCTGTCCGTGCTGACCGATATCGACTACTTCCAGGGTTCCGACCTGTTCCTGCAGCAGGCCCGCGCCGCGTGCAAGTTGCCGGTGATCCGCAAGGACTTCATGGTCGACCCGTATCAGATCGTCGAAGCCCGTGCCCTGGGCGCCGACTGCGTGCTGCTGATCGTTTCCGCGCTGGATGACGTGAAGATGGCCGAGTTGGCTGCCGTCGCCAAAAGCGTCGGCCTCGACGTGCTGGTGGAAGTGCATGACGGCGATGAGCTGGAACGCGCCTTGAAAACCCTCGACACACCGCTGGTGGGGGTCAACAACCGTAATCTGCACACCTTCGAAGTCAGCCTGGAAAACACTCTCGACCTGTTGCCGCGGATTCCGCGCGACCGTCTGGTGATCACCGAGAGTGGCATCGTCAACCGTGCCGACGTGGAGTTGATGGAGATCAGTGGCGTGTACTCGTTCCTGGTGGGCGAGACCTTCATGCGTGCCGAGAACCCGGGGGCTGAATTGCAGCGCCTGTTCTTCCCGGAGCGGGGCATGGCGGTCAGCGGTTCGACGCTGGATTGATGATGACGCAGCCGGTGGCGATGACCGTCGAAGCAGGACTTGCCGCCGAGCAAGACCTGCTGGCGGCTGTTTGCGCAGGTGAGCGGGAGTATGGGTTGTTGTTCTGGCAACCCAGCGATCAGGCTTTGGTCATGCCGCGTCGGTTGAGCCGCTTGCCGGCCTTTGAAACCGCCAGCCAGGTTTCAGCCGATGCGGGTTGGCCGGTGCTGCTGCGTGAAACCGGCGGTGAGCCGGTGCCGCAGTCGAGTGCCACAGTCAACATCGCCCTGGTCTACGCCCCGCCGCGCAGTGAGGGCGACCAGAATCGTATCGAAACCGGTTACCTGCGTTTATGTCAGCCGATCTGCGACTTGCTGATCGAGTTGGGCGGCGATGCGTCTGTCGGCGAGATCGACGGCGCATTTTGCGACGGTCGCTACAACGTCAATCTCAATGGCCGGAAAATGGTTGGCACTGCCCAGCGCTGGCGCCAAAGCGGGGGGCGCCCGGTGGGCCTGGTGCACGGTGCGCTGTTGCTGGAAAACGATCGCGAAGACCTGATCGCGGCGGTCAATCGCTTCAATGAAGCCTGCGGTCTTGAACAGCGGGTGCGTGCCGACAGTCATATCGCCCTGCACGAAGCCTTCCCGGCGCCCGATGCGATCAGCCGGCTGGACACCTTGTACCGCCAGATGTTGGCCAGCTTCCTGCCGGTTTAACGGGTACCGAACACCACCATCGTCTTGCCTTTGACGTGCACCAGGTTGCGTTCTTCCAGGTCTTTGAGCACGCGTCCGACCATCTCCCGTGAACAGCCGACAATGCGCCCGATTTCCTGGCGCGTGACCTTGATCTGCATGCCATCGGGGTGGGTCATGGCGTCCGGTTGCTTGCACAGGTCAAGCAGGCAACGCGCTACACGGCCAGTGACGTCGAAGAATGCCAGGTCGCCGACTTTGCGCGTGGTGTCCCGCAGGCGTTGCGCAATCTGGCCGCTGAGGACATAAAGGATGTCGGGATCTTGTTGGGCCAGTTCGCGGAATTTCGCGTAGCTGATCTCGGCCACTTCGCACTCGACCTTGGCACGCACCCAGGCGCTGCGTTCCTGTTCCTTGCCGGCTTGTTCGAACAACCCCAACTCCCCAAAAAAATCCCCGGTGTTCAGGTAGGCGATGATCATTTCGCGGCCGTCTTCATCCTCGATCAGGATGGTGACCGAGCCTTTGATAATGAAGAACAGGGTTTCGGAGCGTTCGCCGGCGCAGATGATGTTGTGCTTGGCCGGGTAGCGGCGGCGCTGGCAATGCATCAACAGTTTGTCGAGATTCTTGATTTTGGGTATGGGAGTAAGGGCAACCATGGTTGTATCCCGAAAAGACTGCGCTAAATAGTTGGAGTTGTTGTATTCATCGGGTATCGGCATTGATACGCGCTGCATAAAGGGTGGCATTACGCCATCGATTTGGCGTCAGCTTAACAGACACATTCTGACTCGATTAGCCAATTTTCCGCGCAAAGCCTGCTTTTGATCGCTTTTGTTGCAAACGCTGACGCAGGTGGGCCCTGTGCTAAGCTGGCGACCCTTTTTTAGCAGTGGAGTCTGGGCGATGAAGGCACGCATCCAATGGGCGGGCGAAGCCATGTTCCTCGGTGAGTCGGGCAGTGGCCATGTGGTGGTCATGGATGGCCCGCCGGAAGCCGGTGGCCGTAACCTGGGCGTACGCCCGATGGAAATGCTCCTGCTGGGCGTAGGCGGTTGCAGCAATTTCGACGTGGTCAGCATCCTGAAGAAATCCCGCCAGGCCGTGGAAAGCTGCGAAGCCTTCCTGGAGGCCGAGCGTGCCACCGAAGACCCCAAGGTATTCACCAAAATCCACATGCATTTCGTGGTAAAGGGCAGGGCGCTGAAAGAGGCGCAGGTGAAGCGCGCTATCGAACTGTCGGCGGAGAAGTATTGCTCGGCGTCGATCATGCTGGGCGCGGCCGGGGTGGCCATTACCCATGATTACGAGATAATTGAGTTGGGTTGATCGCTCAATCGGCGGACAAAAAGAAAGGGCGCTGTGATAGCGCCCTTCTTTTGGCTCAGATTCGGTACGTGCTTTTAGTCATGACCTTGGCCAATAGGCTCATGCCAAACCGCACTGGCGCCGGGAAGCGAAAACCACCGGCATCCAGCGCGCTTTCTGCGTGATGTTCTTCATCAATGCGCATCTGCTCAAGAATGGCACGGGACTTTTCGTCTTCGGCCGGCAGTTGTTCCAGATGTTCATCCAGGTGTTTGCACACCTGATGTTCAGTCGCTGCGACAAAACCCAGGCTGACCTTGTCGCTGATCAGGCCGGCCGCGGCGCCGATCCCAAACGATAAACCGTAGAACAGCGGGTTCAACACGCTCGGGTGACTGCCCAGTTGGCGGATGCGTTGCTCGCACCAGGCCAGGTGATCGATTTCTTCCTCGGCGGCATGCTCCATGGCTGCGCGCACCTGCGGCAGCTTGGCGGTCAGCGCCTGGCCCTGGTACAGCGCCTGGGCGCAGACTTCGCCGGTATGGTTGATGCGCATCAAGCCGGCGACGTGGCGGGTCTCGGTCTCGCTCATCTGCGCGTCGGGCTGCACGATGGCGGGTGAGGGGCGATACGGCTGGCCGCTGAAGGGCAGCAGCGTACGCATGGCCATGTCGGCTTGCAGCAACAGACGGTCAATCGGCGAGTAGTGACGTTGGGTAGTCATGCTGACCTCCGGGAAGAATCTCGGCGGCCAGTTTACCGCAAGAGAGGGGCAAGCGTTTGCGTTGCGTCAAGGGCATGGGGTCGCAGCCTGGGCTGCGACCTTTGCTGAAAGGCTGATCAGCCCGGCGGCCAGTTCATCTGGCGCTGGCCCAGCACGTGCATATGGATGTGATAAACGGTCTGCCCGCCTTTCGGGTTGCAGTTCATCACCACCCGGAAACCTTCTTCACACCCTTGTTCTACAGCCAGGCGCTGGGCGGTGAACAGGATATGACCGGCCAGGGCTTTATCTTCTTCAGTCAGGTCATTGAGCGTGGGGATGTGTTTCTTGGGAATGACCAGGAAATGCACGGGCGCCGCCGGGTGGATGTCCTTGAACGCCAGGACTTGGTCATCTTCGTAGATGATGTCCGCGGGTATTTCTCTGTTGATGATCTTGGTGAACAGAGTATCCACAGCTGTTTCTCCATTATGAATGTGCAAGGTGAGTGTACCCAGCCCGTCAGCGTGGGCAATAGGCCTTGTTGATAGCGCCGGCGATCTTGCGGGTCAGCCAGCGTGGGCTGAAACGCGGGCTGAAGGCGATCCAGCGGTTGCGACGGCCGGGGATGATGATGGCTTTGTTCTTTTCCAGTGCGCGCACGGTGTAGAGCGCCACTTCTTCGGGGCTCATCAGCTGTTGACTGCGGTCGAGCCTGGCGGTGTCCATCTGCGCTGTGCCGAAGAACGCGGTGCGTGTCGGGCCGGGGCAGAGCACCGAGACCTTAATGCCGCAGGTTTTCAGTTCTTCGCGCAAGCCTTCGGAGAAATGCAGCACATAGGCCTTGCTGGCGTAATAACTGCTCATCCACGGGCCGGGCTGGAATGCCGCGATGGACGCCACATTGAGAATCTGCCCGCCGCCGTGCAGCGCCATGGCATTGCCGAGTGCGTGGCACATTCGGGTCAGGGCCAGGATGTTGACCTCCATCAGGTCCTGTTCGGTCATCCAGTCCTGGGCCAGGAACGGCCCGCTGGTGCCGATGCCGGCGCAGTTCACCAGCAGGTCGATCTGCCGCTCGCCTTCTTCAAGCTCCAGCAGGAACCCGGACAAGCGCAGTGGCTCGCCAAGGTCGCAGGCCCGGAACAGCACTTCGACGCCAAAGCGTTGGGTCAATTCGATTGCAATGCTTTCCAACTGATCACGCTGGCGGGCCACCAGAATCAAGCTGCGGCCGCGACGGGCGAGTGCTTCGGCCAGGGCCAGGCCGATGCCGCTGGAGGCGCCGGTGATCAGAGCGTAACGGGTCATGCCTTTCTCCATCGCAACGCCGCCGCGCCTGTGACAGAGGCATCACAGGCCGGGGGCGTTTCTTTACTGTTCTGGAGAGTCTACAGGTTCGCCCGCTTCGTCAGCACTCTGCGCTTCGTCTTCTTCGACGGTTGCCGCCTGGTCGGCGTCTTCGTCGGAGGTGATGGAGCTGCTTTCGTAGCTGCTGTCCACGTTGGCTTCGAGCTGGTCCAGGTAACCGTTCATGCCCAAGGTCACCACGATGGCAAGCATGACTGGAATAAACGCCAACCACAGCGTGGCCAGGACTTTTACCGCGGTGGAGTTACGTGGCGGTGGCGCACCATACTGGTTGGCGCCTGCATTGCCCGGCAGTACCAGCAACAGGATCGGGAAGACACTGTTCACCAATGGCACCAGGTTGAGTAGGTACAACCAGCCCGACCAGCCCAGGTCATGCAGGCGCTGCACGCCGATTTGCACACTGACCCATACCAGCGCCACAAACAGCGCGAGACCCAGCAGTACTCCGATGATGGTGCCCGCAATCGGCGAGGCGGTAGCCACGGCAAAGCTGACGGTGCTGATGATGCCACCCGCAACCAGCATCGCCAGGGTCAACACCAGGGTCCATGCCAGGTAGCGCAGGCGGCCGATCCGCCCATGGATAGTGAAGACTTTGAGGGTGGCGTACTCGGGCAAGTCATCACCCACCGCCGCGCGGGGAGGCGCATAAGGCGAGGCATCCGGACGCGCGAAACCAGAAGGGCCGGAATCCGTCTCGTGAGTTTCAGCGAGGCTGAAGGCCACAGGCTGTTCGGGCTCAATGCGCGCGTCGACACCGGCGTTTTTCAGCGCGGTGAGGTAGGTTTCCGCATCCGGGCGAGACAGGTCGCGCTTGAGCGCAACCGGGCGGCCGGTAAAGAGCTTTTCGATGGCTTCGACTTCGCTCTTGAACAGCTCGGCCAGGTTCAGTTTGGCCGTGGTGCTTTCGACACCCGGGAGCAAGGCTCCATCAAACACAATCTTGAAACGGTTGTCGCTCATGCGGGCTTCCTTGTCACTTGTTCAGGGAGGTAGTGCAGGCCCGTCTAATCAGCAGGCCTGGCAGTTGGGTCAACGTGGCCAGCGCAGTTGTGCCGCCTGTTCGCGTGCCTTGCGGTATTCGGCATCCAGGCGCGCAACGAGTTCATCGACGCTGGGCAAATCATCAATCTCACCGACGCCTTGGCCAGCAGACCATACAGTCTTCCAGGCTTTGGCCTCGTCGCTCAACGGCTTGAGCTTGGAGCCGAAGTTGACCTCGCCTTTGCCTTGCAGGGCGGCGAGGTCGAAACCGGCGTTTTCCAGGCTCTGGCGCATAAAGCTGGCGGGCACGCCGGAGACAGCGGGAGTGTGCACGATGTCGGCGGCGCGCGATGTGAGCAGCATCTCTTTATACGCATCCGGTGCCTGGCTTTCGGTAGTGCCGATAAAGCGCGTGCCGAAATAGGCCAGGTCTGCACCGAGCAGTTGGGCGGCGAGAATCTCGTGCCCGTGATTGAGGCAGCCGGCCAGCAGCAGGGTTTTGTCGAAGAACTGGCGGATCTCGGCAATCAGCGAGAATGGGCTCCAGGTGCCGGCATGGCCACCGGCGCCGGCGGCTACGGCGATCAGGCCGTCCACACCGGCCTCGGCAGCCTTCTCGGCATGGCGGCGGGTGGTGACGTCGTGGAACACCAGGCCACCGTAGCTGTGTACCGCGTCCACCAGCTCTTTGACGGCACCCAGGCTGGTAATGACGATGGGCACTTTATGCTCAACGCAGATCGCCAGGTCTGCCTCCAGGCGGGGATTGCTGTTGTGCACGATCAGGTTGACGGCATAGGGCGCGGGGTTGTCCAGCAGCGCCAGGCCCGCTTCGATTTCCTCCAGCCAGGCCTTGAACCCGCTGCTTTCGCGTTGGTTAAGCGCCGGGAAACTCCCGACTACCCCATTGCGGCAGCACGCCAGGACCAGTTGCGGGTTGGAAATCAGGAACATCGGCGCCGCCACGACGGGCAGGCGCAGACGCTGTTCAAGCAGAGCGGGCAGCGACATTGGAGGTACCCCAAGTAATTGAAGTTAGAACGGTTTGACCACGACCAAAATTACGATAGCCAGCAATATCAGAACGGGCACTTCATTGAACCAGCGATAAAAGACATGGCTGCGGGTGTTTTCGCCACGGGCAAAGCGTTTTACCTGCGCGCCGCACATATGGTGGTAGCCAATGAGCAGTACGACGAGGGTCAGCTTGGCGTGAATCCACCCGCCCGAATGAAAGATGCCTGGGTTCAGATAGATCAGCCAGCCGCCGAAAATCAACGTGGCGATCATCGCCGGCCCCATGATGCCGCGATACAACTTGCGCTCCATGACGCTGAAACGCTCTTTGCTGACGGTGTCCTCGCTTTGGGCGTGGTAGACAAACAGGCGTGGCAGGTAGAACAGCCCGGCAAACCAGCAGACGACGCTGACGATGTGGAAGGCTTTGATCCATAGATAGAGCATTTCTAGTTATTCCCAGGTTCACGGTAACTGAGGATAGTAGTGGCTCATGCGCCCATACGTCACGTTGGCGGTTGTCGCAGGACGATACGACCCCTATTATCGACGGCTTTCCAGTGGGTTCGTTGAGGGCAGGTTTATGGTCAAGGTCGGTATCGTCGGCGGCACGGGTTACACCGGTGTCGAATTGCTGCGTCTGTTGGCTCAGCATCCGCAAGCTGAGGTGGTGGTCATCACTTCCCGATCCGAGGCCGGGCTGGCCGTGGCCGATATGTACCCGAACCTGCGCGGTCATTACGACGGCCTGGCGTTCAGTGTTCCGGACATCAAGACCCTGGGCGCCTGCGACGTGGTGTTCTTCGCCACCCCGCACGGTGTTGCCCACGCCCTGGCAGGCGAGTTGTTGGCCGCCGGCACCAAAGTGATCGACTTGTCGGCGGACTTCCGTCTGCAGGACGCTGATGAGTGGGCCAAGTGGTATGGCCAGCCGCACGGCGCGCCGCAGTTGTTGGAAGAGGCGGTGTACGGCCTGCCGGAAGTGAATCGTGAACAGATCAAGCAAGCGCGCCTGATTGCTGTACCGGGCTGCTATCCGACGGCTACACAGTTGGGCTTCCTGCCTTTGCTGGAAGCGGGGCTGGCAGACGCTTCGCGCTTGATCGCGGACTGCAAATCGGGCGTCAGCGGTGCCGGTCGTGGTGCGGCGGTTGGTTCGCTGTACTCCGAGACGTCGGAAAGCATGAAGGCCTATGCGGTGAAAGGTCACCGTCACTTGCCAGAAATTCGCCAGGGGCTGCGTCGCGCGGCTGGGAAGGACGTGGGCCTGACCTTCGTCCCGCACTTGACCCCAATGATCCGCGGTATTCACTCCACGTTGTACGCCACCGTGGTCGATCGCTCGGTCGACCTGCAGGCGCTGTTCGAAAAGCGTTATGCCAACGAACCGTTCGTCGATGTGATGCCGGCCGGCAGCCACCCGGAAACCCGCAGCGTGCGCGGTGCCAATGTGTGCCGGATTGCTGTGCATCGCCCGCAGGACGGTGACCTGGTCGTGGTGTTGTCGGTGATCGATAACCTGGTCAAGGGCGCGTCCGGCCAGGCGGTGCAGAACATGAACATCCTGTTTGGCCTGGATGAGAAGTTGGGGCTGTCCCACGCGGGCATGCTGCCTTGAGACGGTTGAGTCGCTAAGCAAAAGGCCCGTTGATCGGGCCTTTTGTGTTTTTAATGGCGACAGCGCAGATTGATATACCGTAACAATAGTTGACCGCTTTTCTAGGAGAAGCGGATAATGCCGACCATTACGCATATGGCGGCGCTACGCCGGGAGATTATCAGCATGAGCGTTGAATCCTTCACCCCCACGGCTTTGCAATTCACCCACGGTGCTGCGCACAAGGTGAAGAGCCTGGTCGATGAAGAGGGTAATGATCGCTTGAAGCTGCGCGTATTCGTTACGGGCGGCGGTTGTTCAGGGTTTCAGTACGGTTTTACCTTCGATGAGGATGTAGCCGATGATGACACCATCGTTGAACGCGAAGGCGTAAGCCTGGTTGTGGACCCGATGAGCTTCCAATACCTGGCCGGTGCCGAGGTGGATTACCAGGAAGGTCTGGAGGGTTCACGCTTTGTGATCAAGAACCCTAACGCTACCACCACCTGTGGTTGCGGGTCTTCGTTCTCGATCTGATCGGCAACGGATGCAAAAACGCCGCTTGGCTGTTATAGGCCAAGCGGCGTTTTGCTGTGCGGAGATTTTAGGTCGGGTAGATGGCGCCCAGTACCCGAAGTCCTCGTGCCCCGGTGACGCTTGGGCGGTTGGCGGCGATGCCTTCGAGACAGCAATGGGCCAGCCATGCGAAGGCCATGGCCTCGACCCAGTCGGGGTCTACTCCGTAGGTGGCGGTGCTGCTGACTTGAGTTGATGGTAGCAGGGCGGCCAGGCGCTTCATCAGCGCGGTATTGCGGGCGCCTCCGCCACACACCAGCAGTGTTTCGGTCTGGGGCTGGGCGGCCTGCAGGGATTCGATGATGGTCAGGGCGGTCAGCTCAAGTAGCGTGGCCTGAACATCCTGAGGCTCGAATGTTGGTAAGCGACCCAGGTGTTGGTGCAGCCATTCCAGATTGAATACTTCGCGGCCGGTGCTCTTGGGGCCCGTGGTCACGAAGAAAGGGTCGCTGAGCAGGGCGTTGAGTAGAGCTGGCTTGACCTTGCCGCTGGCCGCCCACTGGCCATCACGATCAAAGTGTTCACCGCGTTGCTGGTGAATCCATGCATCCAGCAGGACATTGCCTGGGCCGCAGTCGAAGCCGGCTACAGGTTTGCCGGTCTCAATCAGGCTGAGGTTGCTGAAACCTCCCACATTCAATACGGCACGGTTACCGCTGTGCTCGCCAAATAGCGCTTCATGGAACGCAGGGACCAGCGGGGCGCCCTGACCGCCGGCGGCGACGTCGCGGCTACGGAAATCGCTGACCACGGTGATGCCTGTAAGCTCGGTGAGCAAGGCCGGGTTGCCGATCTGTACGGTAAAGCCCCGTGCGGGTTCATGGCGGATGGTCTGGCCATGGCTGCCAATTGCGCGAATGTCCTGAGGTTTGAGGTTTTGTTGGTCGAGTAAAGCGTGAATACCTTGAGCGGCAAGCTTCACCCAGTTCTGCTGGGCGATGGCTGAGCGAGCGATCTCATCTGCCCCGCTGGCGCAAAGAGCGAGCAGCTCAGTGCGCAGGGTGTCGGGCATGGGAATGTAGTGTGTAGCGATCAGCTTGATCGCCGGGGACTGCTCGATCAAGGCGATGTCCAGGCCATCAAGGCTGGTCCCGGACATCACACCAATATAGAGCGCCATACTTAACGCTTCGCCGAAGCCAGCAGGGTGGAGCGTTCTTGGTCCATGCGCGCCATCAACGGCTGGCTCTGTTGCATGAAACGGGCACGCTCGGCCTTGGCGATCGGGTCGGCCATGGGCAGCTTCTGGCCCAGTGGGTCGACGTGAACGCCATTGACCTGGAACTCATAGTGCAAGTGTGGGCCGGTGGACAGGCCGGTAGTACCGATATAGCCGATCACCTGGCCTTGTTTCACTGTGCCGCCGGTTTGCACGCCCTTGGCAAAGCCTTGCATGTGGCCATACAGGGTGCGGTAGGTATTGCCGTGCTGGATGATCACGGTATTGCCATAGCCGCCACGACGTCCTGCCAGCAGGACTTTACCGTCGCCGGCTGCCTTGATCGGCGTGCCACGCGGGGCGGCGTAGTCGACGCCTTTATGGGCGCGGATTTTGTTCAGAATTGGATGCTTGCGACCCATGGAGAAACGCGAGCTAATACGAGCGAAGTCCACTGGGGTGCGGATGAAGGCCTTGCGCATGCTATTGCCATCGGCAGTGTAGTAGCTGCTGTTACCTTGTTTGTTGGTGTAGCGCACGGCGGTGTAGGTCTTGCCGCGGTTGGTGAAGCGTGCGGAGAGAATGTTGCCGGTGCCCACGACTTTGCCGTTGGCGACTTTCTGCTCGTAGATCACGTCGAATTCGTCGCCCTGGCGAATGTCCTGGGCGAAGTCGATGTCGTAGCCGAACACGCTGGCCATGTCCATGGTCATGCTGTGGGACAGGCCTGCCCGGGCCGCCGACTGTGACAAGGAGCTGTTGATCACCCCGTGTACATAGGCAGAGCGCATGACCGGCTTGGTAGTGATCCGATTGAAGGCAAAGCCTTTGGCGCCCTTTGTCAGGGTAATGCTTTCGAGGTCGCTGACATTGCTGTGCAGGTTGTTCAGTTGGCCATCGGGGGCGAACTCGAATTCGAGCTTCTGGCCGTGCTTGAGCTGGGTGAACTGCTTGGCTTGTTTGTCGCTCGCCAGCACTTCATTAACGGTAGCGGCGGGGAGGCCGACCTTCTCGAATAGAGTCGACAGGGTGTCGCCCTTGGCCACGATCACTTCGCGGTGATGAGGGTTTTTGGCCGTGTCGGCAGCAGGCGCAGCTGTACTCTGGGCTGCTTGTTGGGTGTCTTCGGGGCTGTTTTCTATCTGGGCGAACGGTGATTCGGTGGTCGTATTTGTGGCTTGTTGCGCGTCGGAAGCGTCTTCATCTTGTGTCAGTTGTTCAACTGGACTTTCCAGGTCAAGGCTCAGGGATGTTCGTTTGGCTTCTACGTCACTGGAAGGGAATACCAGGAGTGCCAGGCTGAGAAGGGCGGCGATACCACTTGCGGCGAGCAGGTGGGTCTTCGGGTAAAGCGGCGGCGCTTTAGACGGTTCAGTGGTCATAGGTAATTTTGACTTTGAAGATGAAATGGAAAAGATGAATGACATGATGAAGATGAAATAACTGTATAAAATATAACCAAATCATCTGTGGCGCAAGCTCGCGAACGCTGGGCTTGCTGAACGGTGTCCGTTCGCAGGGCAAAACTTGTAATTAGTCCCTGATCTTGTATGGTTGGTTCCCTTTTGAATCTGAGCCTTGCGGGTCTGTTATGAAGTCGGTTGAAGAGCAGCTAGCGCTGATAAAACGTGGTGCGGAAGAACTGTTGGTCGAAGCTGAGCTGATCGAAAAGCTCAAGCGTGGTCAGCCCCTGCGTATTAAGGCTGGCTTTGATCCGACTGCGCCGGATCTGCACCTGGGGCATACGGTGCTTATTAATAAGCTGCGCCAGTTCCAGGAGTTGGGGCACCAGGTCATCTTCCTTATAGGTGACTTCACCGGAATGATCGGTGATCCGAGCGGCAAGAGCGCCACACGTCCGCCGCTGACCCGTGAGCAGGTGCTCGATAATGCCGAGACCTACAAGACTCAGGTATTCAAGATACTCGATCCAGCCAAGACCGAAGTGGCGTTCAACTCTACTTGGATGGATCAGATGGGGCCGGCGGACTTCATTCGCTTGACCTCTCAGTACACTGTCGCGCGCATGCTTGAGCGTGATGATTTCGACAAGCGCTACTCCACCAATCAGCCGATCGCCATTCACGAGTTCCTCTACCCGTTGGTTCAGGGCTATGACTCGGTAGCGTTGCGTGCGGACGTTGAGCTGGGCGGCACTGATCAGAAGTTCAACCTGTTGATGGGGCGTGAGCTCCAGCGTGCGTATGGGCAGGAAGCCCAGTGCATCCTGACCATGCCGTTGTTGGAAGGGTTGGATGGCGTCAAGAAGATGTCCAAGTCCCTGGGGAACTATGTCGGTATCCAGGAGGCGCCGGGCGTTATGTACGGTAAGCTGGTTTCGATTCCTGATGCTTTGATGTGGCGTTACTTCGAGTTGCTGAGCTTCCGGTCGATGGACGAAATCAATGCGCTGCGTGCTGATGTAGAGGCAGGCGCTAATCCACGTGACGTGAAGATTAAGCTGGCGGAAGAGATTGTTGCGCGTTTCCATGGTGAGGAGGCTGCGGCCAGTGCTCACCGTGCTGCGGGTAATCGCATGAAGGATGGCGAGTTGCCTGATGATTTGCCGGAGATCGAGCTGTCTGCTGCCGAGGCGATGCCGATTGCTGCCGTGCTTAATAAGGCTGGCCTGGTTAAGAACTCGGCGGTTGCGCGCGACCTTCTGGGCTCGGGTGGGGTGCGTATAGATGGTGAGGTTGTGGATCGCACCTTTATATACGAGCTGGGCGCTACCCACGTTTGCCAGGCAGGGAAGAAGGCATTTGCGCGCATTACGCTAAAATCCGAATAAACCTGAAATTAAGTGTTGACGGCGAATTTTATCTGTCTATAATTCGCCCCACTTCCGGCGCAGTCGAAACGGAAAACTCCTTGGTAAACAAAGAGTTACGCAGAATTCGACAGCGACTTGCTTCAGTTCATCGAAGCCCAGAAGCAGTTGATAGGGCAGTGTTGTCTGGCTCTATTAACGTTTCGATCCTCTCGGTCGAAAGCGGAGAAAAAGAGGTGTTGACAGCAGCGTGTAACGCTGTAGAATTCGCCTCCCGCTAACGAGAGATCGGAAGCGCAAGTGGTTGAAGTTGTTGAAGAAATCTTCGAAAACTTCTGAAAATAATCACTTGACAGCAAATGAGGCTGCTGTAGAATGCGCGCCTCGGTTGAGACGAAAGATCTTAACCAACCGCTCTTTAACAACTGAATCAA